>JBGPKH010000494.1:0-6946 GCA_041485845.1 Bryobacteraceae bacterium
TATCCGGATCTAACCGGCAGCGACCGCTACGAATACGTGCAGTGGTTCCTGCGCTACGCGGAAACCGAATATGGTCTGGCCCGGGAATACGTCGATTCGCAGCGCGCCGGCGTGTTGCGCTGGGCCAACACGCCTTGCACGCGCGACGGGGCTGGCATTTATGCCGGCCTGCCAGTATCCAACCTGGCGGGATACTTATATGACCAACGCGCCGACTTACGACTGGCTTATCCGGATCTAACCGGCAGCGACCGCTGCGAATACGTGCAGTGGTTCCTGCGCCACGCGGCCCAGGCAGACTGCGGGTTCGATGCGGAATGCATCCATCCAGTGCGGTCCGGCCTGCTTCGCTGGGCGAATGCCACCACTTACATTAACGGCAGCGCGGCCGCCGCAAACTTCGTCTTGCACATCTGCCGCACCCGCACGGATGTGCCGGGCTCGTTTCCGCTTATCCGTGGCGAGCAGCGGCGGCATCTGGTTCGCGCGGTTATCAGCGCCGCGAAGGCGCTCGGAATGGATGCGGAATATACAATGCCACTCGAAAGGAGTCTGGGGCGGCACTGGCTTCCGAAAAGCATAAGAATGCGAATCCTGTCGAAGGCGCGCTTGCCTGAGAGCATCTCGTACTGGCCTGAGAGCATGTCGTGACGATCGGGAAACCGCCGCGCAGGCCGCGGCGCGCAAAGCTGCCGGCCGCGAGCGCATCTATCGTGAGAAGGCCTCCGGCGGACGCTGGGATCGGCCCGAACTCCATCGGCTTCCAGATCTAGCTAGACCAACTTCGCAAAGACGCAGAAGACGCCGGGAAAGACAGTCCTGCCCCACACCGGTCAGTAGTCCCGTTTATCTTCGGTCGACACGATGCGCGAATCCGCCTGAAACTTTTTGTAGTCGCTGTACGCGATATCCAGCGATTTGTGGAAGCCTTTCACGAGGACTAGCCGCGCCGATGCCTGCATGGCGACGTGCTTCGGCAGCCACACTTCGCGATTGATGCGCGTCTGCTCGATCACCAGGTAGCCGCCCTTGGCGAGCCGGACCAGGAATCCGCCGAACGATATGGTGTCCAAAATCTCCATCTCGACTTTGGCCCACTGGTAATCGGTCTTATCGATCCACATCCGCGCCTTCACTTTGGGAAAGAACGATGTGGCGGAAGATTTCGGTTTATAGCCGCGCTTGGGCGTGGCATCGATCACGTACACTTCGCCGCCATTGAGCGACTCCTCGCCCACTATACGGAAGTCGAACGCGCCGGGCAGTTCTTTGAGCGGCTCCCGCTGGCGCTGCTGCCGGCGATGCCAGTCGGCAATCCGGCGGTCGCGCTGCTCGGGCGTTTCCTTACGGCGCAGCTCGATGCTCTTTTGCAGCTTATCTTGTTCCTGCTTCTGCTCGTCCGGGGAAATCGGCTGGTCGTTGCGCGCCACCAGGCGGCGATAGGGGGATCCCTCCTGCAAGGTCACGTCCCAGGTGCGAATCTGCTGGTTCTTGGGCTGGCCCGAGCTGTCGAGGTCGCTATCCACCTGGCGCTGGAGAAACGTGTAATTGCGCGCGACCTCGACGTTCTTCCGGTCGAGCTCACACGACCGGCGAACGATCTCGCGAGCGTCCTGCGCGAAAAGGAGAGGCGGAAGGCAAAGGATCAGGGCGAGGAAGCGCACGTCTAATTGTACGGCGAGGGGGCCCGGGAGGTTTCAGCTCTCTACCCGGCCACGAGCTTCTCGAAGCGCGAGCCCGGCCTGACGATGGTCTGGTTCCGCTCTGGTCCGGTGGAGATGCATCCAACTTCCACGCCCGTGCGGCTTTCGAGAAATCCAAGATAGTCTTTGGCTTTCGACGGCAAGTCGTTGTATGAAGAGATACCGAAGGTGGAGGCGTTCCAGCCCGGAAGACATTCGTACACCGGCTCGACCTTCTCGATCTGTCGTACGGTGGGCGGCATCTCGGTTTGCTCAATTCCGCCGATGCGATATCCCACGCAGACCGGAATGTTATCGAACTCATCGAGCACGTCGAGCTTGGTGACCACGATACTGTCGAAGCCATTGACCTCCGCCGTGTAACGCAGCAGCGGCGCATCGAACCAGCCGCAGCGGCGCGGCCTTCCGGTCACAGCGCCGAATTCGTTGCCGCGCTTGCGGATCTGTTCGCCCGCGCCATCGAGAGCTTCGGTGGGAAAGGGTCCCGCGCCGACGCGGGTGATGTACGCTTTGGAGACGCCGATCACGCCCTGGATGCGCGTGGGCGCGACGCCCGTGCCGGTGCAGGCGCCGCCCGCGCTGGCGCTGGAGGAGGTGACGAAGGGGTACGTGCCGTGATCGACGTCGAGCATGGTTCCCTGCGAGCCCTCGAAGAGCACCGTCCGGCCCTCGCGAATGGCCCGGTTCAAGAGCACTGCGGTGTCGCAAACCATGGGCCGGATGCGTTCGGCGAGCGCTTCGTACTGGTCGCGGATCCCGCGCCAATCCAGTTCTTCGTAGATGCCGAAGGCCTTGGCGAGGGTAACCTTTTCTTCCATCACCGAATCGTAATGGGCACGGAAGAAACCGGTATCCAGCAGATCGGCCATGCGCATGCCGCGGCGGCCGGTCTTGTCTTCATAGCAGGGGCCGATGCCGCGGGAAGTGGTGCCGATCGATACCCGTCCGGGGCGCGCTTCGGACATTTTTTCCAGCATGCGGTGGGCCGGAAAAAGCACGTGGGCCCGATTGCTGATGAACAGATTGCCGCTCACCTCCACGCCCGCCGATTCGAGCGTATCGATTTCAAAGAGCAGGGCCGCCGGATCGACCACCAGGCCGTTGCCGATCACCGCCTTCTTGCCCGGGCGCAGGATGCCGCTGGGGATGAGCTTCAGAACGAACTTCCTTTCACCAATGAATACCGTATGGCCGGCATTGTGTCCGCCCTGATAACGCGCGACGATGTCGAACCGCTCGGAGAAGAGATCGACAATTTTCCCTTTGCCTTCGTCTCCCCATTGGGATCCCAGGATGATCACGTTCCTCATTTGGACCAAACCTACTTATTGTGGCACAGGCGCCGGCGCGCGTGCGTTCCCGGCGTCGGAAGTGCCCCGCTCTGCCCCGCTCAGTCCCGCTCTGGCCGAGCCATCTCTACGGCTTGCGACGCCCTTAATCGCGCGTGCCCTGGAAGCGGCTGAAGCTGTCGATTTTCTGCCACAAGAGCGGCGGCGAGGCCATCATCGGGAACACCGCCCAACGCGCGGAAATCGGCAGCAAGACCGTTCGAGACGACGTCTGCACCGTGTGCTCGTATTTGAACTCCATGATGCGGCCCACTTCGTCGCGCACCCGCTCAAGACGGTGCGGCCGGAACAGAAGCGCCACGAGGGTCGGAGCGCTCCAGCGGAACAGCAGGTCTTTCTCGTGTAGCTGCTGCCGCAGGAACCCCGCAATATGCCGCAGGATTTCGTCTCCCACTTCGTAGCCGAATCTCGCGTTGAAAATCTGGATGCGGTCGATCTGGACGGCCACGGCGTATGCCTGCGCCTCGTCCCGGCAAGCTTGGGCAATCGCCTCCTCGGCCCGGCTGCGGGCCGGCAATCCGGTGGCTTCGTCGGTTGTAGGCGGCGCCTTCTGCGTGCCGCCCAAACCCTGGCTCAACTGCTCGACCGTGCGGCCCGTTTCGTCCCGCTGGCGTTCGGCTTCCCGGCGAATCTCGTCCAGGCACGCGCCGAGTCTCGTTTTGATCAGCCGCACGTCCTCGATCAGGGAGGCAAACTCCACCTGCTTTTCGATGTCGCGCAGACGCCGCACGTTCTCATCGCCCGACGCCGCGATGGCCCCGACCGTCGAGGTCAGCATCTTCACCATCGTTTGCAACTCCATGGCCGGAAGGCGCAAATAGCTTAAGGTGCGGCGGTTGTGGACCTCCAGAGCGCTCAGAGCCGATTTGGCCTGCACCACGAGCTCCGTGGTGGAAGTGGCTTCTTCGAACCTTTGCAGGATCTGGTCGATTTCGTGGCGGAACTCGGTATGATCGTCCGGGTCACCCTCCACGACGTGCAAACCCATGCCCTGGAGGAGGAGCTGAATGACACGCATCAGCGCCTGTTCGGTCTCGTTATCGTCCATCGACTTCTTTAGCGAGATCACAATCTTCCAACACTGTTAATATCGGTAATTTGCGGAAAGACCTTAGGGTGCTTGTGGAAATACTGAGAATTCGCGAAGAAAACCAAAGAGAGCCACGAATGCACACAAATCAGAACCAATCCGTTATATGCAGGAGGTGGGGCTGGGCGGTCTATGCCGCCGGCCTTTGCAACCCGAAATAGAACAGTGCTTCCTGGCCCCCATTGATTATACAGCCCTCCGCCATTCCTCACTTCCATATCGCGCACACTCCGTTGCTTCTTCCTTCAGGAAAAGCTGGGTAGTTTTCTTTTTTTGTGCCCATGTTCTTAAAGTATATAATACTTTAAGGTAAGGAGGCTCCATGCCTGACCCGCTCCCGCCCCTGGTCGACGACAGATCCGCCATACTCCGGCAGATTTCTGAACTCGGCGACTTCCAACCCGGCTTCATTGCTAATGCTTCCCGACGCTGCGGAAAACCTGGGTGCCATTGCGCCAAGCCCAACGACCTCGGGCACGGCCCCCATGCGCAACTTACGCAGAAGGTCGAGGGCAAGACCGTTACACAAAACCTGCCTTCTCAAGCCGCCGTCCGTAAGGCGGAAAGGGAGATCGCCGAGTTCCGCAAGTTCCAGACCTTGACGGGTGAGTTGGTCGACGTCAATCGAAAGATCTGCCGTTTGCGGCCCATCGAACAGATCGAGTCGATGGCCCAGGAAAAAAAACGGCGCAAGCCATCCTCCAGGAAGTTGTCCGAGAAGTAGACCGGCTGCTGAACGTCATCTTTCAGGACCCGCGTTGAAGTGGCAGAGGTTGGCGCCTTATGAGAAGTTCGCTCGCATGATCGAGAGCCACTGGGAGGGGATCGCGGCGTACTGCAAGCCGGAGAACAAGGTCCCACTGGGTTTTGTGGAATTATAATAAGTCCGGGTGCGATGGAAGGGACCGTGCGTCAGTGCCGGATCTCAGTGTGAATTTCCCGTCGACTGTGGCGATGATGGTCAATGCCGGAACGAGGGCGCCGAGCGCACTTTGTAGATGCTCGCCTCCGCCGGGATTCGCGGAGCACCAAGCGCGCGGTTAGCCGGCTCTAGCCGGCGGATCTTTAGATTTAGAGGGCGGGGTTCTCTCAATCTCGCCACCTTTCACCAGCGCATCAATCGCCGTCAGCTTCCGCCAGAAATCGTGCAGCAACTCGAGGCGCAGGGCGTTGGCGCCGTCCGAGAGGGCCTTCTCGGGCCGATCGTGGACTTCGACGAACACGCCGTCGACGCCGGCGGCGACCGCGGCGCGCGCCAGCGGCTCGATGAATTGCGGCTGGCCTCCCGAAGCGGCGCCCGCGCCTCCGGGCAACTGGACGCTGTGGGTGGCATCGAAGATCACCGGCCAGCCGGCATCGCGCATGATCTTCAGGCCGCGCATGTCCACCACCAGGTTGTTGTACCCGAACGAAGAGCCGCGCTCGGTGAGCAGCACCTGGCGGTTGCCGGTGGCCGCCACTTTTTCGGCGGCGTGGTGAATATCGTGGGGGGCTACGAATTGTCCCTTCTTAATGTTGATAATCCGCCCGGTGCGGCCGGCGGCGACGAGCAGGTCGGTCTGGCGGCAGAGGAACGCCGGAATCTGTAGAATGTCCGCGACCTCGGCCGCGGGCTCGGCCTGCCACGCTTCGTGGATGTCGGTCAGGATGGGGAATCCCGCGGACTTGACGCTCTTCAGGATCCGCAGGCCTTCGCGAAGGCCGGGACCGCGGTAAGCGTCGCCGCTGGTGCGATTGGCTTTATCGAAGGATGCCTTGAAAACGAAATCGCCGACCGCCTCGCGGATTCCGTGCGCCATGCGGTGGACGTGCGCTTCGCTCTCGATGACGCACGGGCCGGCGATCAGCACCAGCGGTTTGCCCCGCTGGAATGCGCTGAACTCAATCGGCACGCGAGTACTGCGGCTCCTCTCGCGGCGCTTCCTGAACCTCCTCCGGAACCTCGTCCGGAACATCGTCCTGGACCAGGGGCGCCAAGCGCTTCCGCCGGTACCCGTAGGAGGCTCCGATGAAAGCCTTGAACAGCGGATGCGGCTCCATGGGCTTGGACTTGAACTCGGGATGGAACTGGCAGCCGAGGAACCAGGGATGGTCCCGGATCTCGCAGATCTCCACGTAGGTGTTGTCCGGCGTTTCGCCGGTGATGCGCAGCCCGGCGGCCTTCAGGCGGTCTTCGTATTCGCGGTTGAACTCGTAGCGGTGACGATGCCGCTCGTGGATCTCGCGCTGACCGTATGCCCGGTGGGCGAAGCTGTCCTGCGCCAGATTGCAGGGCCAACTGCCCAGACGCATGGTGCCGCCCAGCTCATCGACGCCCTTCAACTCCCGTAGCTTGAAAATCACGCGGTGCGATGTGCCGGGATTGAACTCGGTGGAATCGGCATCCTCCATGCCGCACACGTTGCGCGCGTATTCGATTACCAGGGTCTGCATGCCGAGGCAGATGCCGAAGTAGGGCACCTTGCGCTCGCGCGCAAACTGGATGGCGTTCAGCATGCCATCGATGCCGCGCTTCCCGAAGCCTCCGGGCACCAGGATGCCGTCGTAACCCTCCAGTTGCCGGTCCCAGGCTTCGCCCACGATGCCTTCGGCCTCCACCCAATTGACGATGGTCTTGAGTTGGTGCGCCAGGCCGCCGTGCAGCAGCGCCTCCTTGAGGCTCTTATAGGAATCTTCGTATTCGACGTACTTGCCGACCACCGCGATGGAGACCTCGTCCTGGGGATTTTGCAGGCGCTCGAGCATGGCGTTCCAACGGCTCAAGTCGCGCGGCCGGGCCTCGGTGCGCAGAAGGCGGAGGACGA
>JBGPKH010000495.1:0-6943 GCA_041485845.1 Bryobacteraceae bacterium
ACCATCGGTCTGTCTGGCTTCATCCCAGTCGGCGGACTGGCCACCTTCGTTTTCCTATCGAGGCCGAATCGGGTTCACTTGCGTTACGGCTCGCGTGTTCGCCTCCCGACTCACCCGCAGCATTGCTGCTGCTCGCGCTCGTTCGGCTACATGCTGAACAGGCAATTTACATGGTGAACTCCTTTCAGTTCACAAGATCAGCCAGGCTTATCCTGGCATACCGACCGTAAGGGAGCGGTCGGCGGGTGAGGATTTCCCGAATCCGTGTAAGCACCCGTGTAACGCGAGTGCCCGCGGTTCTTTAGTAAGGGATGAGGGAGGAGGGATACAACATGATGAATCGGGTGGTAGTCTTCCTGGCTGTCTTCGCCGGCACGACGCGGGCGCAGCCCCAGACCGCGACTGTCGACACCGTCGACGCCGCGGTGAACTCCGCCATCTCCAATCCCAACGACCGGGCGACGGCTCTTTGCGATCTCCATGCGGCATTGTGGGGGGGCTACCGCGTTCGTACGTTTGTTCCGCGAACCTCGGCCACCGGCAGCCAGCCGCTGATCATTCAGATCGCCGGCGGCATCCTCACGGTGCAAGTGAACCCGTCGCCGACTACCGACCCCAGCGCATTCTCATTGAAAGACGGGATCGTTTTTCTGCCCGATCGGGACGTGGCCTTCGGTAAGGGCATCCCGTTCTGGATCGGCGACGTCACGCCGGTGGATGCCGGCAGGTTTCGGTATACGCTGTATTCGAACCCGTCGGTCCCTGCCGCCGCGGCGTATGGCATCTTTGAATCGCGCTACACGGGTGGGGGCAGCGTTGGCTTTCCAAACAATTTCACATCGAGCCCTCAACCGCAGACCTTTGTGGGTGGGGTGAGCGTGCTGGACCCGGTCAGAGAAACCTATCTTTATGCCGGGGGACGCTCAGGCTGCCCGATCAGCAATACCGTGGATCTATGGGCGGCGAGCGTCAATGCCCCGACCCTGCGCCGCCACCTGCCGGTATTACAAGCCTTCGACAACGGCGAGAAAATCTCCTCGGGAGGCTGGATCCAAATCTTCGGCGAAAAGCTCTCAAACACCACGCGATCCTGGCGCAGCGACGATTTCCAGGGTGCGCAGGCGCCTACCTCGCTCGATGGCGTGAGCGTCAACATGAACGGCCGGCCCGCCTTCGTGAGCTACATCAGCCCGAACCAAATTAACGCGCAGGTTCCGGACGATATCACCCTGGGGTCCGTGGCTGTGGAAGTGGCCAATGCCAAAGGTAAGGGGACTCAGATGGTGGCCTACGGCGGAACCGGTGGGGCGCAGAAGTTTGCGGCGTCGCCGGCGCTGTTGACCACTCCCGCCTTTCTGGCAAACGGCAAGCAGTACCTGGCAGCGGTGTTTCCCGACCTCACGACGTTTGTAGGCCCCGAGAATCTGATCCCCGGCGCCCGGTCGCGGCCGGCCAGGCCCGGCGAAACTATTGTTGTTTACGCCGTGGGGTGCGGTGCGACATCGCCCCCAACCTCCGCCGGCCAGGTGCTAGCCGAATCGCGGCCGCTGGCACTGCCGTACACCATCACCATCGGACAGGCCGCGGCCCAAGCTCAGGGATTCCTGGCGGGAGGGGCCATCGGGCTCTGTCAATTCAACATTACGGTGCCGGACGTTGCCGATGGCGACGTGCCGGTCAGTGCCAGCGTCGCCGGGGTGGCTGCGGCAGCGTTGTTCACTGTGGTGCGCCGGTAGGGAGAACAAAACTGTCCGGTACGACAAGGAGAAGACGATGAAATTGACAGCTTCCATAACTCTGACAGCGAGTCTGGCCCTGATGTTGGTCGCGATATCTCCCGTTAGAAAGCCCGGCATGGTCTCTACCGGGATACCTGGAGCAGCCAGAGGGCGAACGATCGAGGCCTACAGAAAACTGCCTCTCGTCTTCGAGGCGAACAGCGGGCAGAGCGATGGAGAAGTGATATTCTTTTCGCGGGGCAACGGCTACAACATTTTTTTGACGGCGACAGAGACCGTGCTTTCAAACGGTGTGCGCATCAAGCTGCTGCACTCCAATCCGGCGCCGGAGGTTCAAGGGCTGGAAAAGGCGACAGGCGTGAGCCACTACCTCGGCAACGATCCGGCGAAGTGGCGCACTCGCATTTCGCGCTATGCCCGCGTGCGCTACCGGTCGGTATACCCCGGCGTGGACCTGCTCTACTATGGCAACCAGCAGAATTTCGAGCACGATTTCGTGGTAGCGCCCGGGGCAGACCCGCGTCAGATTCGCTTTGCCATAACCGGTGCGGATCAGGTGGAGCTTCTGGTCGAGGGCGATCTGGTAGTCCGTGTGGCGGACGGCGAATTGCTCCTGCGAAAACCAACGGTCTATCAGGGCGGTGCCCACGCCCGGCGGCAAATCGCCGGACAGTACAGGTTGTCGGCAGGCAATGAGGTAAGTCTTGACATTGGGGAGTATGACGCGACACAGCCGCTGGTAATCGACCCTGTATTGGTGTACTCCACTTACCTGGGTGGGAGTTTGGCGGAACGATTCCCTAGCGTAGTAGTGGATAGCGCAGGCAACGCCTACGTGGCGGGAAGCACCAGCTCGCTGGATTTCCCCACAGCCAATGCATTGCAGCCAAAACATGGGAATAATGCCGGCAACAACATCTTCGTGACTAAGCTGAGCGCCGATGGCCGCCTGGTCTTCTCCACTTACCTGGGCGGCACGTCCTTTCAAGGAGGTCTCATCGCCGTCGATCGCGACGGCAATGTATACTTTGGGTACTTTGGGTCTTCATCAACTGCCGCGGCCGACTTCGCGGTCACTGAGAACGCCTTTCAGCGCGCCTATGGCGGCGGCACAAACGATGTTTGGATGGGTAAGCTCAGTCCGGACGGGGCGAAACTCCTGTATGGCACCTACCTCGGCGGCAGCGGACGTGACCGCCTGCTTGCACTTACCGTGGACGCCCAGGGCAATGCCATCGGCGTCGGAGAAACCATGTCGTCCGACTTTCCCACGACGGCCGCAGTGCAGTCGAATCTCCGCGGCACCAGCAACGGCTTCGTGACGCAACTGAGCGCCGACGGCTCCAAAATGGTTTACTCCACTTACCTGGGAGGCAGCCGCGATGACCGCGCTTTTTGGGTTACCCTCGACGCTCAAGGGAGCGCCTACGTCGTTGGCCGCGCTTCCTCAGCCGATTTTCCGGTAGTCAATGCCCTTCAGAAGACTTACGGGGGCGGCCCGGACGACGGCTTCGTGGCGAAACTGAGCGCCGACGGCAAGCTCGTTTTTTTCCACTTTTTTGGGTGGCGCCGGAGATGACTCTGCGAGTGGAATCGCGCGGGATGCGGCGGGCAACATCTATGTCACGGGCGCCACTAATTCCGTAGATTTTCCCATCAGGAACGCCATACAGGGTGACCTCGGTGGTGGCACATGCGGGGCCCCGGCAAGGCTGTGCCTTGACGCTTACTTGACAAAGCTCACCCCTGACGGCTCCGCTATTATCTTTTCCACTTACTTCGGCGGGAGCGGGGACGACAGGACGACAACGCAATCGAGGATACCGGCCTCATCGCCGTGGATGCGGGGAGCTACGTGTACATCGCCGGCCTGACCTCCTCGCTCGATTTTCCGACATTCAACGCCATCCAGCCGGCCTACGGTGGCGCACCTTCCGACGGCTTCGTGGCCGCGCTCACCCCGGATGGCTCCACACTGATCTATGCCACCTATTTGGGCGGAAGCGGCACGGACCTTGTCAGCGGGTTGGTGTCCGACGGCGCCGGCAATGTTTACCTCGCCGGTCACACTACTTCCTCCGACTTCCCTATCGCGAATGCAGTGCAGGGGACTTTCGGGGGCGTCCCCACCGATGCCACAGTGACCAAGATCGGGCCCGCTTCCCCCTACTGCGCGGTTTCCACTGCAAATCGAAATGCGCCGCTCGCTGTGGAGTCCCTGGCCTCGTTTTTCGGCTCGGGCCTGGTGAAGGATGCGGCTACTGCCAACCCGCAATCGCCCTCCACAAGCCTCGGGGGAATCAGCATCCGCGTACGCGATAGCAACGGCGTGGCGCGACTGTCACCCTTGCTGTATGTTTCGCCCTCGCAGATCAACTTCGAGGTGCCGGATGGGACTGCCCCCGGCAACGCCACGCTGGAAGTGGTGAACGCGCCTACCTCCGTGCCGCCGGTGGTTGTGCCGATCCGAAACCTGGCGCCCGGACTATTCACCTTAAAGAGCAACATGGCCGCGGCGTACGGCGTGCGCGTGGAAACGAATGGGACACAGACGGTGCTGCCCCCAGGAAGCCCGATCGTAATTGACGACCGGACGATTGACCTGGTTCTGTTCGGGACCGGGATCCGCGGGCGATCGTCGCTGGCAAACGTTCGATGCACGATCGGCGGCGTCAGCGTCCCTGTAGAATATGTCGGGCCGGGCGGCGCCGTACCGGGCCTGGACCAGGTGAACGTGCGCTTGACGACTACTCTCAAGGGAAACACCGACGGACACTTGATATTGACCGTGGACGGCATTGTTGCCAACGTCGTGATGGTTGATGTTCGTTAAGGGTCCCAGAGAGGACGCTGAGGCCTTGGAAGGGAAAGAGAAATGAAGATTCCAAAAAGTCCCATTCTGTGTGTTCTAACGGCAGGCCTCGGTCTGGCTCAGTCGGCCGGTTGGTCTCAGCTAGACTCGGTGCCACCTGGCTTTGGTCTTAGCGCTTTGGCCGCTCTGGACGCCAACACCGTGGTCGCGGTGGGATCGGCCATATTGCGGACCACGGACGGAGGCATCACCTGGACGGTGGCGAGTACCGCCAAGTTCATCAGCGCCGTGTCCTTCTGCGACGCCAGGACCGGCTCGGCGGTGGGAGCTTCCGGCACGATCTTGCGGACCACGGACGGAGGCACTACCTGGACAGAGCAGTCAAGCGGCACGACCCGGCCGCTTTATGGCATCAAGCTGCTCGACGCGAGTATCGGCGTCGCGGTAGGACAGAACGGCGTCATCCTGCGGACCACTGACGGAGGCGCCACCTGGAACCAGGTAATGGTCGGCGGGCCGGACTTGTGGGCCATCTCTTTCGCGGATTCCCAAACCGGAATCGCTGTCGGAGACATGAGTTTGATACGCCGCACTACGGATGGCGGCGTCACCTGGAAAACTCTCAATAACGGCGACCGCCTGCTTGGCGGCATCCGCGCCATCTCCCTGACAGACGGCGATACCGGAATCGCAATGGCAGGCAAAGGTATCCTGCGCACTACGGACGGCGGCCTGAGCTGGGCACTCCATTTGAGCAGTAATGCATTCTACGGCGTTTTTTTCACCGATCCGAACACAGGGGCCGCGGTGGGATTCCGGGCGATCCTGCGGACCACCGACGGTGGCGTCACCTGGAGGGAACAGGCACGCATCGTGAACCAGCTTGATGGTATTGAATTCTCTGACGCACTCACCGGATGGGCAGTAGGGTCGAAGAGTACAATCTTCCACACGACCACCGGCGGCGAGCCCGGCACCATTGCCGTGTCGAGCGCGACGCTGAAGACGCCGCTGGCGCCGGAATCCCTGGCATCTCTTCGTGGGTCCGGATTAGCGTACTATTCCGAGTCGGCCGATCCGAAGTCGCCCTCCACGAAACTTGCCGGAATCAACGTGCGGGTCCGCGACAGCACCGGGGCCGAGCGTCTGGCGCCGTTGAGCTATGTATCGCCAACGCGCGTCGACTTTGTGGTGCCTGCGGGAACTGCCGCGGGAGATGCCGTCCTGGAAGTCCTGCACGGCGACGTGACGCTGCCCGCTGTGGCGGCACAGGTCCGTAGTGTCTCACCTGGGCTCTTCACGTCTTGGGGAACCATGGCTGCGGCGTACGCCGTTCGAATCGAAGCCGATGGGAGGCAGACCGTGTTGCCCGCCGGCAGCGCGATCGTCCTGGACGACCGTCCGGTGAACCTGGTCCTGTTCGGCACCGGAATTCGCAACCGGTCGTCGCTGGGCAATGTGCGATGCACCATCGGCGGCATCGTTGTGCCGGTGGAGTATGCCGGGCCGGGCGGCGACATTCCGGGCCTGGATCAGGTGAACGTGCACCTGACGAGTGCCCTGAGGGGAGGCGCCGACGGACACCTGGTATTGACCGTGGATGGTATCGTTGCCAACGTCGTGTTGGTGGATGTTCGTTGAGTGCGCGGCTCCCGATACTTCAGAATGCCGCGTCATGGCGGTTCTCCTACTTCTTGTCCGGCGCACCCTTGCGGCCGCCTCCGCGGCCTCCGCGGCCGGGGGTGACGGCGTCCCAGGCGGCGTCGCCGGTTTGCGTGTAGCCCTTCGGCAGCGTGGTCCAATCGGGCCTGGTGATGCCGTTGAGATCGTAGACCACCTTGCCGTTGCGGATGGTCAGCTCGCAGGCCAGTCTCTGCTTGCCCGCGAGGCGCGCGCCGTACATGTCGGTGTAGCCGAAGTTGCCGTTCTCCAGCCGCAGCACGGCAACGTCGGCGGGCGATCCCACGGAGAGGTTTCCGAGCTCCTCGTGGTGGATCTCCCTGGCCGGGTTCCAGGTGGAGCGCACGATCACTTCGTCCAGCGTCATCCCCATTGCCAGGAACTTGCCCATCACGTTGAGCATGTCCTTCATGCCGGAGTTCATGCTGCCGATGTGCAGGTCGGTGGAAATGGAATCGGGATAGAACTTCTGCTGCATGGCGGGGACGGCGATGCGCCAGGCGAAGCTGCCGCCGCCGTGGCCTGCGTCGAAGATCACGCCGCGCTTGCGGCCGTCGATCATCCCCTGGTTCACCTTCCCGGAATCGTCGAGCTCGTGGCGGAGGCCGGAGAAGCAGTGAGTGTAGATGTCACCAGGGCGAAGCTTCTTGGTTAGCAGCTCGGCCAGCGGGCGCTCCGCGTGATCGGTTCCGAAGTCCACCATAACGGGGAG
>JBGPKH010000496.1:0-6942 GCA_041485845.1 Bryobacteraceae bacterium
GAAGGGTTCGGCCTGGCGCACGCTCTGGTAGTGCAAAGTCTTGGCAACCAAGTCCTTACCGGTTCCGTTCTCGCCTTCCAGCAGGATCGTGGTGGCTTCGCTGGCGGCGACCCGTCGCAGGAGCGCAGCGTAATCGCCATGGTGATGCAGCAGAGCCTCGCGTGGATCGCGGCTGGCACCGCCATCGGGCTGGCGGTGGCTTCGAGTTTCACGCGCTTCCTCTCGAGTCTGTTGTTCGGCGTCTCGCCATACGACCCGGCAACCTTTGCGGTGGCTTCCATGACCTTGGCTCTGGTGGAGCTGGCGGCGTCTTAAATGTGCCCGCTCGACGGGCCACGCGGGCGGACCCGATGACGGCGCTGCGGAGTCAGTGAATTGGGGCAGGCTTCTGCCTGCCGACCCGCTTTCCAGCGGATCCTGCATTCTTCGCGTCAGCGCTGCGACGGCCAACTGAGGAAGCAACTGGCGGCGCGTCCGATAACCTACCTGTTGGGCGAGCTGGATATCCTGCCGCTCGGCGGCTTGGATTCGTCGCGACCGCCGATGGCACAAGGCACCACGCGGCTTCAAGGAACGGGCCGCCTACTCCGAGCCGTTGGCGTCCATCACGTTCGCAAATCTCTGCCAAGCAAGCTTCTTGCCGTGTTCGCGGCTCGTTTTTCCTTTACACCAGATAATTTGGGCCTTAGTTACGATATCTTTACCCGCCGCGACGGAATTCAGACCGCAACCGATTGGGATCGCTATTACACCAATGTGCCGGCTACCGCCAGGCTGACACGCCGTTACACAACCGCGGTGCTCCTGGATGCCATCAAGCGCCACGCAACACCGGCCGCCGGGAGCGGGTCGTTGTCCATGGTCGAGATCGGTGGCGCCAACAGTTGCTTCCTGGACCCCATACTCGCCGCAGTGGCCTGTGGTTCGTACTGTGTTGTGGATACCAATCAATACGGGCTTTCGCGGCTGGCGCAGCGCGTCGGAAATAACCCGGTCGTCCGGTTGTTCGAACAGAGCGTGCTCGGCCCTTCGCTCGACACGTCCGCCGATTTGGTGTTCAGCGTGGGCCTGGTAGAGCATTTCGACCGCGGTAGAACCCGAAAGGCCATGCACGCGCATTTCGATGCCTTGCGGCCGGGCGGCGTCGCGATCATTACTTTTCCCAGTCCGACCCTTCTCTATCGAAGCACTCGATGGCTGATCGAGGTGCTGGGGATGTGGAAGTTTCCGGATGAACGGCCGCTCGATCGGCCGGAGGTGCTGGCAGCGGTTCGAGAGCGCGGCGACGTGGTTTACGAGAAACTCCTGTGGCCCCTGTTTCTGACCCAGGCCCTGATCGTCGCCAAGAAGCGGCCGGCGCCGGCATTCCCGCCGGCGTGAGCCCGTGGGACAGACGATCGGTTTTGGTCGTCTGTCACCCGCCGGCATTCCGTTCACCACACCTCAAATGAGTCCAAATCGACAAATCGTCCCGTGGATTGTGGATGCATCCGGCCGGTGACCGCAATCACGGCGAGGTGCTGGGCGCGATCGAAGCAGCAAAAGCTCTGGCGCACCTGCCACTGGACTTGGGGAGAATACAGATCTACCGTGCCCTTGACGACGCCATCGATCCGGATTTCGGCAACACCCCGGTTTGGCGCTCTTGTAAACGCGTATATCAGCTCGGTTCCCTGGAACGCGATCGACACCTCCGCTCCGGGGGCGTCGGTATAACTGATGGTGTGACGGACGGGGCCGTCGAAACTGGTGTCATGTGCCCAATCCCCCTGAAAACGGATCGCCGGGTCGAAATCGTCGTAGAATCCCCGTCCCACCACCAGCGTCGGCTGGCTCGGCGGTGGGATGCACCCCTTTTCCAGGCGGGCCAGGTACATGTCGCCGGACTCGTACTCCGGCTGCGCGCATTTCTCCAGGAGCGCCCGTAGCGCGGGAGGACGAACCTCCTCGCCCGGCGCCGGCTTGCGGGCGATGAAGTAGCCCACCTTCCAGCGCTCCATGAGCTGCAACATGTCGGGCAGCGTGGAGGCGCGGCGCAGCGCATCCCATGTGGAATATTGATGCCAGTGATTCTCGTAGATGCCTCCCTTGAGTCCCGCGATCGCACTGTCACCGGTCAGCAAGACCGCGGAATTCGGATGCCGGCGGTTGTACCACTCGATAACATCCCGGATGGGAGCCGCTTCCCGCACGTAACGTTCCCGCTCAGCCCGGGAAAACGGCAAGCGCAGGCTGAAGTCCTTGTGATAGTAGCTGGAGGACGGAAGAAAGTAAGTATTCAATGCCAGGCAGGCAGCGATATAGGTGAGCAGAGTTTGAAACATCCAGCGCTGGTTGGATCTCATCCAGGCCAGTAAAGCCGCCAACGGTACCGGCAGAAGCGCCACGGCCGGATAGAGATAACGGACATTGGGCATCGCCATGAGAATGATCGCGCCGGCGCCCAGCGCGACTACCGCCGCGCTCGCCACGGGGCGCCGCGAGACCACCAGCAAGCCCAGAACGACCAGCGGCGCCACGATCAGATACTGGAAACCGAACGAGCCGTTCTGCCCCTCGTAAAATCGGTTGGTGCGAAATGTCAGCGCGTCGAGGGTGCTCCATTCGAACGGCATCCGGAAGCGGTAGTCGACGATCTCCACCGCGGGATCCAGGAGAGGCGAGCGAATCCTGGAGTTCAGAAACGGGAAGATCGGATTTCCGGTCTTCCGATACGCGATGGCATAAGTCGGCAACATCGCGCCCAAGAGGAGGAGCAAGGCGAGAGCGCACACCGCCAGCGGCTTCGGCCCGAGCGATTTCCAATGGCGGACTACTTCCGCGATGGCGAACGGCAGGGCCAGACCCACGAAGGCGATCGCCCCATACTTGGTTGTGACAGCGGTGCCGCCCGCAACCATGGCCAGATATAGGAACCGCTTTTCTCCCGTCTCCCCGAAACGCCACAGGGCGGTCATGAGGCCGAGCACCATGGCAGCCAGGAAGTTCTCCACACCCAGAGTTCCGGTACAGAATTGCACGATCGGCGTTGCCGCGAACGAGGCAGCCAGCAGAAGGCCGGCCGCGGGGGAAACCCAGCGCCGGACCGCGGTATGCAAAAGCGCCACCACCATCACGAGCATGGCGAAGTTCAAGAGCCGTGCCGCATACTCTCCGCCGAATAGATAGACGATCGCGTACAGCCAATCGCCGCCCATCGGCATGACCGCCCAAAGGTAGAGGCTTGGCTGGAACGTCATGACCCGGTTGGCGGCAAGGTCCATCGCAATGGGCAGGTGCATGGAGAGGCCGTCCGCGCCAATTTCGGGCTTGAGCGCCACCAGCCAGTGCGCCACCATTATGAATACCAGCACGGCGAAGGCGGCACGCTCCCATCCGGAGCGCAATTCCAGGCGCCGCAGCCGCCGTGACCAGTAAGTCAGCCGGCGCCACACACCGCGGTAATCCAGAATCGGCGGTATCGCCAGGATGACGCCCCAGACCGCCGGATAATTCACCGGCAACCGGGCCATGAAGGTCATCAGAAAAACATACACGCCGGCGCCCAGCAGGGTGGCGCAAACGTGCTCAGTTAGCGAATCGGCCTTGAGCCTTCCGAGAATCCGCGACCCCAGGGCGTTCGACGAGACCAGAAAAAACGCCACCGCCAGCAATGCCTGCGGCCCGATCGCAAGCGTGGTCAGCACCAGCAGGAGCACTGCCATCAGCGTGGCGAACGTCCAGGGAACCATCGCCAGAAGCGGTACGGCCAGCGCCAGGTATACGCCCCCGTAGCGGATGAAGCGCTTGAGTCCGATCGGGTACCAGATCTGCTGGCTGAACAGATGGCTGGTCGCCAGCCCGTAAACTTCCACTCCCAGCAGGGCCACGAACGCGACGGCCACCAGCGTGGAAAACGCGAGGACCGGCGCCGTCCGCCGTTCGCCGGCAGTCCCCTCCTGCGGCTTGAAGATGAACAGCCGCTGCACCGCGAAATTGACGAAGAAGAGAATCGTCTCCACTAGCAGCTTGGCCGGAATCGGCGCCACGCCGAACCTTTGGTGCATGAAATGGATGCCGGCGTAAGAAGCCGTGCCGCTCGCCACGACCAGCGCCAGGTATTTCGGCAGCACCGTCTTGTGGCGCTGGTGCGAATAAAAAACCGAGCTCCGCACCATCGAGTAGTTGAAGCACACCGATACCAGGCGCCCCAGCACCTGCGACGCGATGGCATTCTGCGTGCGGTTCCACACCAGGATGTACACCAGGCTGTCCAGCAGTCCGCTCAACACCGACACCGAGCTGAAGCGCAGCAGGACGAAGTAGATCTTCATCGAGTCGACGATGGGATTGAAGTGCGACGATTTGTTCCCGGCCTCGTAGATCGTCCGGATCGGCACTTCCACCATCGGAATCGACAGCTCGTGCGCGGCGATCAGCATCTCCAGCTCGAATTCGTAGCCGGTGGCTTCGTGGCGCAGCAGCTTGGGCAGAAAGCTCGCCGGGATTCCGCGCAGCCCCGTCTGCGTGTCGGTCAGTTTCTGCCCCAGCAGGGCGTGCATGATCCCGCGCGTCGCGATGTTGCCGAACCGGCTGCGCAGCGGCACCTCGCGGTCGAAGCTGCGGCTGCCCAAAATCAGCGACTCCGGCTGCGACATCAAGGCGTCGCCGACCCGCTGGATATCCTCCGGGTGATGCTGGCCGTCGGCATCCGCGGTGACAATCCCAACGAGGTTCGGGAACGTGCACAGCACGTGATTGATCGCCGTCTTGAGCGCCGATCCCTTCCCCAGGTTCACCGCGTGCCGCAGAAGCCGGACTTTCGGAAACTCCGCCGCGCGCGCGAACACATCGCGGAACTCCGCGCCGCTGCCGTCGTCCACAATCACGATCGCCGGCGCGAATTGCTCCGAGAGCGTGCGCACCAGGTCGACCAGGCCGGCCGATGGCCGATACGCAGGGATCACCACGGTCATGCGATCGGCCTCTTCGGAAGATTTCAAAACCGGCGGCAAACTACTACTTTACCTTCGTGAAGAGCTTGCCGAGGATTTTGACCGCCTGGTCGACTTCCTTCTCGGTCGCAATGTAGGGCGGAAGGAAGCGCAGCACGGTGTCGTGCGTGCAGTTGATCAGCAGTCCGGCGGCCATGGCGTCGAGCACCATCTGTTTCCCTGGAACCGCCAGTTCCATCCCCAGCATCAGGCCGAAGCCGCGCACCTCCTTCACGAAGCCGTGCTTGCGCGCCAGTTCGTTCAGCGTCACGTGGAAGTACCCGCCCACGCGCTGAATCGCCGGCAGCAGTTCTTCGAGAATGTCCAGGAACTCCAGCGCCACGCGGCACGCCAGGGCCCCGCCGCCGAACGTGGTGCCGTGCATGCCGGGCTTGATCGCCGCCGCCGCCTTCTCGTTGGCCACGATGAAGCCCAGCGGAATCCCGCAGGCCACCGGCTTGGCCGCCACCACCACGTCCGGCAGAATCACGGGGTGCGCGCGCTGGTAGGCGAAGTAGGTGCCCGGCCGGCCCACGCCGCACTGTGTTTCGTCGGCCACCAGCAGGGCGTTGAAGCGGTCCGCCAGTTCCCGCGCTTTCACCACATACTCGTGCGTCAGAGGATTGATGCCGCCCTCGCCCTGGATCAACTCCACCACGATCCCCGCAGTACGTTCGCTGCAGGCCGCCTCCAGCGCGGGAATGTCATTCGGGGGGACGAACCTCACCCCCGGGATCAGCGGCTCGAAATCCTGCCGGTATTTGGCCTGCCCGGTGATGGAGAGAGCGCCCAATGTGCGCCCGTGAAACGAGTTCTCGAGCGAGACGATCTCGAACTTCCCGGCATCGATGCTGCGGCCGTGTGAGTGGATCATCTTGAGCGCGCCTTCGATGGCCTCGGCGCCGGTGTTGGCGAAGAACGCGCGCGCCAGTCCGCTCATCTCCACCAGGCGTTTGGCCAGCGGCCCCTGATACTGGTGGTAATAAAGGTTCGAGGAATGGATCAGCAGGCCGGCCTGGTCGCGGATCGCTTTCACGATGCGCGGATGCGCGTGGCCCAGCGCGTTCACCCCGATCCCGGAGAGGAAATCCAGGTAACGGCGGCCTTCCAGATCGTAAAGGTAGCAGCCCTTTCCGCGCGACAGGGCGAGCGGATACCGGGCATAATTCTGGAGCAGATAATCGCGCTCCAGGTCCATGATGGCCTGGGCGGGGTTCTCCACGGCAGGGGGAAGAGCGCTTGTCATCTACTCATCATAACGTCAAGTGGCGCCGCCGGAACGGGCGAGGTCTTCGGTTTCGTCACCGGCCTCAACCGCATGCCCCGCATCGAGCGCGACGGGCGCGTGCTACCGGCGCCTGAACCATCCCAACATCGGCAGGATCTTCGCCTGCCCACGCGGTGTTACGAAGATGTTCGCCGGCTTGATGTCGCGGTGAATGATGTTCTTGCGATGCGCGGCATCCAGCGCATCGGCGATCTGAATCCCCAGCTCGATTACTTCTTCGGTCTTCAGCGGCTTGCCCGCGATGCGCTGCCGCAGCGTCTGTCCTTCGAGCAACTCCATGGCAATGAAGGCGCGGCCTTCGTGCTCGCCCAGCTCGTGGATGGTGCAGATGTTGGGATGGTTCAACGCCGAGGCGGTGCGGGCCTCCCGCTGGAAGCGCTCCAGCGCCACGCGATCGCGGGCGAACTCTTCGGGCAGGAACTTCACCGCAACGTGGCGGCCGAGCTGGAGGTCCTCAGCCTTGAAGACCACACCCATGCCTCCGCTCCCGAGCTCTTCGAGAACGCGATAGTGCGAGATGGTCTGGCCGGTCATGGTTAGGGCACGCTCATCAGCCAGATATCGGCCTCGACGGTACCCAAGCCGAAGTAGATCGAGCGGTTGTCGCGTGTGGGCGCCACTCCGGATACCCTGTTCGGGGCGACGGAGAGGATTTCGCGGGCCTTGCCGGAGCGGGTATCA
>JBGPKH010000497.1:0-6940 GCA_041485845.1 Bryobacteraceae bacterium
CGCAGGAACCAAATCAATTTTCGAAAGAACGATGTCATTGTCCCTCCTGATCGACGGGGTTCAAGATCAATCCCATTGCGCGGGAGAATGCCTGCCATTTGGATCGCTCGCGGGCAAGTTGTTTGCGCCCCAGAGGCGTGAGGCGATAGTACTTGGCACGCTTACCTCTGTCGGATAGATCCCAGGATGCCCCGATCCAGCCCTTCGACTCCAGCCGGTGGAGGGCCGGGTAGAGAGAACCGGTCTCGACCTGGAGTAGATCTTCTGAAGTCCTCTGAATGTGTTTGGCGATCGCGTGACCGTGACTGGGTCTTGGCAGCAGGGTACGGAGGATCAGCAGGTCGAGCGTGCCCTGCAAAAGCTCTACACGGGAGGGCGCGTTGCCGTTCATTGTGTAGCCATTCTACACTGTTTTGTGTAGAGTGTCTACGATAAAATTACCGGGTTGCCCCCCGAGTAACGTCGTAGCGTTTACCTGACCTTGGGTTCAGTCGTCGGCCTCGCGGAACTCGGCCGAAATGATCGATTAGGAATGTCGGAACCCCAATCTCAAGCGAACTGTGTCGACATGAACGCACCACTCAGGCGCGCTTCCTCGATTCCATGCCAGCCATTCGTCCCTTTCCGTCTGGGGAAGGCAAACTGGTTCGAAAGGCAACTGGCTACGAACAGCAAAAAGCTAAAGCGGCGCTATCCGGCATCGGGTTCGTCGGTTGCGCGAGCTGAGCTTCCGGCCGCTATATCGAACGTATCAGTGACCCATAGATTCCTCTGACGAGGCTGAAAAGTAAACTGGATACGCGGATTTGGCTGGATTGTGGCACTGCGGAAGGACAGCAAATGAGAGCCGACGAGAGGCTGCTACGCGATGCATTGCTCGCTAGAGGATGGACGTCCGGTTTCGATTTGAAGCATGTGGAAGCCCCAGGCGCTCTGCACATGCAGCAGGCGTGGGCGCGTCGTGTGGGTCCGATGCTTAGGTTTTTGTTTCCGAAATAGCGGCCTCCTGCGAACTGGCTCGGTGGGCAGTCTGCCAGGAATACTCTCAGCACCTCCGTCAGAAGCTCGAACGTGCCGCTTCGACACGATCGAAGCCGGCCCCATCCCCCGAACGAAATCCCCGACCCACGCAACCGAGTGCTATTGGGTCACTTCCGGTGAGCAGCGAAGCTATTTCGCTGCGGTCGGGCCGAGGCCTATCAGGAGATTGCCGTCCAGATCGAAGAAATCGGCCAATGTACTGTTGCGCCGTCCTTAGATCACAAACGTTTCAACGTGCCGTAGACGATGCCTATCAAAATCACAGAAGAAGGTGTCGCCGTGCGCATCGAATCGGCGCGCCAGCGCCGTACGTACTCCGGTTTTTCACCGTGCTACTCGATGCGCAGGCTGCGGATCGGGTCGAGACGCGAGGCTCGCCGCGCCGGAGCATAGGTCGCCAGCAACGCCACCCCGATCACGATCAGCACGATCGCACAGAACGTCGGCGGGTCGGTGGCGTGAACACCGTACAAGAGACCGGCCATGACGCGCGAGAGAGCCAGAGCGCCAACCACGCCAGCCATGGTTCCAACCAGCGCAATCTTCAAGCCTTCCGATAAGACGAGTCTTACGAGAGCGCCCGGTTCGGCCCCGAGCGCAAGCCGGATTCCGAGTTCGCGCGTGCGCAGGGAGACGCCGTATGCCAGGATGCCGTACAGGCCCACGCCGGCTACTGGGAGCGATAGTCCGGACAAGACCGACAGAAGAAACATGTTGAAACGCTCCTGGGCGATGCTGCCGCGTACGATCTCCTGAACGGCCTGCACATCGTATACTGGCAGATCTGGATCGATGGCCCAGACCGCGCCGGTGATTGTATCCGCCATGCGGTGCGGGTCGCCGGCCGTTTGGACCACGAGGCTCATTTCGGTGAGTTCACGGGACGGGAAAAAGATCTCGGGCCGCGGAGCCACCGAGAGGCCCAGTTGCCGCGTATCGTAGACCACGCCGGCGACGACCCGGCGACGCCGTTCGCCATAGCCGCTACCCATGATGATGCTCTTGCCGATCGCGTCCTGCCCGGGCCAGTAGCGTTCTGCGAGCGCCTGGTTCACGACCACGGCGGTGGAGGTCCCGCTCTCCGCCTCGCCGCGCGTGAATCCTCGGCCACGTAGGAGGCGCACGCCCAGGGTCGTGAAATAGGTCTCGCTGACGGTTCGGACATCCGCCGTAGGCTCGGAACCGGGCCTTGGATCGGGCGCTCCATCGATGCGGAAACCCGACACCTGAAGATCCTGCATCGGAATCCCGCTCGCAATGCCGGCGGAGACAACACCGGGTAGCGCACTCACACGATCCAGCAGCTCGCGGCAGAATCGAGCGGTCTGGCCGAGGCGGCCATACCGGTCCGGCGGAAGCGTGATTCGCGCGCGCAACAGATGCTCGGCGCGAAATCCCGGATCCACCGACATGAGAGCGCGAAAGGTGCGCACCATCAGCCCGGCGCCGATCAAAAGCACCACCGTCAGCGCCACTTCGATGGTCGCGAGCACCCGCCGGACGCGGCCGGATACGGCGCTGCGACCCGTCCGTCCGCCCTTCGAGAGCGCTCTCGCAAGGTCGGTGTGACCCGCATGAAGGGCAGGAGCGAGGCCAAAGAGCACTCCCGAAACCGGCACGGCCGCAGCCGTGAACAGCAGCACACTCAGATCGACCCGCATTTCGTGAAAGCCGTGCACATCCGGCGGGGCGAGAGCAGAGATGGCGCTCAGCGACCACGTGGCGAGCAGCAGCCCCAGCGCTCCACCCGCCACGCTCAACAGTACGTTTTCAACAAGCAACTGGCGAATGATACGCGATGGCGACGCACCCACGGCGAGCCTGACGCCAATTTCACGTTCGCGTCCCGCTGCCCGGGCCAGCAGGAGGTTGGCAACATTGGCGCACGCAATCAGGAGCACGAATCCTACCGCCGCCTGAAGTACCAGGACCATGCGGCGGACGTTCGAGGCCACATCCTCGTCGTCCAGCGGAAACACGTTCGCCCCGAAGCCGCGGTTCAATTGCGGGAATGTTTGCATGCGTTGTGCCAGGGCGGCCATTTCAGAGCGCGCCGCGGCGACAGAAACACCCGGGCGCAATCGCGCCAGCACCAAGTTCTTGTGGGCGTCCAATGCGCTTTCGGTGCCCGTTTCGCTGGTGTCCAGAGGCATCCAGATCTCCGGCTTCTTTTGGTCCATGCCCTCCCACATCGCGGGAAGCTGGAACGTCGCAGGCAGCACACCGGCGATAATGCGCGGCGCGCCATTCACTAGCAGTTTCGTTCCGATCACTGCCGGATCAGCCGCGAATCGGCGGCGGAATAGTTCGGAACTCAGCACCGCCACCCCATTTCTGTCGGTGGCGTCTTCGGCTGCAAAGAAGCGGCCGGCCAAGGGCTGTACGCCGAGCACCCCGAAGAAGTCGATGGACGCGAGGCCCGCCTCCACCTGTTCGGGCTTGCCTGCGCCGGACAGCGTGACGTTCGTGTCCTGAAAGGCTCCCATGGCTCGAAACGACTGCGACTCCTTCTTCCACGCCAGGTAATTCCGCAGCGAAACAGGGATGCGCTGGGCGAGAAACCCTCGCAGCGCAGGATTGCTCTCCCAGAGCATCACGACGCTGCCGGCATCCTGTATTGCGCCCTGGTACAGGGGCTTGAGCAGCACTGCGTTGACGATGCTGAATACCGCGGTGTTGGCACCCACTCCCAATCCAATCACGGCGAGCGTCGCCAGAGTGAAGAGAGGAGCTTTGCGAAAGCTGCGAGCGGCGTAACGGACGTCCTGAAGCATAAGCCAATCCATGCGCATTTGGGGGTCCACGCTTGAAGCGTAACGCTTCAACGGCTTGGCGCCTAGCCGGTGCGCTGCGGTGTTCGAATGCGGGACACGGGTCCTCGCGTGCGGACACTACTCCGATCGGACCCGCCCGCTTCGAACCCTATCACGAGGCCGAGCCGCGGCGAATTGCCGGTGCTGCCGCCGTAGTTCACTTGGCTGGAGAAGTTAAGATGGCATGAAATGCCGCCGCCGCTTCTTCGAGGGAACTCCGCATTCCGGCTGCAATCACGTGACCGCGTAGCCGGCATCTCGGAAGCTGATCAATCGCCGGCGCGGTCCGCGCCGCTGATTGCTCTACCAACGGTGTCGCGCCACTCGACTTTCCACGCCGCCGTCAGCGGGGCTCTCCATCGTGACCGCCGCCTCGCCGGTCGGCAGCTTCGTAGTTTCGTACCCAACCACAATTGCACGGTCCGTCCGGTAGTTGACGGAGCCGCTGACGTTGCGTCTCCCGCTGCCTGCCGACCGACGCTGCCCGCCAGCCCAGCGTTAGTAAGGGTTTGTGCCATTTGCGAGAATGGTCCCTAATGAAGATTGTTCTGCCACTTCTCGCAATTTGGCTTGTAGCCTTCTGTCAGCAGGCGTCCATGGACGAACTCTCCAAGCTGCTCCAGAACGACCCCCAAAAACCGCCTGACGAAAGAATCGTGGCTAGCCAGGGTCGCAAGGGCGTTCGGATTTTTGACTATTCGTTTTCGAGCCCAGTATCGGGTCTAGTTCCCGGTGTGCTGGTAGTGCCGGATCGCCCCGGCCGGTTCCCAGTGGTTCTGTTTGGTCATTGGATGATGGCCGGATCTCCCATGCGGAATCACACCGAGTTTCTTGAAGAAGCAATTGTGTTTGCCCGTGCGGGCGCCATTTGCGTGCTCTTGGACAGCCCGCTTGTACGCGATGGAGTCACGGAAGACCCAGATCCGATGCACGGCCAGGGTCCGAATGGCGCCTTGCAGATGGCTCGTGAGTGGCGCAGAGCTCTTGATCTCCTACTGGTCCGAAAAGACGTGGATTCAAAACGAGTGGCTTACGTGGGGCACAGCTTCAGCGCCGGCGTTGGAGCCAAGTTGATTGGTGTCGAAACACGCATCCAGTCTTTCGTGCTGATGGCCAGTGTGTATTCGATGCACGACTACATTTACGATGAGCAGAACGCCGAGATGGTTTCCATGCGAAAGAAGATGGGAGAGGAGTGGATCCAAGACTACTTCCGGCAGTTCCCGTGGGACGATTCAGTGACCTTCGTCCGGCATTCCGCGCCACGGGCGGTTCTTCTCCAGAATGGCCGTTCTGACACGCCGCTTCCAGAGCGGATCGTGAGAAAGAGTTTCGAATATTTCCAGGAGCCCAAGCAACTCGAGTTCTACGATGCTGGGCACGAATTGAATGCAACTGCACGCATGGATCGGGCAAAGTGGCTTCAGGGCAGGCTCAAGCTTAAGAATTTGGATGGCAAAGCTCTGGAGTCGATTCCACAACTGCACTGAAAAGCGTCGGTGTGCCATTGATCCTGCCTGGTCGCCAAGGGGTCGGCGATCGGCATCATCGATAGCTTGGCCAAAACCTTTCTTAGAAAGGAGGTTGATTGGAAGCTGATCGTGCCTCCCGTTAGTCGGCGGTCAACTGTTTCGGCGCCGCGGCCAAATTGGCATTAGTGCTTGACACGGGGCGGCCTTCTCATGGACTACTCGTACCGCAGCGCCACCACGGGTGAAACGCGCGTCGCCCGAAGCGCGGGAAGGAACGTGGCCAGGAGAACCACGAGTATCACTCCCAATGGCGCCGCCGCAAAGGTCAGCGCGTCGGTGGTGCCAATTCCGAACAACATCGTTTTTAGCAGGCGCGTCAGAGCGAAAGCTCCACCGAGACCGATCACAATTCCGATCGCCGCCAGCGACACGCCTTGCCCGACCACCATCCGCACAACGTCCGATTGCGCCGCCCCCAAAGCCATACGCACGCCGATTTCATGCGTGCGCTGCGCCACCGAGTAGGCGATCAGCCCGTAGATTCCGACTGCGGCCAGCAGCAGCGCGATTCCGGCGAACAACGCCAGCAGCATGGTGTCGAAGCGCGGCTGCGAGACGGACAGCGCCAGCGCCTGCTCCATGGTGCTGATTTGCGCCAGCGTTACGCCCGGGTCGATCGATTGAATGTCCCGGCGAAGCGCCTCCGCCATGCGAGCCGCGTCGCCCGACGCGCGCACCGCCAGGTACATCCGCGAACCGTACGATTGGGCGAACGGCATGTAATAGGCCGGGTCCGTGTCGACTGTCAGCCCCAGGTATTTCACATTGCCGACCACGCCTACGATCTGCATCCACTTGTCGCCGTACCCCGGCCCACTCTGGCTGATGCGCTTGCCAATGGCCTCCTGGTTGGGGAAGAAGCGGCGCACAAAGCCCTCGCTGACGATAGCCACTGGCTTCGAATCCGGATTGTCGTGGCCTGTGAAATACCGGCCCTTGACCAGCGGGATACCAAGCGCCCGGAAAAAGTCCGGACCCACAGTGACGTCTGAAATGATGGGATTCAGCTCTCCCGGCGCCAGAGTCTGCCCCTCAATCGCAAAGGTGTCGGCGTCGCCCTGCCGGTCGGGCGGCAGCGAGGCGGTGAGCGCGGCCGTTTCCACTCCCGGCACGGCACGGACGCGGCGGACCACTTCATCATAGAAGGCCAGGCCAGCGCGGGCGTCATTGTACTTCCGGCTGCCGGGCGAAATCAACATGGTAAGGATCTGTCGCGGAGGGGTGGAGAATCCGCCGGTCACGCGCTGCAGATTCACGAAGCTGCGGAGGGCAGTCCCGCGCCCACCAGGAGCATCAGCGAAACCGCGATTTCGCAGACCACCAGCGCCCCGCGGGCCTGGCTGGCGGCGCCGGCGCGCCCGCCCTCTTTGATCGTCGAGTTCAGGTCCGCGCGCGCGCTTTCCTGCGCCGGCGCCAGCCCGAACAGAACCCCGGTGAGCATCGAGACGAAGACCATGAAGCCCAACGCGCCCGCATCCAACCGGACCGAATCCATGAGTGGGAGATTGCCCGGATTCCAGGCGCGGATCAGGTTGATGCCGCCCCAGGCCAGCG
>JBGPKH010000498.1:0-6928 GCA_041485845.1 Bryobacteraceae bacterium
AAGAACGGCGATTCGGGATTCGCCGCGACCGGCGGCGGGGCCAGCCTCTACTTCGCGAAGCCGTCCTGGCAGACGGGACCCGGCGTGCCGAATGACGGCGCGCGCGACGTGCCGGATGTGTCGCTCAACGCATCGTGGTACCACGATCCTTACGCGATGATCACCGGCGGCATGTTCGTGCCCAACGGCGGCACCTCCGCGGCTGCCCCGTCCTTCGCCGGTATCGTGGCGTTGCTCAACCAATACCTCAAGACCAACGGACTGGGCAATATCAATCCGAAGCTCTACCAACTGGCGCAGAGCGCGCCGTCGGCGTTTCACGACATTACGTCCGGAAGCAACATCGTGCCCTGCGAGACCCACAGCACGCAGGATTGCAGGAACGGGTCCATGGGGTACAGCGCCCACGTGGGGTACGACCAGGTGACCGGCCTCGGTTCGGTGGATGCTTTCAACCTGGCGCGAAGCTGGAAGGGTGGTGCGCAGAGCCCGCACCTCGTGGTGACGAAGCTTACGGCTTCCACGACGATCGCCGCCGGTGGAGCGTTCGACATGGCCATTACGGTGTCCAACCAGGGAACCGCCGATGCCGGAGCGTTCGAAATGCGGGTCTACCTCACCGCGAACGGTGACGTTTCGACGGCCAACGACTGGTCCGTGTACTGCAACGTCCCTGGTCTGGCTGTGGGCGCATTCTGGAATTGCAACGGAACTCTGTCCCTCGGCAAGAGCGTGACTCCGGGAATCTACTACGTACTCGGTGTCGCGGACGCGAAGAATTCCGTCCAGCAAGCCGACCATTCGGGCGGGGCGGCGCTGGCTTCCACCGGGTCGCTGACGGTGACGAAGTAGGGAGATGCAACACGGACAGGCCGGGAGGCCTGTCCCACTCTACCAGTCCACAGGCTTGCCTGGCTCCAGCGTCCATACCTCAGTCCGGAGATCGACGATCAACTCGCGCAGTTGCGAGGGCGTTCCGGTGAGCGGCGGGAACGTGCCGAAGTGCATGGGCACCACCTTGGGCGCCTTCAGAAGACGGCAGGCCATCGCGGCCTCGCGAGGACTCATGGTGAAAAGGTCTCCGATCGGCAGAAACGCCAGCGCCGGACGGTAAAGCTGCTCGATGAGCTGCATATCGGAAAACACGTTGGTATCGCCGGCGAAATAGACCGCACGACCGTCGGGGAGGCGCAGCACATATCCCGCCGCCTCTCCGCCGTAGAGGATCTTGCCGTCGTCCAGGATCCCGCAACTGTGGATGGCGTGCGTCATGGTGATGGTGACGCCGCCCACCTTCTGTGAGCCGCCTTTGTTCATCGGCCGCGTGTTTTTGACGCCCTTCGATTCGAGCCACGCGCACGTCTCATAAATGCCCACGACCTCTGGCGCGAAGCGTTGCGCCAGCGGCACGGCGTCGTGGATGTGATCGAAGTGCCCGTGGGTGATGCAGATGGTGTCGACGCGCTGGATTTCATGGCCCTTGGGGTACGACGGGTTGCCGTCGGTCCACGGGTCCATCAGGATGACTTGACCGGAGGGGAGACGGAACTGGAACGTGCCGTGGCCGAGCCAGGTGATCTGCATGTGCTAGGCTCGGCCCTCCTCGAGCTTGCGAATGCGTTCGGCAAGTTGGGCGATCTGGCGGTCCTTCTCTTCTAGAGCCGAATCGACCCTTTCGGACCACCCGTTGATTCTGCCGGTCCAGCGGCTGCCGGTTTGAATCAAGGCGCCCTGCCGGTCGAGACGTGTGGCCTGGTTGTCGTAGCGCGCGCCGAGGTCTTCGAAACGTTGATCGACTGTATCGAAGCGCTGGTCTACTCGAGCAAACATCTCTTGCATCAGCGCGATCACACGCTCAGTGGACTCTCGCACATCGTCTTTCATGAGCGCGATCACGCGCTCGATATCGTCTTTGGTTGCGGGTTCGGACATGTGCGGGTTCCCTCTCCAGTGTACATCGAGGGCCGCGAGGCCGGACAGGCCGGAGGCCTGTCCTACTCCGAGGTAACCTGGAAAGTACCGACAAAGCCGCTGCGCTTCAGGCGATTGTGCCAGGTCTCGCCGAGTCCGTCGCCGGAGTAGGAATTCTCCAGCGCGTAGGCCGGCATCACGTGCTCGGTCTTGGTCAATGGCGGATACCAGACTTCTTCGTTGCCGCAGACGTGGTCGGCGGCGCTCATGGCGCGGGTCTGAATCTCGGCCAGCGAACCAGCGGTCAGCCTGGCTGCGCCGCTATGGATGTTGCCGCCCTGGATGGTGAGCTCGATGGGCACGAAGTCCACCTTCACCACGCTGGCCAGCAGGTCGCCGCCCATGTGTTTGGCGAAACTCTGGAGGGCGAGGCGCTGTTCCGCGTTGGCGCGGCTGTCCACCATGAGCACGGCCTTGGCTGGATTCACCGGCTCCGACGAAAGCCCCAGCGTGTACTTCGAGCGAATCACCGCCACCACCGACAGTCCGGCGAGTTTCACGCCGTGCCAGTCGCCGTTGTCGATCTTCCACCCGAAGACGGCCTCCTGGCCTACCTGATCGGCCTCGCCGTTAGCGAAGCACGCGCCGGTAAAAACGTCCGCGGTGCGGGCTTCAATATAGTTGCCGTGAATGCTGCGCGCGGGACCCGTGGCAGCAAAGGAAACGGAAGCGACAACCGCCAACACTACGGCGGCAGTACACAGAACTTTCAGCATCCCAGTGATCTCCCCTCAGATTAAGTATAACAAGAGTGGACAGGCCGGGAGGCCTGTCCTACAACTGTTCGTAGCACTTGCGGGCCGGACTGCACTCGAACTCGTCTACCAGTTGGCCGTCCGGACCAACGCACTTATAGGTATGCTGGCACCACAATGCGGTATCGTGACTGGCATCGCTGTCAGGATCGCAGTCGGCCTGGATATACAATCCCTTCCACCGCAGATTGGTGCAGCGGTTCATGCTGATCTTCTTCTTCCGGAGACCCGGTTGCATGGCTGCTATCCCTTCGCCTTCGCCGCCTCCAGCAATGCGCGCTTCACCGCCACCTTTGCCAGGGTCACCTTGTAGGCATTCTGGCTGAGCGGCTTGGCGCCCTGGACCGCGGCCTTCCCGGCGGCTTCGGCGGTGGCCGCCGTGATCGTCTTGCCCTTCAGCGCGGCCTCGGCTTGCGTGGATTCCCACGGCGTGGGAGCCACGTGTCCGAGGACCACCTTGGCGGCCGTCACGGTATTGCCGTTCATGGTCAGTACCACGGATGCGGAGGCGAGAGGCCAGTCGAGCGCCTCCTTCTGCCGCACCTCGTACGTGGAACTGCGCACCGTAGCGGCCGGCACGATGATCTCGGTGAGGATCTCGTTCGGCTGCAAAACGATCTCCCGCGACGCTTCGTCCTTCGGCGCTACGAAGAACTTGGCCACCAGAACTTCGCGCGGGCCCTTGGCCGAGACCAGCTTCACCTTGGCGCCCAGCGCTATCAGCGCCGGGCCGAGGCTCGACGCGCTTACGAAATAGGCCGGGCCGTCGCCGAAGATGGAGTGATACTTGTTCTCTCCCTCCGGAATGAGCGATTTCCCGTCCTTCATCGCCAGCAGGCCCATGCCCTGCCGATAATACCAGCAGCGCGGCCGCTGGCACAGGTCCCCGCCCACCGTACCCATGTGACGGATCTGCGGGCTGGGAATCCCGGCCGCGGCATCGGCCAGCGATTTGTAGCCGGCCTTGACGTCGGCATTTTTGGCGAGCTCGTCCATGGTGACCAGGGCGCCGATGCGCAGGCCGTCGGCGGTCTTCTGGATGCCCTCGAGCTCCTTGATGTTTTTGATGTTCACCACGCGCTTGGGCGTGTGGAGGTGTTCCTTCATGAGGCTGATGAGGTCGGTGCCGCCGGCCAGCACATCGGCCTGCCCCCATTTCGCGCCCAGCAGGCCGACCGCCTCCTGGACCGTTGTCGGATTGGCGTATTCGAAGGATTGCATTATGCGTTCCTCCCTTCCAGTGTGTCAAGCACGTGCGCCGGAGTCATCGGAATCCGCGGCACCCTTACGCCGAGCGCGTTAGCCACGGCGTTGGCCACGGCCGCGCAGATCGGAACGGCGGGCGGTTCGCCCAGACCGATCACCCCGCGTTTGTCGTTTTCTTCGCGAATATCCATGTGAACGACGATGTTGCCGATATCGCCGATCCCGGCCAGCTTGTAGAACTCCATATCGGGGTTCAGGGTCTTGCCGGTCTGCGAATCTATGATGCGCTCTTCGTAGAGCGCGGTGGAGATGCCCATGATGACCGCGCCGTAGACCTGGCTTTCCGCGAGCCGCGGGTTGATCACCATGCCGCAATCCGCCACGGCCACGTAGCGATTCATCTTGACGATGCCGGTTTCGGTGTCTACCGAAAGGTCGGCGATCTGCACGCCCGCCGCGCCGCCGGTCACCAGCCCCGGTATGGCCTGCCCGTTGTGGGCTCCCATTTCGGAGATGCTGGTGGTTCCCAGCTTGCGGCAGGCCGCCTGCCAGGTGATGGACTTGTTGGGGCTGCCCTTCACCCGGATGTGGGCGTCCACCGCCTCCAGTTGCTCGGACTGCGCGCCCAGCGCCGGCGCGCACGCTTCGAACAGTTTCATGAGGGCGTTGGTAGCCGCTTTGCGCGTGGAGGTGGAGACACCGCCGACCGTGGTCGATCCGCCAGACCCGCCGTCGGGAGGCAGGTCGTTGTTCCCGATCACCAGCTTGACCTGGCCCATCTGGAGCCCCAGCGTCTCGGCCGCCACCTGCGTGATGATGGTGCGGGTGCCGGTGCCCAGATCCTGCGTCCCGATCTCCACCGAGACCGAACCGTCGGGATTGATCACCGTGCGGCACTGGCTCGCGTGGCCGTTGCCGTTCCACGAGCCGATGGCGATTCCCATCCCGCGTTTCACGGTGCCCGATCCGCTCTGCCCGCGCGGATGCCACAGCTTCTTCCACTCGGCGAGCTCGCCGGCCTTATCCAACTGGTAGCGATACGTGTCCGCGGCGCCGGAGCGGGCCGCGTACTGGGCGTTGGCCTTGAAGACCTCGAGCGGGTCCATCCCGATCTTGGCCGCAAAATCCTCGATGGCGCAGCAGGTGAGATAGGACGCCTGCTGGTTACCCGGCGCGCGCCAGGCGCGCTGCGGTCCGGCATTCACCGAAACGGTGGTGCGGACCTCGCGGATGTTGGGCACGTTGGTGTAAGTGTAAGGCTGCGCCGGAGGATTCACCGGCTGGAAGCCGCCGGTTCCCCACGATTCCGTCTGCCACGCGGTGATGGTGCCGTCCTTCTTCCCGCCCAGCTTGATCTTGGCGTAGGCCGAGGGGCGATTGCCGGCGATCATCAACTCGGGGGCGCGCTCCAGGTACAGCTTCACGGGCCGTCCGCCGGCCTTCTTCGAGAGGTTGGCGCCGACGATGGCCCACGCGTCCGGCGTGAACTTGCTGCCGAACCCGCCGCCGATGTAGTCCATCTTGACCTTGATGTTGGTGGCCGGCACCTTGAGGTTCTGCGAGAGCGTGCCGGCATAACCCGGCACATTCTGCGTGGAGGGCCACACGTTGATCTGGTCGGACTTGCCGTCGGCATCGGCGCCCGGCTTCCACTGGATCACCTGTCCGTGCGGCTCCAGGCAGCAGTGGTAGACTACGGGAATTCCGTACTGGCCTTCAGACACGGCGTCGGCATCCTGAAAAGCCTTATCGGGATCGCCGACCACGCGCTCTCCGCCCTGCTTGGCGCGCGTGCCTGCCTTGCTGAGGTCGGCTTCGTTCACCAGGTGGGGGAGCACTTCGTATTCCACCTTGATCTTACGCGTGGCTTCGCGCGCGATCTCCTCGGTGGTCGCGGCCACGCCCGCCACTTCCCAGCCCTGCCAGTTGATTTCGGTACCCGGTGTCGCGGCCACGTGCACGGACTTCACGCCGGCCATCTTTTCCGCGTCGCTGGTATCGATGCTGGTCACCCTGGCGTGCGCGTGCGGGCTGACGAGATAGGCGCCGAACAGCATGTCCGGCGGCTTGAGGTCGGAAGAGTACCGGGCGCGGCCGGAGGCCTTTGCGGGACCGTCCAGGCGCTTGGGACTCTTGCCGATGACCTTGCGTTTATCCATCGGCGGATAGGTATAGTCCGGAGTGTTAGCCATTTTTCGCTCCTCCCTTCATGGTCTTGGCAGCCTGCAGCGCCGCCTTGCGGACACCCATATAGGTGCCGCAGCGGCACAGGTTGCCGCCCAGTCCGTGCTTCACGTCTTCCTCGGTGCAGTTGGGATGCTCATCGAGGAAGCCCTTGCACGCCATGACGAATCCCGGCGTGCAGTAGCCGCACTGTTGGGCGTCGTTGTCCCAGAAGGCCTGCGACACCGGGTGCAGCGCGTTGCCGGCGGCCAGACCTTCGATGGTTTCAATGTTCTTGCCTTGCGCGTCGACCGCCAGGACCGTGCATGCGTAGACCGTCTTTCCGCCCATGATGACGGTGCAGGCCCCGCAGGTACCGCGATCGCAGACGCGCTTCGCCCCGGTGAGGTCGAGATAATTGCGCAGCGCATCGACCAGGGTGACGCGGGGCTCGACCGAGAGCTTGACGGGTTTGCCGTTGAGATTGAGTGTAATCGGAACCGGGCCGGGCCCCGCCACACTAGGTGGCGCCGCGGGCGCCTCTTGTTCCAGGAGGCCCGTTCCCAGCGCGCCGCTGCCGATCCCCACGCGTTGAATAAATCCGCGGCGGGAGAATCCGGACTTCGGCTGAACCGGGAGTTCGGGATCTTTTCGTGAACTCACCAGACACCTTCCTTTCGTGCTGTTCGTCGGATCTTTATATTTTATGCCAGATCAGGGGAATCGAGACAAATATATCAAAAGATTCGGGGGTGTGGGGAGGGGGCGGTTCCTCACCAATTCGGTTCCTGGCGGGTTCTTGCCTGCCACAGTGGACAGAAGGCGGAGCCCGG
>JBGPKH010000499.1:0-6904 GCA_041485845.1 Bryobacteraceae bacterium
AACGAGACCCTCTGCGAAGCATCCGACCCGGTGCTCTCTCCCGGTCAGGTCGGGCTGCTTTCGGGCTGGGGAGTTTTCAGCACCCTGCGCGTCTCCGACGGCGTCCTCTTCGCCTTCGAGCGCCACTGGGCGCGCATCATGCGCGACGCCGCGGCTTTCCATATTCCGATTCCCGCCGACGCAGAAAAGGTGCGGCGCCTGCTGCTCGATCTGGTGGAGGCCAACCGCGCCTACAACTCCACGCTGCGCCTGGTCATCGTGCGCAACGGCGGCGGCATGTGGGCCCACCCCTCTCCCCAACGTCCGAGCGACGTGATCGCCCTTACGGCGGACTCCAAGGACTGGGGTGACGGTGTCAAACTCGCCTGGCAGGCCAATGCCCGCCACGCCACGAGCCCGTTCGCCGGCGCCAAGATTCTCTCCTGGTCGATGAACCTGACGTGGCTCGAATCCGCGCAACGCCGCGGGTTCGATGAGGTGATCCTGCTCAACGAGCGCGGGGAAGTGGCCGAGTGTACCTCCGCCAACATCTTCGTGGCGAACGGCAGCCAGGTGTGGACGCCGCCGCTCAACTCGGGATGCCTCCCCGGCATCACCCGCGAGCTGCTGCTCGGCGAGATTCAGGCGCCGGGAATCCGGATCGGTGAAAAGGCGCTGCTGCCGCAAGAGCTGGAATCGGCCGACGAAGTCTTCATCACCTCGACCACCCGCGGCCTGCTCCCGGTCCTCGAAATCGAGGGGAAGCAGCTAGGGCGGTCCGAGCGCGCACGCATGGCGCTTCGGAAGGCATTTTCGGAATTCCTGGAACGCTACGTGGCAGAGCACGCTGAGGTGGCGAAGACCGGGGACTGACCGGGGCAAGTCGCAGCATCTCCGAACTTCTGAGGAGGGGTATCGTATGCCGTTATCGCGTGCATCACGAGTGGGTCCTTACGAGATCGTCGGGCCTCTCGGCGCGGGCGGTATGGGCGAAGTGTATCGTGCCCGCGATACCCGCCTCGACAGGCTCGTAGCGCTGAAATTGCTGCCTACCGAACGCGGCTCCGACGGGGATCTGGTCCGACGCTTCCAACAGGAAGCCCGCGCCGCCTCCGCGCTCAATCACCCGCACATCGTCGCCATCTATGAGACGGGCGAAGCCGCCTCCACGCATTTCATCGCGATGGAGTTGATCGACGGCCGTCCGCTGGATAGCTGGGTGGAGCACGAGCGGCCCGAGCTTCGCCGCATTCTTGAAGTCCTGACCCAGATCGCGGATGCGCTAGCTGCCGCTCATGAGGCGGGCATCGTTCACCGCGATATCAAGCCCGCCAATCTGCTGGTCACGCCACAGGGGTATGCCAAAGTACTGGACTTCGGGCTCGCCAAACTGGCGGACCTGCATCCGGACGATGTGACCCGTACCGCCGGACAATCCATTACGCGGCCGGGGACGCTGCTGGGCACTGTCGCCTACATGTCTCCCGAGCAGGCGCAGGCCAAGCCCGTGGATTTGCGCAGCGACATCTTCTCTCTGGGCGCGGTGCTGTATCGCGCCGTCGCCGGGCGCCGTCCCTTTTCGGGCGAAAGCGACATTGACGTGTTGCACGCGATCGTCCACGACGCGCCGCCGCCCGTCGTGCATCAGCCCGCTGCCCGCGAAATGCAGTGGGTGCTGGACAAGGCCCTGTCCAAAAGCGCCGGTGAGCGATATCAATCCATGCGCGAGTTCGCCGCGGATTTGAAGCGCCTGCGTCACCGCCTGGATTCCGGCTCGGGCGCGGAAACCGGCCCGCCCCCGCAGCAGCCGCGGCGCATCTGGCTGCGGTACGGCGCCGCGGCCGCCACCGGCCTGTGTGCCGGTATTGTCCTGTGGCTGGTCCCGCTGGTCCGGCGCGGCGCGGAACCGGCGGACGGCTTGCGTGCGGAGACCGTCCTCACCCAACTCACCAGCTATACAGGGACCGAAACCGCAGGGGCGATTTCCCCCGATGGTAAACATTTCGCGTTCGTTTCCTCCAAGGGCGGGAGCCCGGAGATATGGGTCCGCCAGGTCTCCAGCGGCGAGCCCATCCAGGTCACGCACAACGACGCCGTCGAAAGCGATCTGGTATACGCACCCGACGGCGAGTCTCTCTACTTTGTGACCGATGCCGAGCAGAGGCCGGTCATCTGGTCGATGGCCTCGCTCGGTGGCCCGCCGCGCAAGGTCCTCGAAGGCGGCCGCTATCCCGCCCCGTCCGCCGACGGCAAGCAGTTGGCCTTCGTGCGCGCGGTGAGAGGCGCCGAAGTCGGACCGCGGACCGACCGCATCGAGGCCGCTTTCGTGGACGGCTCCGCCCCGCGGACTGTTCACATCGCGCTGAGTATCAATCGGATTGCCTGGTCTCCGGACGGCCGCTGGCTGGCAGAGTCCCATGGCGGCCTCTTCGATCCGCACAATCTCTCTATCATGGACCCCCACGGCCAAGACAGCCGGCAGATCACGCATTTCCGCACAGGCTGGATTTATGCGCAGGCATGGCTTCCGGACAGCCGCCGGATCGTGTTCTCGCGTGGCGAGGATCCCTTCCCGCGCGGGTCCACCGCGGACCTCTGGATGGCATCCATCGACGGTGGCTCGCCGCGCCGGTTGACTTTGAGCATGAATGCACGCTTTGTCGCGCCGAGTCTTTCCGCAGGCGGTGCTCGCTTGCTCGCCACTATGGAGACCTACGAAAAGGAGATCTGGCGGGCGCCCCTGGGCGCCGACCCGGTGGCGAACGGGCGTGCGGCGACCCGCATCCTGGATCGGTCCTGGGACCCGCTCTGGACCCAGGTCTCGCGCGATGGAACCACTCTCCTGTTCAACAGCCGCGCTTCCGGTGCCCGGAACCTCTGGACGCTGCCACTCGAGCCAGGCGGCGCTGCCCGCCAGATCACGGCGTTGGCGGGCAATGCGGTAACGCACTCGGCGCTTTCTCCGGACGGCACCCGCGTGGCGTATTCCTCGATGCAGACCGGCAACGCCAAGATCTGGGTGGTCAACGTGGATGGGTCGGGGCCGGAGCAGTTGACGCAAGGCGACGGCCAGGACTTCTGGCCGTCGTGGTCGCCAGATGGCAAATCGCTCGCGTTCTCCTCCACGCGCGGCGGAACGGCGCAAGCGTGGAAACTGAATCTCTCGGACAGGCAGCCGGTTCGACTGTGCGAGCGGGGAGGGCGCCTGGACTGGTCTCCCGCGGGCAACCGCATAGTTATCTGGACGCCGGCGGGTGCGGAGATCGTCGACTCCAATACCGGAAAGACAATTGCCTCCATCGCACTGCCTGGCAGCTCCTGGTCACTGCCCGTTTGGAGCCCCGACGGACGACGTCTCAGCGTAATTCGCTCGGACAACCAGACGAACGACTCGGTCTGGATCTATGATGCCGAAAGCGGCCTCGGCCGACTGGCGGTCCAGTTCCCGCCGCCGTTCCACCTGTGGTTCCGCGCCAGTTGGACGCGCGACGCACGCTCGGTGGTCGTGGACCGGATCGAAACCGTGTCGCACATCGTGATGCTCGAAGGCTTCTGACGATACACGCCAAAAACGCCAAAGGCCCAGAGGGTGTCCCCTGGGCCTCGGCGTCACGAGAAAAGAAAAGGTTCCAAGTGATCTTCGGTTCAGCGTTACCCACCAACGGCATGCCCGGTATTGAGTTTCGCGATCAAGAGCGCCGGACGCTTCGCCTGTTGGCTCCCCGCTAACCGTTTTCGCCGGTCAACGGATTGACGCTTCCAGACCCGCCGCAGCGGACTCCTGTTCGGGGCCGGATGCTCGTGACGGCCTTTTGCTCGCCTGGAACAACCTCCGCTTTCGCGGATGCCATTCCAGGGTCAAAGCTCCTGGCCTGCCACTTCGCTTCTGAGCCTGCCGGTTCTTCTGCCCGTTCGGCCTTTCTGCTCCGCTACCGAAACCGGTTCGCCCCGGATTCCGGCAGCTTCGACGCATCAAGCCCGTTGCAAAGTCCCCGACTGGCCCGCCTCGCGTTTCCTCCAGCCTCCACTCCCCTTTGGGACTCTTACCTCCCTCCGGATCAAAGCGTTCGGCTGGACTCTCCACGTGTCGGCCCGCCTTCCGAATCCGCCCGATCGCCATTCGCTCCCCACAACCGTTTTCTATCGCTAGAGCTTCGGCTGCGGATCATCGTTCCTGGCCCGCTACGTTTCCGGAGGCTTGCTGTTCCTCAAACCTCTTGGAACCTTCTCCACTATCGCCCCGGAGCCGTTCTTGGTCAATGGTTTTTTTGGCGTACCTCGGCCCTTTTCCTCAATATCTTTTTCCTTTGTTCTTAGATACTTTCCTGGAGCAGCGCGTGAATTGGCTGTGCATAAAACGGGGGCTCCAGGTCGTGTTTTGGCGTACGACAATAGGTTCATGGACGATCGGGAAGCAGGCCGGTATTGGGAAGAAACCGCGGAGGTCTGGACCGCGCTAGCGCGCCAGGGATGGGACATTTTCCGCGATCGCTTCAACACGCCCGCGTTCTTCGACTTCCTGTCCGGCGTCCACGGTCTCACGGGCCTCGATCTTGGTTGCGGCGAAGGCCACAACGCGCGATTGCTCACCCAGCGTTGCGCCGCCGTGTATGCCATCGATGTCGCTCCGGCCTCCGTGAAGCACGCGCAGCAAGCGGACGGCGGCATCCGCTATGCCGCCGCCAGTGCGCAGATGCTGCCCTTCGCCGATGCCTCGTTCGATTTCGTGACCGCGTTCATGAGCTTGATGGATATGCCGCAACCCGAGCGGGCGCTCCACGAAGCGGCGCGCGTGCTGAAGCCCGGCGGCTTCCTGCAATTCTCCATCACGCGCCCCTGCTTCGACACGCCTCACCGCCGACGGATCCGCGACACCCAGGGCCGAACGTACGCCAGGGAAGTCGGGGGCTATTACGATTCCACCGGCGGCAAGGTCGATGAGTGGATCTTCCACTCCGCGCCGCGCGAGGTAAACTGCCCGCCTTCGCAAGTTCCGCGTCCCCCGGTTTCAGCGCACCATTGCCCATTGGTTGAACATGACCGTGGACGCCGGTCTTCCGATCGAGAAAGTGTCCGAACCGCGCGCCACAGACGAGGCGGCGGCCCGATTCCCCACCTTGCAAGGCACGCAGGTAGTGCCGTTCGTTCTCCACGTCCGCTGCCGGAAGGCGGGCTCGGATCCCATCCTGGCGCTACGGTGCGAATGAGCACCCCCGCCCTACCCCCGATCTGTTAAGATGGCAACGGAGCGTGTCTGCGATGCAGGTGCCGGTCCACCTATTTTGATCCAACACCTCAAAATAGGGAGTCCGACTCGATCACAACGCGCTGGTGAGCAAGCTCCTGGCGGTTCTGCCGCAAGGGAGAAGCCTGAAGGCGCTCGGAGGGCTCCGCCCCGTTTACAAACGTGGGTCAACAAGGGGGTCGGTACGGCCGAGCGGTGCGCTCCACACCTACCCCGCATCGTCACCAGAACCGCCGCCAGTGACGATAGGCGGCAATCCATTCCGCCCCTTCCGGCGCGGGTGACGGCAAAGGCAGTTCGCGGATGCCGATCCTCTGCTTGGTCTTGCCCTTCCGACAAACCGCCACAATGTCGTTGTCGTCGGTCAAGTCGATGCCCTCCACGGTGACCTTCGCGCCGAGGACCTCCGTTTCGAATGGCAGGTGGAGATCGTTCTCCATCATCGTGTAGAACCCGCTGACCTGCTCCTCATCGCCGTATGCGTCCGTGATGGCTTCTTCAGCCAGTTCGTCCAGCCGCTCTTTGCTCAAACCAAGAAAACGGTTGGCCGCCTTTTGCTTTGGCTTGCGTTTGTTGGAATCCATACAGGTCTCCGCAATCACCCATTTCGTAATATACTTCCGAAATGACCACAACGAGACGGAGATTTCTGCAAACTGCCGGCGCCCTGGTTCCGGCCATTCTCGGCGCTGACGATAAAGCCGGAACCAAACTTCCGATTGCCGGCAGCGGCGACCATACTTACGAGGTCCAGCACGATTGGGGAGAGTTGCCCGCCAGCATCAAGTACGGCAACACGCACGGGGTGGTCGAGGACTCCCAGGGACACATCTACGTCCACCACACCGTGAACGCGGCCAGCGAGAGCGCCGACTCCATGGTGGTGTTCGACGAAAAAGGAAAGTTCGTCAAGTCCTGGGGCAAGGAGTTCAAGGGCGGCGCCCACGGATTGCACATCCGTAAGGAAGGCTCCACCGAGTTCCTGTATCTCTGCGACACCAGGCGCGGGGTCGTGGTGAAGGCCACGCTCAATGGCGAGGAGGTCTTCAGCATCGGGTACCCCGACCAGTCCGACGCCTACAAGCCTGGGGCCGACGGCAAGAAGCCGAAATACAGCCCGACCAATCTGGCCATCGCGCCGAATGGCGACCTCTATGTCGGCGACGGCTACGGGTCGAGCTACATCAATCAGTACAACAGCCAGGGCGAATACATCCGCACCTTCGCCGGCAAGGGCAAAGAGGCAGGCAAGGTGGATTGCCCGCACGGAATTGTCGTGGACATGCGCAGCGGATCGCCGATTCTGACGGTCGCCGACCGCTCCAACAACCGCATCCAGCGCTTCACGCTGGACGGCAAACACATCGATTTCGTGACCGGCACCAATCTCCCCTGCCACTTCAATTTCTACAAGAACGGCGATGTCGTGGTGCCCGACCTCGGCGCGCGGATCACGCTCATGGATAAGAACAACCAGGTGATCGCCAACCTTGGCGACGATTCGGCGACGAAGTGGCGCGAGACCCGCACACAGACTCGCGACCACTTCACGCCCGGCAAATTTGTCTGCCCGCACGGCGCCTGTTTCGACCACGCGGGGAATATCTTCGTCGTCGAGTGGGTGGAAGTGGGGCGAGTGACTAAGTTGCGAAGGGTGTAGCATGGCAATCACCGTCGACA
>JBGPKH010000500.1:0-6886 GCA_041485845.1 Bryobacteraceae bacterium
AGAAATTCAGCTTCAGCGCCATCTGGATCAGGCGGGCGTTGTTCTGCTCCGTCGGATCCACTTTGCCGAAACTGGCGCTCGTCGGATCCGCATTGGGCCCGCCGAAACGCACATGGTTGAACAGGTTGTATGCCTCGAAGCGGTACTGCAATTTGACTCTCTCGCGGATCGTGACAGTCTTCGAGATCACCGTATCCACATTGTTGACCCGGCTGCCGCGGACATCCGCCCAACGAGTGGACAGACCATCGCTTTTTGTGGCCTGTAGCCCATCTGAAACGTCCCCGGCGGAATCCAAACATACGTCAGCCCATCCTTCGGGTTCACCTTCGTGGCCCCCGCGCGGAGCACCGGCTTCACCGGAGTCTGACCAGCCAGCAGGATGCACGACAACAACAAGACCGGGGATCTTCGCGCCAGCTTCAGCACGCCATCAGAATACTACATCGGCGGCCTTGCGGCTGGCGATATTCTCCCGTCGCCGCGGTTTTGTGGAACGCGCGGGAAGCCCGCCCCCAGTGCCGCGTGGACCAGCTTTACAGACGCAACGTCCCGCTCGCCGGGCCTTGCGGATCGGCCGCGCTACCAGGCATGTCAGTATCCCCAGAGCGGAAGGCCATTCTATCCTGCGTTGGCCTCGGTGGGAATCGCGATGTTGAGGAGCTGTGTCTGGCGTTGTCCGAAGAAGATCGCCGCTCGTCAAGCGGCTTCGCGCTTGCGGACCGTCTTGGCGATCTCCTCGCCGGCGGTCCTGCGGGCGACGCGCAGATCGTACTCCGATTGCAGGTTCAACCACGTCTCCGGCGTCACGCCGAAGAAGATTCCCAGCCGCAGCGCGGTGTCCGCGGTAATGGCGCGGGTGCCGTGAACGATGCCGTGAATCCGGTTGGGCGGAACATGCAGATCGCGCGAGAGACGGTTGATGCTGATGCCGAGCGGCTTCATGAACTCTTCCATCAGAACCTCGCCCGGGTGGATTGGATCGAGCAGTTTCGTTCTCTTGGCCATGGTTCCTCAGTGATAGTCCACTATCTCAACGTCATGCGCCTCGCTGTCACGCCAGACGAAGCAAATTCGCCACTGATCGTTGATCCGAATACTATGTTGACCAGCTCGATCTCCCTTGAGCGCCTCGAGGCGGTTACCCGGCGGAGCGCGAAGGTCCTCCAGCCTCCTGGCGCCGTGAAGGTAGAGCAGTTTGCGCCGGCCCACGCGCTCGATAGCCTGAAACCTGAGCACGGTTTGGTCTTGGAACAGCGCCTCGGTGTCGCGGCATCGAAACGATCGGATCAAGATCCAGTCTATGACGTGGCGGGTATTCCGTCAACCAGAATGGCCAGATGTCCGCGACCAATTGCCAGCCCTCAAGCCCTTGCGCATCCCGCCTCCTCGTCTTACCGTAGTAAGAGAAGCCTGCGTTTATGACCAAGGCAACCATCTCATCGAAAGGCCAGATCGCTATCCCGAAACCGATTCGGGATCGGCTGAACCTTAAACCGGCACACAGGTAGCCCTCGATGTGCAGGGTGAACAGGTGGTCATGAAACGGCTGGTTGCCGAGTTCCCGGATTGGCACACGATGCGCGGGATGTTCCGGGGATCTGGCAACCTTCTCGACGATCTTGCCAAGGAACGCGCCTCCGAAGTAGCCCGCGGCGATGCCAAACTCAAAAGTCTCTGACGCGTGGGCGCTCTTGACATGGCTGTTGGATCAGCCAGCCGCCACCTGCGTTGGAGTGCCCTACAATGAAAGAGCGGCGTGCCAGAACGCGCCGAGGGAACAACCATGACCCTAGACGAACGCCTGGAAGCCATCACCATGAACCTCGAACTCGCCACCCGCGATATCCAGGACCTCAAGACTATCGCCGCCACCGCCCTGGATTCCATCAAGGCCCTGGAACGCATCGCCGCCATCCACGAGCACCGCCTTTCCGACCTGGAAAAGTAGGCGCCGTCGCCCGCCCTACAACTCCCCCGTCACCGTCTCGTCCACATAGCACCACACCCAGCTCTCCCCCGGCTCGATCGACCGCACCAGCGGGTGCTTTGTCGCGTGGAAATGCTTCGTCGCGTGCTTGTTCTTCGAGGAATCGCAGCATCCCACGTGGCCGCAGATCAGGCACAGCCGCAGGTGTACCCACCTGTCGCCGATCTTGAGGCAGTCTTCGCAGCCCCGCTTGTGGGTGCTGGTTGTCTGGATCTGGTCCATGTGCGTGCAGGTATCGGCCATCCTCATGCCTCCAGTGCCCGGCGGTCCCAATTACCCCGCTTGGCGCCCGCCGCGTACGTGCTCTCGAAGAACTCCAGCAGCGCATCCCGCGGAGACTGCGCCCCCCGGACATCGTCATACATCAGGATAAACTCCGACAATTGCCGGTTCCAACCCGCGGCAGCCGGAAGCACCGGCTCGTCCTCGATCCCCGCCGGCTGCGGCGCGGCGTAGGCGTAGAAGGCCGGGCCATCCACCACTCCGCCTCCCGGCCAGAAACCGGCGCTGATCACTTCGTGCGAATAGGCCGGGCCGGTAATCGCGCCCTTGCGCGGCGGCGCCGGCCGGCCCGAGAAGCGCGTACACGCCAGGTCGAAGCTCCCCCAAAAGAAATGCACCGGGCTGGATTTGCCGACGAAGCGGCCGCGGAATTCCTGCAGCGCCTCCGCGGTCGAGAGCAGGATTCGCCACAGCCGCCGCACAGCGTCGCGGTCGTACGCCCCCGGCCGGAGATCCTGCTCGAACGGCACAGGGTCCGCGACCTCCTGCGGCCTGGTGTTGATCTCCACCGCGATCCCCAGCGAGCGCAGCGCTTCCATCAGCTTGCCGTAAAACACCGCCACGGATTCCGGCTCCAGCGGGAGCGCGCGGCGCTCGCCCTCGCAGTCCTGCACCACGAGCCGGTGATCGAGGAAGTCGAACTCGATCTCGAACACGCCCGGCCCGTAAGGAATCGGCGACGTCGTGAGCCCGCGCGCACTCACGTACAGGGTCACGTGCCACCAGTGGTTCAGCGGGCGAGTCAGCGTCATGCGGATCTTACCCACTATCTGGGTCCACATGTGCAGCGTGCGGTAAGTGTCCTGCCAGTCGTGAAGCGGCAGTGGGGGCCAGGCATCGAGTAGCGGCATTGGAGGCCCCGGCTATTTCTTCAACGGGGCCAACGCCGCTTTGCTCACCTTGGCGACGATGTTGACTTGCGGGTCCACCACCTCGGCAATATCGTAGCGGATCGAGGTGCCCAGCACGATGGCCGACTCGTTGGGCGTGAGGTGGTAGTCGCGCTCCAGCCATCGCGCGAGCTGTGTGGTGGCCTGCCGCAGGGCGTCGGGCAGCGAGTTGGCGATCCCCATAGCCATGAGGTACTCGTCGTTCTCCGCGCGCGGCCCGCCGGTGGCTTGGCCGGAGACCAGGTTCACCGTAAACTCCACGTCCATGGAGGTCTCGAGCGCATCGCCCGTCAGTTCGCCGTCCCCCTGCGCGGCGTGGCCGTCGCCCACAAACAGGATCGCGCCCTCCTGGTACACCGGGAGATAGAGAGTGGTGCCCTCGCGCATCCCGTTGTAGTCCATGTTGCCGCCGTACGAGCCCAGCCACCCGGAGCGCACCGTCTGCTTGTCCGGCGGCGCCACAGCCACGCATCCCAACATGGGCTGGAGCTTCACGCGGAAATCCTTCAGGTGCTCCGAGGGCTTGGCCAGCGAGGCGTATCCGCCCTCGCGATCCAGTTTCCACTCGCTGTCGAACTTGTCGTCGTACTTGGAGTTGCGGATATAGCCGGCGGCGAGGGCGTCGGAGACGATCTGGTTCCCGCTGCCGGCCGAGTCCCGATTCAGCCGGATGCGATTGAACTTGATCGCCAGCGTATCGCCGGGCATGGCGCCTTCCACATAGAAAGGACCGGTCTCGGGATTGCCGCCGTTGGACCGCCGGACACCCTTGGCGTCGCGCCCGCCCGCATCCACCGTGCTCGTGCGCACCGTATCGCCCGGATTGATGTGCAGCGCGGGCGCGATGGTTCCCGAGAAGAAGCGGTGGAACTGCGCCGGTTCGAACGTGCGGGTCTGCGGTGAGGCAGTGGGGACGCTCAGGCGGCGCGCAATCCACGGGCGATCCTCCCCGCCAATGTGCGCCGTTCCGGCCAACTCCTCGCCCTTGAACCGCCCCTCCAGTTTGCCGAGCTCCTGCCCGTCCGGCCGTATCCCCGTGATCTGGAGGGCGCCGTCGCGAAACGTGCCCTCGAGCTTGATCTCGTTCAGGGTCCCGGTGAGCTTGTCTCCTTCGACCTTGAACTCGACTCTGGCTGGCGAATTTTCTTCGCCAAAACTGACGAAGTAGAACCGCCAGGTTCCCGCGATGTCGGCCGCCGGCAGCGCGGCGGCGAGGCCCATCAGTAGCAGTGCAACCCTCTTCATGGAACAATCCCTCCCGCAGTTATTTTACGCGCGCGATGTCCATTTTGGCCTTGAGGGTCCGGCCATCGGACGACGTGGCGGAGACATCGCCTTTCAGGCGATCGCCCGCCAGGACCAGGTCGCACTTGTAAACCGCGCCGTCAGAGGCGGATTTCACTTCCACCACCACCTTGTCGCCTTTGATCGTACCCTTCAGGTCCGGCCACTGCTCGTTCTCCGATGGACCCGCCGACCCGGTGACCGTAGTGCCGCTCTGTTTCAAGACCGCGAATGCCGAGGAGGCGTCCCGGCCTTCCGGCGTAAAGGTTCCACTCCATTTCCCGCTGACATCGGCGGCGGCCGCGGCCATCGCCATCATGGCGGCCAGACACAAGCACAGCAATATCTTCTTCATAGGATTTCCTCCAAAATGTACCAGACGCACATAGAAGGGAAAAGTTCGGCTTTTTTCATCCCGCTTTACAGATCTTTCACAAACCATTCACCGGCGAGTTGTTCCGTGGCGCCCGTGCGGCAGTCTCATCTTTCAGCAAAAGGATTGAGTGCCATATGAGAAAGGTAATCATCAGGAGCGTTGTGCTGCTGCCGGCCTTGCTGGCAGTTCCTCTGGCGCTACTGGCCCAAACGCCCGTAACGGTGGGGTACCCGGCTAATTTCGACGCTTACAACAACACCGGCGGCCCGGTCTACGGATTTGAAATCGAGGCCGACGGCATCGTCGGCGCGGACGTCACCCGCGTGTTCGGAGCCAATTTCATCCAGGCCGGGGGTTCCTGCCTGATCCGGTATTGCACCGGCAGCATCGTGCCGTTCGCCGGCGGGGTCTATGTCCGCTGGAAAAGCCCGTACGATCCGAACACCCAACAGTTCACCCAGTCCACCCCTGTGCCAAACGGGACGGTGGCCAATGGCGAAAGTTGCTGGACCGTGGGTCTGGGCGCACGTTATGCGGCGGCCGGCTGCGAGCATTTCGGAATCAGCACCACCCGCAATCCCACCAATACCGTCTATCGCTGGCTGGTGCCCGACCCGCAGAATCCCGGACAACTGATCCCCTACGCGGGCCCCACGGTTCCGCTTCCACCGCCACTCATCGCCGTGATCCCCCCGGCGCAGCCGGGCGCAGCGCCGGCGGTGGCCTTCGAGATCCACGTGCCCGCGCCGCCGGAGCCGAAATTCGGAGACGCACAATGGGTCAAGGTCTTCAAGCTCGAAGTGGAGCGTGAAGTGGACCTCAACGAGTTGATGGGGGGAAATGCCGTGGTGCCGGAACAGCCGCAACAGGCCGAGACGGAGTGGAAGCTGTTGCAGTTCAACCCGCACAGCGCCAACAGCGGCGTGCTGCACAGCCAGGGTAATTTGGGCAACCGTTCGCGCGCCGTAGTCCGCCGCTACGAGCACTACAAGTACACGGGAAGTTACGATCCCGCTTCACACCAGGCCATGTGCGGCGGTGACGGGTCGTGCAACGCACCGCTCGCGGGCGAGCTGGGCGACATCATCGGCGTCCAAAACGCGGCGGCGAACCTGGGAGTCGAGTCGCTGGCGCCAGTCGGAGTCAGTCCCGGATCGGGGTCGGGACTAGGGCAGACCATGACCTTCACCTTTGACGACCCTCGCGGCTGGCAGGATCTGAATGTCGTGAACATCCTCATTGGCAGTTTCCTGGACGGCCGCAACGCCTGCTACCTGGCCTACAGCCGCCCGCTCGGCGTGCTGTACCTGGTCAACGATCCCGGCACGGCGTTGTTGCCCGGCGTGGCGCTGAACGGGCAGGGCAGCGTGAGCAACAGCCAGTGCACCATCGGCACGGGTTCGTTGGCGTTGGGGAACGGGAACACGTTGACCCTGACTCTGGCCGTGAATTTCAGCCCGAGTTTCGCGGGCAACAAGGTGGTGTACCTGGCAGCGCGCGACATCGCCCAAAACAACTCGGGATGGCAGGCCTTGGGAACCTGGGGCGTGCCGGGCGCCGCGGCCGGATCGCCATCGGTGGGGGGTGCTACGCCGTCGCGCATCACCGGCTCGAGCCAGACGCTGGTGTTCACTTTCACCGACACCAAGGGTGTTTCGGACCTCGGCGTCGTGAACATCCTGATCAACGACTTCCTGGACGGCCGGAACTCCTGCTACCTGGCGTACAGCCGCCCGGCCAGCGTGCTGTACCTGGTCAACGATCCGGGGACCGGGCTGTTGCCCGGCCTGACGCTGAACGGTTCCGGAAGCCTGGGCAACCGTCAATGCTCGGTAAGCGGAGCGGGTTCCTCCTTCAAAGCCACCGGCAATACGCTCACCCTGACGCTGAACCTGACCTTTGCGCCGGCGTTCTCCGGGAACCGCGTAATCTACCTGGCGGCGCGCGACAGCGCGGACGTGGGCAACTCGGGCTGGCAGGCCATGGGGTCCTGGACCGTGCAGTAAGTGGGACAGGCCTCCCGGCCTGTCCAGGGAGCTTGATACTGCATAAGGACGTTAAACG
>JBGPKH010000501.1:0-6875 GCA_041485845.1 Bryobacteraceae bacterium
GAGGGGTGTGTCAACAGCACTCATGTCCACAACATTACCATGAACCGCCACCGGTTCCGAATCGACTATTACCCGCGGAACCTGTCCCGGCAGCCCACGCGGTCGGAATCGACGCCAGCGATGGCCGGCCCGTCGCGCAGTTCGAGCCCAAGATGCGAAGCGCGTGGCCGCGGATGTTTCCCAGGCGGCCGGGTGGACCATTGACGCTCTGCGCGAGTTGCGGCGTCACACATCATCGCCACCGTGAGATATAGTGAACGAATCCAGTTCCAGTAGGAGTCTTACCATGCGGAAGAAGTGCGAGATCGGACGCCCACATTGGGGGCGGTATGCTGCTGTTTCGGGCGGGCTGCTGGTGCTGCTCGCCGCAACGCTTCCCGGAATCGGCGCGGACAATGCGCCGGTGGCCGCCCCGGTCAAGCTGGCCAAGGCGAATTATGAGCTGGCTGCCCAGTGGACCCCGGCCAAGGCCGGCAAGCTGGTCTTCGATGTGGCGGTCACGCCGCACTGGCTCGATTCCGGCGACCGCTTCTGGTACACCTTCGAGAACACCAAGGGCCGCAAGTTCTACATCGTCGACCCGGCGAAGAAGACCAAGACGTACGTGTTCGATCCGGTGAAGCTGGCGGCCAGTCTCACCGCCGCTACCGGCCTGCCTTACGATTCGCAGCATTTGCCGATCTCGACCATCCGCTTCGTCAAGAACGAAGCCGCCATCCAGTTTGAGATCAACGTGCCGCGCGACGCGGTGATCCCCGGGGAAAAGAAGGCGACCGCGGCTACCGTCACCGATGGCGCCCAGCAACAGCAGGACGACGAAGATCTCGATGAGCCCCAGCAGCAGGGAGGGCGGGGCGGCGGCTTGTATGGTCCTCCTCCGGGCCGCACTCAGAAGCAGCTCACCTTCGAATACGAGCTGGCGGCCGGCAAGCTGACGTTGCTCGACGAGCCGGCGAAGCGTAAACCGGTGTGGGCCAGTATCTCGCCCGACGACAAAGTGGTGGTGTTCGTGCGGAGCCACAACCTTTATATGATGGACGCCGCCAACTATGCCAAAGCGCTGAAGGACCCCAACGACAAGACCATCGTCGAGACGCAGATCTCGACCGACGGCGTGGAGGACAACGGCTACGGCGGCCGCGGTTTCGGCGGCGGCGATCAGCAACAGCAACAGCAACAACAGCAGGACCAGCAGGAAAACACCGGCGACCAGCAGGTACAGCAGGACCCGAACCGGCGCCAGGCGGCCAACGTATCCTGGTCGCGCGATTCGAAAAAGTTCGCGCTGGTGCGGCGCAATTCTCTGAAGGTCAAGCAGCTCTGGGTGATCAATGCCCTGGCCAACCCGCGGCCGACGCTGGAGACCTACCGCTACTCCATGCCCGGCGACGTCGAAGTTGCGCAGCCTTCGCTCGAAGTCTTCGAAGTGGCGTCGAAGGCCAAGACCGTGATGAAGGCCGGCGCGTTTAAGGACCAGAATATCCAGATCGAGCTGGACCGGCCCTCGGCGCGCGCCCGCGAGCACGAGAAGACCGAGGCCCTGTGGGCGGGGCCCGGTTCGGACAAGCTGTACTTCACGCGCCTCAGCCGCGACATGCACCGCCTGGACGTGTGCATCGGCGATACCGCGACGGGCGAGGTGAAGCCGGTCATCCAGGAACGGATGAACGTTTACATCGAGTCCAAGCCGATGAAGGTCATCAACAACGGAAGCGAGCTGATCTGGTGGTCGGAGCGCGATGGGTGGGGCCACTACTACCTGTACGGCGCCGATGGGACCTTGAAGAACCAGATCGACAAGGGCGAGTACGTGGCCGAGGACATCTCCTGGGTGGACGAGAAGGGCCGCGCGATGTACCTCACGGCATCCGGCCACGAGGACGGCGAGGACCCCTACTTCATGCACTTCTACCGGGCGAACCTGGACGGCAGCGGGATGAAGATGCTCGATCCGGGCGATGCGTCGCACGCGGTGAACATGTCGGATTCGGGCAAGTATTTCGTGGACACGTTCTCGCGGATCGACACCGCGCCCGAGTCCCTGATCGAAGACGCGCAGGGCTCGACCGTGATGCCGCTCGAGAAAGTGGACGCCGGCCCGCTGGTGGCGGCGGGGTATAAGTTCCCCGAGCCGTTCAAGGTGAAGGCCGACGATGGGATGACGGATCTCTACGGCGTGATGTACAAGCCGTTCGACTTCGACACGAACAAGAAGTATCCGGTGATCGAGTATGTGTATCCCGGCCCGCAGACGGAGAGCGTGATCAAGACTTTCACCAAAGGAAACAACCAGATCTTCATGGCGAACATGGGGTTCATCATGATCGAGGTGGGCAACCGCGGCGGGAACCCGCACCGCTCGAAGTGGTATCACACCTTCGGCTACGGCAACCTGCGCGATTACGGTTTGGCCGACAAGAAGGCGGCGATCGAGCAACTGGCCAAGCTGTATCCGTTCATCGATATCGAGCGCGTGGGCATGTGGGGGCACTCGGGCGGCGGATTCATGACGGCGGCGGCGATGCTGATCTATCCCGACTTTTTCAAGGTGGGATGGTCGGAATCGGGCAATCACGAGAACAACATTTACAACACGCAATGGAGCGAGAAGCACCACGGGGTGAAGGAAGTCACGGACAAAGACGGCAAGGTGACTTTCGAATACTCGATCGACAAGAACTCGGAGATCGCCAAGAACCTGAAGGGTCACCTCATGCTGGTGACCGGCGACATCGACAACAACGTGCATCCGAGCAATACCTATCGGCTGGCGGACGCATTGATCAAAGCCAACAAGCGCTTCGACTTCCTGCTCCTGCCCGGCCAGCGGCACGGGTACACCACCTTTGGCGAATATGTTTCCTGGAGACGAGCGGATTACTTCGCACGGTACCTGCTGAACGATTACGATCAGGGCGTGGATATGTGGGAGCTCAATCGCGAGCGGCAGGACAAGCCGGCGGTTGCTCCACCGGCGGCGGGCAGGGGAACGGTGACGCAGCAGCAAGGCGGGCGGGGCGGGCGTCGCGGCGGGGGCAACTAGACCACTCCCTGTGGTCGTGGCTCTGTGGCATCCGAGCCGCGACCGAAGGAAGCGGTCCCGCCCGGTCCGGAGTGTTTGGCGCAGCACAGAGCCGCACCCGAACGTGCTGCACGGGGTGACCCCGACGGTGACGCCGGCGCCGGTGGTGCTGCCGAATCCGCAGAATCAGTAGGGGTGGGCGCAAATGGATTTGCGGTTCTCCTCGGGGCGCTTGTCGAAGAATCGACGACTCGCGAGAGGGAACCGCAAGAAACGTTCGGAAAGATTTTTCTCCAACGGAAAGATTTTTCTCGAACTTCGGAACCGGGTTTTTGTTATCGGTGAAAACGGCCGACCAGGACGCCTTTGCCGAGAATGTGGCCGTCGATGGCTTTAAGGACATCGGGGCGGGTGGCGTCGGGGCCGAGATCCAGCTTGGTATCGAGCGCGAAGAGCTCGAACGTGTAATGGTGATGAGGGCCCGCGGCGGGAGCGCCGGGACCGCGGTAGCCGACCACGCCGCCTTGGTTCTTACATTGGATGGTGCCGTCGGGCAACTTCGCGTCGGGCGGCACACCCTCGAGGAGCTGGCGGTCGGTTCCCGGAATGTTGAAGACGAGCCAGTGCAGGACATCGTCCGTCTTGCGCTGGACGGCCGCATCGGGATCGTGCATGTGCAGAACGAAGCTGACTGTGTTCGGAGGAACGTTGGCCCATTGCAGCTTAGGCGAGACTGGTTTCGGGTCCGACTGGGTGAACTTCGCGGGAATCTCGGCGCCGTCGGCGAATGCCGGCGTAGTCAGGGTCAAGCCGGGCCCGGCAGGCGCCTTTTTGGGGGCGTCCTGCGCAACGGCGGCGCCAAGGGCCGCCAACAAGGTGCAGATGACGAATGCGCGCGTGGTTCTCAAGGTGTTACCTCCTTCGCTGTATCAGGATACCAGCACCACGCCGCGAAATGGGCGGTATACAGTGAAAGGCACGCTATGCCAATCTTCCAGATGCTGCTCCATGATGCGCGGTATGGCTTCAGACAGGTTTTCCGGCGTCCCGGCCTCACCCTTACGGCCACCCTGACGCTGGCGCTGGGAATTGGCGGCAACAGCGCGATCTTCAGCGCGATCGACGCGGTGCTTCTGCGGCCACTCTCGTGGCCGGATCCGGATCGCCTGGTATCGGTGTGGGAAATGAACCGGAAACAGGGTGTAAGCCGGGCGTTTCCCTCTTCGGCGAATTTTTTCGACTGGAAAGAGCAAAGCCACGCATTCGAAGCAATCGCGCACTGGCGCTTCGTCTATTTCAATCTGGCCGGTGACCAGAATCTACGGCCCGAGCGCGCGCAGGGAGCGCGGGTGTCGGCGGAGTTCTTCCGGCTGCTGGGCGCCAGGCCCGCATGGGGGCGCGACTTTGTGCAAGGCGAAGAGCAGTCCGGGCGGGATGACGTAGCGATTCTGAGCTATGGGTTCTGGCAGGGCCGCTTCGGCGGGCGCGCGGACGCGATCGGGCGGAGCATTCTGGTGGACGGCTCGGCGGCGACCGTGGTGGGAATCCTGCCCCGCGAATTCCGCATGTTCCGGGTGTTGAATCGCGAACTGGATCTCTATATGCCGCTGGCCCTGGATCGAAGCCAGCGCAGCCGCGACGATCATTCCTTGAACGTGTACGCGAGACTGCGGCGCGACGCGCCGCTGAGCCGGGCGCAGGGGGAATTGGATGCGATTGCGGGCAGACTGGAGCGGGAGTTTCCGGCAACGAACACGGGCTGGGGGGTGCAATTGCTTCCGCTCGGTGAGGCGCTGGCGCGGCGGAGCGGGCCGGTCCTTGTGATGCTGCTGGCGGCGGTGGGCATGGTGCTCGCGATCGCGTGCGCCAATGTGGCGAACCTGCTGCTGGCGCGGGCCAACTCACGGCGTAAGGAGATTGCCATTCGCATGGCAGCCGGCGGCAGCGCGCTACGGATCGTACAGCAGTTGCTTGCGGAGAGCTTTTGGCTGGCCGCGGCGGGTGGGGGAGCGGGGCTATTGCTGGCGTGGTGGGCGGTGAGCCTGCTCAACGCGCGCATCTCCTACCACCAGTTGGTGCGCATTCACGATTTCCGAATCGACACTTCGGTGCTGTGGTTCACGCTCGCAGTTTCGCTCCTGGCCGGAGTGCTTTTCGGACTGGCGCCGGCGCTACGCTCGGTGCAGGTGGATGTGAGCGAATCGCTGAGGTCCGCGAGTGGCAGGACTGCCGGCCGGCGGGGCGGTCTCGTGGTGTTGTCCGAAGTAGCGCTGACCACGATGCTGTCGATCGGCGCGGGAGCCGTTCTCAAGGACACACTGCGCTATATCCGGATGAATCGGGGTCTCGACGCGCACAATGTGCTCACCATGCAGATCGGGCTGCCCGAGACCAAATATCCGGAGCCAGCGCAGATGGCGGATTTTTTCGACCGGCTTGGGCGGCGGCTACGGACTCTGCCGGGAGTGGAAGCCGCGAGCGTGGTGAATTACCCGCCGGCGGGCTTGATTGCGACGAGCGTGCCGGTGGAGGGGGCCACGAATACCGGCGGGGAGACGCCCGTGGCTCGATATTGGGTAGTGGGCCCCGAGTATTTTAGCGCGGTGCGCCTGCCGCTTCTGGCAGGGCGAGCGTTTGAGGAGCGCGATCGGGACGAGTCCCGAGGGGTGGCCGTGGTTTCGCAAAGCTTCGCGCGCCGGTTCTTCCCCGGCGGGAGCGCAATCGGAAAACAGATTCGACCGCAATTCCCGGAGAGCAATGCGTTCTGGATTCCCTATTCGAAAAAGGCCCGGCTGACCATCGTGGGAGTGGTTTCGGACGTCAACGAGGACGGCCTGGCTGAGGCGGCGCTGCCGCAGATGTATCTTCCGTATCCGCAAAATCCAACGCGCATCGCGCACGTGTTGGTGCGCACGTCTTCCGATCCCCGGCGCATCGCCGCCGCGGCGCGGAGCGAGGTTTGGTCGGTGGATCGGGATCAGCCGGTGTTCGATGTGAGGACGCTCGAGGATGTGGTTTCGGAATCCTTCTCGCAGCAGCAGGTTCTGGGGCTATTGCTTGGTGTATTCGCCGGCGTGGCGCTGATACTGGCGGCGGTGGGGATTTATGGCGTGGTCGCGTACACGACCAGCGCGCGGACTCGGGAAGTGGGCATCCGTGTAGCTCTGGGGGCGCAGCGGCGGGATGTCATGCAATTAGTTCTGCGCCAGGCGCTCACGCCGGTGTTTGGCGGCGTGGCGCTGGGGTTGGGCGGAGCGGCCGCGGCGAACCGTGTGCTTGCCGGAGTGCTGGCCGGCACGCACACGTTTGATGGGTTCCTCTCGGCGGCGGTTGGTGTGTTGTTGATTTGCGTGGCGGGGGCGGCGGCGTACGGTCCGGCGTTGCGGGCGGCGAGGACGGAGCCGCTGGCGGCATTGCGGTGGGAGTAGCGCGTTATGATGGCGCCATCATGATGTCACGGGGTGGTTCTCCCGCTGAGTATCTGCGCCGCCTGGTGGCCCGCGATCTGGATAGAGGCCGCATGAAGCCGGAGCCGTCCCCGGTATTCGGCCTTGGCAGTTCCGGGGAATCGAACATCGCGAGAGACAAAGGCTCGATGATCGCCCACGCCTTCTCTTCGACCCGAAAGCCCCACGGGCCGCGGTGACTCTCAGCGGATTCCTCCGACTCCAGCAGCGCTCCCGCCAAGGCAATTCTCGCCGGCAGCGAGCCACTAGCCCGACTTTCGCAAAACCAGGGTCATCTTCTTCGCGGACGGGCCGTAAACATTGGTCCGCATGCAAGTTGATGAATAGATGAAAGAACTAAGGAAACAGCAGCCCGTCGGCTGACGAGGGCCGCAACACCGTAGGCC
>JBGPKH010000502.1:0-6866 GCA_041485845.1 Bryobacteraceae bacterium
CTCCGGCAGGGGTTACGGTTAGCCAGCCCGCTGGCGACGACCAGACGTCGACCGCCATCACCGTGGAGCTGAGAACCGTAGCCGGCAATGTAGCTTTCAGCGTCTGCGCCTTGGGATACGTCCCGCTGTTGTACAGATAGGTGAACGTCAGCGCAGTTTTGTCCACCGTAGGAGCTTGTGCAAAGGCCGACCAGCTACCGGCCAACAGATACGCGAGCAATACCGTTCTTTTCATCGCCGTTTCCTTACAGCTCATCTATCGGATGGGCGGCGGAAAAACTTGAGGGGGAGGCCCGCAAACTACCAGGCGGGGGACGCGGCGCTTGTCGGGTCTCTGAAGAAGGTGGCTGGGAACCAGGAAAGATCGGTAGCAGGTTTGGGGGAAGGAGTCGGTTGCCGGATCTCCGGCAGCGCAACTATGGAAACAAGCCGAAACCGCGCCACCCGCCAGGGTTCATTGTGCATGTCACCCATCAGATCGGCCGGCTGGCGAAAAACTTTAGAAGTCCTTTCGGAAATGTGGCGCTTCCCGCCAACCAGAGCCGCGACCGTGACTGTTAGAAGAACTCCTTCTTGGGCGCCTTCACCGGTCTCTTCGCCGGCGTCTTGGCGGCCGCCTTGGTCCGCTTGGCGGCGGGCTTCTTGCGCGCCACCCCCAATGACGTTTCTAGCACCTGCTCCAGCAGTTGCTTCTCCGCCGGTAGAATCGCCTTCTGAAACTCCGCCGGACGACGGCTAGCCAGATCGCGCATCTGCCGCAGCCATAACAGCGATTCCCGGGCCGGGTGCGCGCCCACACGGTCCAGCAGCTCGAGCGTCTTGTCGAAATCGGGAATACTGCGATAGCAGCGCAGAGCGTCTGCCGCGCTGCCGGCCTGGAGGTACCCCGCGGCCGCTTTCTCCAGATCGCCGACTCCTTCCAGACACTCCGCCACGAGCTTCGGGTCGGCGCCGGCCAATTCGCTGAGAATCGGCAGCGCCAGCGCGTGGGCTCCCGCCTTCATCAGTGCCCGGACCGCCCTCTCGCGCAGACGTGCCGTGCGCGCCTGCGCCTCCAGCGGGACGAATAGCGAGTACATCGCAGGCAGCATTTGCACCACCAGCGCCGGCGCGCGGTCGGCCTCGTCCTCGATCGCCTGAAGCCACGCCGCGCTCCGCGGTTGCAGCTCCTGGAGCAGCCACGGTTCCATGTCCTTGCGGTAACGGCCCAGGGCCGAGGCAAACTGCATCGCTCCGGTCAGTTTATCCGTGCTGGAATCGCGCTCATAATGCCCAATACTAATGATGAGGTGCGCGAGGCCGTACCGTCCCGATGCCTCCGCGCTGCGCGCCGCCTCTCCGTACAAGTCCATGCGCCCCATCTCCGAGGGAAGCCCCACTTTGCGAAATGCCAGCGTGAACGCCACCTGGCAGAGCGTCATGTGCGCCGAAATGCGCGCCGCCGGATCCGCCACTGAGAACTTACTCCCCAGTTCGCCCAGCAGCGCGATGGCCTGCCGGGCCCGCGACCATGCCAGCGCCGGCTTGACGCCCAGGAACTGGCGCGCATCGCTCTCACACAGACGGACCCGCTCCTCGGGATCGAGCGCCTCCTCCTCCAGGGTCTTCAGCAACACCGCGGGGACCACCGGGTAGGCGCGGTCCGAACCGAAGGAGAGCATATTCTGGGAGTGGCTCAGAATGCGATCGTTGGGGTTGACGTCCACCCAGTACAAACGCTCTGACGGCCGGCTCAGCGCCACGCGCAACTGGTCGATGGCCAGGCGCTTGCTGAGATCGTCCAACTCCAGGCCACGCCCCCGTTCGCGATTCTGCAACACCCGGTCCAGCCATCTCCCGGCATCCAGGATACAGACCGATTGGAAGTCCAGTCCCTTGGCCTCGAAGGTGGTGAGCACGCGGTCGCGCAGACGTTCGGGCACGTACGCCGGCGCCTCCTCCCCCATGGCGATGAGGGCCAGGCCCTCGCGCTCCGAAAAAACCTCCAGCAGCTCGTCCAGCTCGGGTCCCTGCGTGGCGCTACAGAGAATCACCTGGTCGCCGGCGTTGTCGTCGATCTCCGCTACGCCGATGCCCCCCGGGCGCTCCTGTTTGGCGATGGCGCCGTAGAGATCCCAGATCCGGTTTACCAGCGTGGCAATCCGCTTGGGGCTGCGCAGGTTGGTCTGGAGCTTGAACTCCACGGGAGACGAGAGACGGAAGTGAATCAAGTCCTGGAACCAACCCCATTCGAAGTCGGTCGGGCGGACGGTCTGGGCCTCGTCTCCGGCCACCAGCAGATTGAGAAGCGGCCCCGAGGCCGACACTGCCGCCGCCAGTTCGACCGCCACCAGCGCCTCGATGGGCGTCAGGTCCTGCACCTCGTCGATGGCCATGCAATCGAAGTCCGCGAATTGGCCGGCCCCATGCGCGCGAATCTTCTGGACCGCTTGCCACGCCAGGTCCAACTCCGGGAAGAAGCGCTGTTCCACGCTGCGAGCGTCGCGCCGGCGCAGGGTTTCGCTGACTTCGAGCGCCGCTTCGGCGGCCACACGCCCGATCGAGCGCTCCCGCAAATCGCGGTATTGCCGCGCCGAAATGCGCCGCTCCGGAAATCCCGGAAACCGCCCGATCGGGAACGGCATCATCGCGCCGAACAGGTGGGCGTGCATTTCGTCGTACAGTCCGGCCTTCTCGTTGGCCCATGGGCCGAGAATCGTGGTGGAGAAGCCCGAGACTTCCTTGACGAAAGCCGTGCGCGTTTGGCGAACCGCTTCGAACGGCGCGTCGCTTCCCAGCAGTTGCCTCAGGAACTGCGAGTACGTCACCACGTGGAAGCGCTTGTAGGACGGCGCGAACTTGTCGAAGTGGTCCCGCGCCAGGGCTGCCAGCTCCGGCGAATAGGTGATATATAGGATGGACTTCCGGCCCGCCATGTCCGCCGCGTGCCACAGGGCGGTGGTCTTGCCCGATCCCGGAAATCCTTTGATGATGCGGACCTTTTGGCGCGCCTCGGCAAAACGCGCCTGGTCCTTGGTCCAGGGCGCCGGAACGTAATCTTCCTGGCGGAGCTCCTTCACTCCTATGGGGAGGTAGTGATCGGCGATGGATTGCGGATTCAGAGGACGGTGGTCGTCGTGATGGCGAATATCGCGCAGGAAGATCGAGCCTTCGGGCGCCGACTCGAATTCCGGACTGGCTTTCAGCGGCGCGGCGCCCCGCGGCGCCCACCAGGCGTAAAAGTGGTTGCCGTGGTTTCCGCCCAAAGGGGACCGCCGCCAGCCGCGGTTATCGCCCTGGGTCGGCTTGTAGTGCTGGCGGCGCAGGTCCACCAGCAAGCGTTGCAGCAGGAGCGCGGCCCTCCTGCCCACCGTGTTCCCGCGGTTCTCCTCCATTTTTTCCAGGAACTCCTGGTGACAGAAGAGGGGATTCCCCTCGCGGGTTGGTGCGAAGTCCTGGTAGAACGAGGTCTGCTGATCGGTACGGCGTGCCATGAGCGGAAACTTCAGTCTGGCACATTTCGGTGCGGCCACGCTGTTGGAGCTGCCGGAACTCGTTTGCCGCCGATTCCCACAAGCCGCGCGGCTGGCACGCTGGCGAGGTCGAAGCGCGCGCCGGTGTAGGCCGGGGCGATCGCCAGCGCCGCCTTGAACAGTTCCTCAGCGTCCGCGAGCTGGGATGCGGTGAACAGCGCCACGCCCAGTTCGGTCGCGGCGATGGCCTATCACGCGGGGCGAAGAAAGGAGGACAGGCCGGGAGGACAGGCCGGGAGGCCTGTCCTACTTTGTTACCTTGCTCCGAAGCGGAAGACGGGGCCGGCACTGAAGCGGAAATTGGCTTGCTTGGTTTTGTTGAAGTCGGTCATGTAGATGCCCGGCTCCACGCGGATGGCTAGCAGTTTGCTCACGCTGTAATCCACGGGGACCGCGATCATCATGGCAAACTTGGTCTGGTTGAATCCGCTGTAGCCCGCGGCGGTGAGCGCCTGAATCTGCGGCACCGTCGTGGCAGAGGCCAAGTTGACTTGGGCGAAGGCGCCGCCGATCAGCACTTTTACGCCGGCCTGGGCTTTCGCCTTGTCTACAAAGCGGAGTTGCGGCCCGAACAGGTAACTGTACTCTTTGGCGTGCGGACCAGGCGCGCTGACCTCCTTGGCGATGTCGCCGAATACCGCCGAGATCTCACCCCCGAATCCCAACCATCGCGTGACATAGGCGGTGGGGGAACCGACCCAGCCGTGCATGTTGGCCTTGGGTAACGGCGCCTCCGGATTGGCCTTGGTATAGACATACCCGCCGTACAGTTCGACCGTGTTGTTCTGCGCCGGAAGCTGCTGGACAGCAGCCAGGACACAGCACGCGCCCGCGAGAATGAATCGCTTGCGAATCGTCATCAAAGAATCTCCTACCTCAGAAGTCCAACCGCAACGCCAACTGGACCAGGCGCGGGAAGTTCTGCTGTGCGTTCGCCAGGATGCCGAACGTGGAACTGGTGAAGCTCGTGCTCGGACCGGGCCGGATCGGTGTGTTGGTCAGGTTGAACGATTCGGCACGGATGGTGATCTTGTAGCGCTCCGAAATCGCCGTGGTCTTCACCAGCGCGACGTTCAACTGCGGCTTGGCCGGATTCGCCACGTTGCCGGAGAACCGCGGCGGGAAGTAGTTGTTGATGCTGTTCGACGGAAGATTGGCGTAGCACTTGGGATCGTTGTTGAACCAGTGCTCGGGGGTCTGGCCGGTAGGCTTTCCCGTGGCCCGATCGACATAATTGGTATAGTCGCCGCAGAAGTTGACCGGGCCCGGCAGCCCCAGCGCGTTGCCCGAGATGTAGGTGAAGATGAAGTCCGAGCGCCAGCCGCTGATCAGTTTGTCCGCGACACCGTGGACGCTGTTACCAAACCTTCGGTATTTGCCGAAGGGCAGGTCCCAGACGCCGCTGAAGGCGAACTGATGGGGCTTGTTGGCGGAATCGTACTGGGTATAGTACATGTCCTGCTGGCTGTTCATGGGGAAGGTGACCAGGTTGCCGACCACGGCGCCGGCGTTGTTGACGTCCATCTTCAGGACGGCGCCGGTCTTGGACTGCCAGGACTGCCCGATGCAGCAATCCAGGAAGTACTCCTTGCTGAAAGTGTAGGAGAACACCCAGGTCAGGATGCCCGAGGCGCTGTTGTCGGAGAAGGAGCGTCTTTCGAAGCGCACCTGGAGCGCGTCGGAACGAAAATGCCGGCCGGGGATATCGTTGGCGTTGTAACCGTTCCACAGAGTGAAGGAATCCAGCAGCGAGGAGCGGCTGACGGTGGCGTTGCTGCCGCGGCTGGTGATGGTGCTGGGCAGGATGTTCTGGAACGGATTGGGCAACTGATTGTTGAAGATGGCCGGATCCTGCATGGCGATCTGCTGGTTCTGAATGCCGACCAGGTCCTGCGGATGGCCCATGTCAAAGCCGGAGCCGGTTCTGTCATATTGGGCGAGGTTGCCGGCGAAGGAGACGTCGAGCATCATCCTCCACGGCAATTGGTGTTGAATTCCGAACGAATACTGATAGGTGCGTGGGGTCTTGAAATGCAGGATGTTGGTGGTGGAACTCTGCCCGACATTCGCCAGAAGTCCGGCGGCAGCGCCCGGCGCGCTCGCCAGGCCCTCGGGGAACGGGTTGACCAGCGAGTAGGCTCCAACCGGCGGCCCCGTCAGACACTGATTGCTGGCGGGGGTGCCATCCGGGAAGCAGGCCCGCGGCATCGGCACGCCGTTCACGTTGATGGAATTCTGATAGGGCGTGGAAACACTGAAGCCGGTGTTTCCGTTGTTGGTGGTGGTATCGGACTGATAGAAGACGCCGGCGCCGCCGCGGATCACGGTCTTCTCACCCAGGCGGTACGCGAACCCGAGACGCGGGGCGCCCGTGGTGAAATCGGTGTACTTGATTCGCCTCGGCAGACCGTCCCTGCCGGCAAATCGCCATACGCCATAAAATGCCGCCGGAGGGTCGGGGTAGGGATACTTCGGATTGCCGGCGTTATACTGCGCCTGGAGCTTGAGCCACTGCGCCTTGATCTGGTCGCTCAGCGGATTCACCGTGTTGATGTCGAACATCGAGCTCGTCCGGTCGTAGCGCTCCTTGTAGGGAAGCTGGAACTCGTAGCGGAGGCCGATATCGAGCGTGAGGCGATTGGTGACCCTCCAGGTATCCTGCGCATACCAGGAGAAGTAGCTGCGGGTGCCATATAGGCTGCCGTTGTTGGCGATGGTGCCGCTGGTGGGCATGCCCAGCAACAGCGAGGCGACTCCCATGTACGTATCGACCCCGCCATTGGTGGTGGAGGCGCGGTCGGTGGCCTGCTGCGTCAGGTTGCTGCCGAAGGTGAAGGCGCCATAGGCCGCGCCGGGTCCCAGGTTGCCGCGGGTCTCGTAGTTGGTTTCGAACCCGAAATGGAAGGTGTGCCTGGCCTTGGTCCAGGTCACGTTGGGATGGAAGATCCAGCGGTTGTAGGGGGCGAACGTCAGCGAATCGCCGGTGGGGCCGAAGATGGGACTCTGAAATCCGCCGATCGAGATGCTGGGGATCACGGAATCGCTCACTCCCGGGGAGTGCGGCATCTGGGTCATGCCGATGGACGCAGGCGTGATCCGGCGGGCCACATCGGAGTAGTTCAGGTTGTACTGCGTAAACCGGAAGTAGCTGGCTCTGAGGTCGAGCACCGCGGTGGGCGAGATCACGTGGGTCTCATCCAGGTTCAGGCCAGTGAAGGTGCGGTTGTTGTCGATGTTGCCCTGGGCCAGCGGCTTTTCGAAGGTGTTGGTGGAGCGGTACTCGTATCCGTGGAACTCGCTGAAAATGGCGTAGAACCGGTCCCTTGCGCCGAAGTTGTGGTCCCACTTGAGGAG
>JBGPKH010000503.1:0-6859 GCA_041485845.1 Bryobacteraceae bacterium
AATCTCGACACGACGCCCAGCCCAGAACAGACGTGGTAGGCCGCGGGAACTCAGCAGCGCTGCGCGGCCTGCCTTAACCGGCCGAAGGCCGACAAGTATCGGGTAGCCATGTATGTCCCTTTAATTATGCGCGGCTGTATATCCCATCTGAAGGCCGGCGGTTAGATTAGAAATCGTCTTTTCCAAGGAATTGCCGTTGACGAGATCCAGGACCAGGTACTGCACGTCGCCATCGTCGCCAAGCTGATAAACGGTGACGATGTTGGGGTGGGAGAGCTTGCCGGCGGCCGAGGCCTCGCGGGCAAATCGCAGCTTGAGCTCGGCTTGCTCCAGGGTGCTGGCGAACTGGCCGGTCTGGATGATCTTGATGGCCACCGGCCGATGGCGGGATCAAATCCGCGGAAGACCACACCCATGGCGCCACGGCCCAACTCTTCCAGAAGTTGGTACGGGCCAATGGTCTGCATTGTGATGTTTCATGTTATCGAATGAAAGGATTTCACCATGTAAATTGCCTGTTCAGCATGTAGCCGAACGAGCGCGCGCAGCAGCCATGCCGCGGGCGAGCCGGGAGCGACTCGCAGCCGGACCTTCACGCGCGCAAGAAAACTGGCGAGGTTCTTCGCCTTATGAGATGGCCGGCAGAGACAATGCCCCGCCGATACAAACGAGTCAGGAGGAGAAGATCATGATTTGTGAGACCAGAAAATCGACCACGCGCTCGAAGGGATCGAAGCCGAAGACGCGAGCGATGGGCGCGCGGAGATTGGAGTTGGCGTTGATGTCGTAGAACACCAGGCGGCCGTCGCGAGCCTCCAGGTACTCGATACCGCCGGCATCCAGCGCGCCCGCGGCCACCAGTCTCTTGCCCGCTTCCACAGCTTCGCGGGGCACGCTTTGATACGGATGGAACTCGACGGGCCGGATCGGTTTGGTCTCGGCGACCTCGCAGCGCGAACCGCCGCCTTCGGGATTGCACGTCTCGGACGGACACAGATTGAACGCGCCGTGCGAGACCACGCGCATGGCGTATAGCAGATCTCCACCGAGAAACTCCATGCGGACGATGCCCAGAGACGGATCGACTTCGAGGTACTCCTGAAGCGTGAGCAGGTGATCGGGAAGCCAGAGATCGGGGCGGTCGCGCAGCAGGCGGACCAACTCATCGGCGGAGCGCAGCAGGCACATGCGCGCGCCGCTTCCGCCCTGCTCGGGCTTGAGCAGCGCGGGCCAGCGATCTCCCCAGGCTGCGAGCGCCGCATCGACGTCGTTGAATGCCAGGGTTCGCGGGTGCGGAATCCCCAGATTCCGCATCAACGCGGCTTGCGTAGTCTTGCTGAGCTCGAGCGCAAAGGCCCGCGAACCATTGAGGACTCGCGCCCCGGCCAATTCGAGCGAGCGCATGAGGGAGAGAGCCAACGGCACGGCGCGCGTGTTGCCGCGCAGGTAGGCGCTGGGGCTGGCCTGGTTGAAGTAGACCGGCGCTTGGGGCACGCTGTCGGGGTCGAAGGCTCCGCGCTTGAGGTCGAATGGGGCGAACCGCACTTGGCGGCGCTCCAGGGCGGAGAACAGCGGCTTCTGCCACTCGGGGTGCTCGTACAGGACGACCAGATCGTGACGCATGCTTTTCTACTATAGATGCACGGCAGTTCACCTGGACTGGCCCTCCACTTCAACCCTGGGGGCGTAGCGCATGACTTCGAATCTGGGACGGCGATTGCGATCCTCGATTACTTGCAGGACCTGGCGGGAGTAACCCATTTCTTCGGCCGTCCTGGTGAGGAGGGCGTGCACTCCGGGGAACTGTTCGTCGGCCCGCACGCGGCCGATGAACACGGTTCGCGGCTTCGAAACCAGGGCGCGGACGGCCTCCGGATCGGACTGCAATCTCAGCGTGAAGCTGATGTCCTCCACGTCCATTTCGCCGTCGGAGAGCAGGCAGAGCGTGTCCCCGTAGCCCCAGTCGACGGCGACGAAGTGCCTGCGTCCCAGGCCGCCGAGGAAGTCGTAGAGGGGGTAGATGGCGTCGGTAAAGACCGCGGTGGGGCCACGAGTTACGAGGCCGGCCGCGTACTGGTTCAGCAGAAGGACGTTGCAACCCGCCATCAGGACCAGGACGGCGGTGAGCGACCGAGTGCCGGCGCGCCCGAATCTCCGCGCGAGCTGGGCCCCGGCGACGGCCATCAGAAAATGCGGGAACGGCCATAGCAGGATGGCATGGTGTACCGCTGCACCGGTGTTGGGCAAGGCCGCCATCTGGGTCCAGGCGGTGACCAGGTAGACGATCGCAAAGACCGCGGCGCGGCGCGCGGGCGTGAACCAGAGCCAGGGGAGCAGGCAGACGGAAGCCAGGAGTCCGAACAGCATCCAGTTCGACTGGAGACGGCCCATGGCGGACCTGAGTCGAACCGAGATCCTGGCCGGCAGGCCGGAGGGAGCCCTTGACGGTCCGGGCTTCCAGGGATACTCCGTGAGGTGGTCCATCATCGCCGAACCGTCGAGGGTGTCCTTCAGTTCCCACAGTTTCAGCCTTAGGGAGGAGCTGGCAGACATCACGTCGCCGGTACGCAACGTGGCGCCGCGGCTGGCCAGATTGTAAACCAGGAGCGGCGCGGCGCCCAGGCAGAGGAACGCCACGGCCAGCGCGAAACGGCGCAGGGAAAAGAGCACGTGCACTCGCCGCGGGCAAGCGGCGAGCGCGGCGGCAACCAGTCCGGCCAGCATCCAGATGAAAAGCGCTTTGTGCCACAGAGCAAGTCCGAAGAGAAAGAAGGCCAGGGCCAGGCAGCGCGGCGAGCGCGTCCGATCGAAGCGGAGCAGGAGCAAAACGCCGGCGAGGAGGAAAAAGTGAAGAAAGACGATTGGGCCAAAATCGAGAGCAGAAGAGATCACGAAGCTCGCGTCGGTGGCCAGGAGCAGGGTTCCGGCGATGGCCGCGCCGCGCCCCACGGTCCGCTCGAGGAGCGCGAAGAACATCCACACGGAAGCCGCGGCGGCGAGTAACAGCGGGAGGCGCAGGACGAAGGCCGTGATCTCAAGTGAGCTCAGAAGAGGTTGATACAGCCACCCCTTGAAGGCGCCGAGATACGGCAGCACCATGAGAGGAACATCGTAGCCGAACACGCTCGGCCGGAAGACCGGCCCCGAACACGAATAAAAGCAGGTCAGCTCCGAGCTGGCGTCCACGTGGAGTCCGGCCAAGCGTAGAAAGGGAAGGCCGCAGAGGACGAACAGGAGCGCGATCCCGAGCGCGGGCGAAATCCGCTTGGGCATCTACTCCATCCGTAGCGCGTCGATGGGGTCCACGCGCGCGGCCCTGCGCGCCGGAACGAAGCTGGCCACGGCAGCCACCACGATCAGCACCGCAGCCACGCCCGCGAAGGTGAGTGGATCCGACGCGCTGACGCCGAAGATCAGGCTGCGCATCAGGCGGGTGAGGGCCAGGGCGCCGGCGGCCCCGATCGCCACGCCCGCCATGGTCAGCCCCAGGCCGCTCGAGAGGATCAGCCGCACCACGTCTCCGGCTTGCGCGCCGAGCGCCATGCGGACGCCGATCCCGCGCGTCCGCGGCATCACGGAATTGCTCGAGCGTGTGTCGAAGCTGGGAGGTGTGTAGGGCAGCGGCCGCAGCAGCACGGCATGAATCACGCTGAAGATCGCGGTATTGGCGCCGACCCCCAGGGCGGTCGCGAGGATCGCGGCGGCAATCAACCCGGGGCTGTGGCGGAACGTGCGCCAGGCATAACGCAAATCGGGGAGCATGATGTCCGATTATTGCACGGGCGGCGGGAGGGGCAGGCGAAGCTGGAACCGAATGGGATTGGGTTAACCGCCGAAACGCCGAGGCGCCGAGTTCTTCTCCGGAACGGAAGTGGATGGGGCGCCTTTCGAGAATCCGGCATTCCCTCTGCCCCACGTCATTTCAGTAGCCCAGCCTCTTGTCCACCAGGTTGAGCAGCGTCTCTCCTTTGCGGAATCGTTCGAACTGCTGGATGAAGAACTGCATCGCCTGCTCCATCCAGTCGTAAGTGTGGTCCGCGCAGTGCGGCGAGAGCAGCACGTTGTCGAGCGTGTAGAAGGGGTGGCCGTCCGGCAAGGGCTCGCAGTCGAAAACATCCAGCGCCGCGCCTTTAATCCTTTTTTCCGAGAGCGCCCGGATCATGGCCGTTTCGTCGATGGTGGGGCCGCGGCCGACGTTGATCACCACGGCCTCGGGCTTCATGGCGGCGAATTCGTCCTCCCCGATCATCCCCCGGGTCTCGGCGGTCAGCGGCGCCGAGACCACGACGTAGTCGCAGCGCGAGAGCATCTCGATGCGCTCATGCGGTGGGTAGATGCGGCTGACCAGCGGGTCTACGTTGTACAGGGGCGGTCCGTGACGCTTGACCGCCAGCACCTGCATCCCCATGGCGCAGACGCGTGTGGCCACTGCACGGCCGATATCGCCGTAGCCTACGATTCCCACGGTCTGTCCGGACACTTCGAGAATGTCGAACTGCTCCCAGACGCCGGCCATCTGGTTGCGGACCATGCGGCGGAAGTCCTTGGCGAAATACAGAATGGCGGCGATCACGAACTCCCCCAGCGACTGGCTGAAAACGCCGCTTCCATTGGTCAGCGGCACGGGGCTTTCGACCAGTTCGGGAAACAACATGTTGTCGAGGCCGGCGGCGCGCGAATGCACCCACTGTACGCGGGGACACATGGTGAAGACCTCGCGCAACAGGCTTCCGGAGAGCGACCAGTTGAAGATCACGTTGGCGCGGGACGCAGCTCTGGCAAAGGCTTCCGCGGAATTTCCCACCGTAATTCCAGTGTCGGGGGGCAGTTGTTCCAGCATCGCGAGCTGGGGCTCCGCCGGGTTTGCCAGCACCACGACTGTGTTATTGTCCATGAGGAGAAAGCTACCACATGTTCGAGCTCTCGCTCGAAATGCTTCGCGTTGTCGAAGATGCCGCCATCGCGTCGGCCCGCACCATGGGCATGGGAGACCCCAAGGCTGCCGGCCAGGCGGCGGTGGAATCGATGCGACGGTGTCTGGACACGGTGGCGATTCGACGGCACGATCGTGATCGGAGAGGGCGAGCGTGACGAGGCGCCGATGCTGTATATCGGCGGGCAGGTGGGATCGCGGTGGATCCGCTGGAGGGCGCCAATCTCTGCGCCACGAGAGGGGCCGGCGCCATCAAGGTGCTGGTGGCGTCCGAACAGGGCGGCCTGTTGCACGCGCCGGATTGCTACATGGACAAGATCGTGGCCGGCCCGGCGCCTAAAGGCGCGGTGGACCGGGAAGCGCCGGTGAAGCACAATTTGAAGGCCATCGCGCGGCGCCTGCAACGCGGCGTGGACGACCTGGTGGTGGTGCTGGATCGCGGGCGGCATCGCCAGACGATCGCCGACATTCGCGAAGCGGGCGCGCGCATCCGCCTGATTTCGGATGGCGATCTCTCGGCTTGGATCGCGGCGGCGGTCGCGGAGACCGGGGTGCATGCGGTCATGGGATCGGGAGGCGCTGCGGAGGGAGTGTTGACCGGGGCGGCGCTGCGCTGCTTGAACGGCGAGATCCTGGGCTGGCCTGGTGGGGAAGGACGATGCGCAGAAGGAGCGCAAGCAGGCCATGGGGATTCGCGACGTGAACCGCATCTACACGACGCCCGAACTGGCTTTCGGCCGCCACCTGGGGTTCGCCGCCTGCGGGGTCACCGATGGCAACCTGCTGCAACGCGTGCGCTTCACCGGCGACGGCACGCGCACGCAATCGATCGTGATGACGTCTTCGCCGGCGCGGGTGCGGTTCATCGGCACGACGCACCTGGAGAACAAGCCCGACGTGAAAGTGAGGTTCCGGTAGAAGAAGAAAACGATGTGGGCCTACGGGCGACGACGTCGTGTGGTTGGCATTGGATCACCCGGCGAGATCACCTTCGCCGGCAGGTTCTTTTGAGGGAAGTCCCTTGGGTTCAGGGTTGCAATGAAAGCAGCCCGCCCCTGCTCTGCGCAAGCGCAGAACGGATTGTCGCCTGGATCGGGCGACACGTCAGTTGCGAAGCGGACGTCAACGAGTTCCGCTTCCTCCCTTAGCCGATTGATGACCTCCCCTATCAGGTTCCGCCGAACACCGAGCCTGTTGAGAACCTCCTTGTATTCCTCAAGAATGTCCTCGCTAACGAGCCAGGTGAACGTCGCGTTCTCAAGCCAGTCGCGAAGAAGCGAGGCACTCGGATTCCTCACGGCTCGCCACGATTTGAATCCTGCGATTCCAGCCGCGAGTACCGAGGTGTCGATCACTCCTTTACGCCGGTCTTTTCGACGGGCCAACGGTGATCTCCGGCAAGCGCTTCTTGCCGGCCCGGTAGCCGCGAATCGCCTCCATGATCTGGGGCTCCGTGACGCCGGATAAATCGCGTGCGGCTGCTTCTAACCTGCGTGCAAACTCGCGCTTCCATCCCGGTCTCTTCCTTCCGCAGGGCAGATCCGGATTCAGGGCAGCGCGAGGAAGTTGCTCTTCGAGCTCCTTTGCGAGTTTTCTGAGAGGGATACGAACCTCGACCGGCTGGGTGCCTCTCGCGGGGCGAGACCGCAGCCAAACATACGGCAGCCTGGCCGCTTCTTTTTCCTTCAAGTTGTCAGACAGGGCTTGTGTGAAGCGAGCGAGTACTTCGGTGGACGTGCCGAGGCACTCCTTCAGATAGAAAGCGACCTTCGCTTCCAAGAGAAGCCGGTTGTTGAACCAGTAGAAGCGGTCCCGGCGCGGTGGGCGCAAAACCTTGAACTGCACAAGATTCTGCAGATCTTTTGGATCCACGCCCAGGACTGCGCTTGCCTGTTTGAGTTTTAGCTCGACGGTTTGCATCGGAGT
>JBGPKH010000504.1:0-6858 GCA_041485845.1 Bryobacteraceae bacterium
CCAGACGGCCGAGCCGGCGACGCAGATCATCACCACCAACACCACCTCGCCACCCGTGAAGCTGGAGTATCCGCGCTCCCTCCAGGCCGCAACTTCGACCAGCAGGCCCCAGCCGATCAGCAGGAAGGGCCAGTAGCGCGCCACCAGGTCGAAAACCGAAGATTCCGGGTGCATGTTGTTCCACAGGTACAGGGCGCCGATAATCAACAGCAGCAGCGGCCCGGTGAACGATCGTCTTCTCATATCGCATCTCCAGCTCTCCTGTCAAATCTCTGGAGGGTGTGGATCCGGGCTTGGCGACCGAGGCGCCGACTGTATAATGACACTAGGCGTCAGACCTGTGATGGCCGAAGCGTAGAAACCATGGAAACCGATCTCACACAACAACGACACCACGCCCACGCGTTTCTCGACCGTCTGCCCGCCGATCAGTTGACCGCCGTGTGCGGCTTGTTGGAGAGCATGCTCTCGCCCCTCGATCGCAAACTGGCGTTGGCTCCCATCGACGATGAGCCGCTCACACCCGAAGACGCTGTAGCCATCCGCGCCGCCATCGCCTCGCTGGAGAAGAATGGCGGCGTGCCCATGGAAGACGTCCTGGCCGACTTTGGTCTCACGATGGACGACTTCCACAAGATGGCGGAAACCCCGCTACCGGAAGAATCCAACCGGTAATGGCCAAGCGGGTCACCTTCTCCGGCGAAGCCCGCGCCGACATCCGAGCCATTGATCGCGAGACCGCGTTGCGGCTACTCAGGGCGCTGGCCCGGTTTCTGGAAACCGAGGCCGGCAACGTGAAGCAGCTCGAGGGCTTCGATCCCCCACCAGTTCCGCCTGCGTGTCGGCGACTGGCGCTACATCTTCCGCAAATCCGGCGATGATGCCATCGAGATCCTGCGCGTCCGCAACCGCCGCGAGGCTTACCGCTGAGTTTCTCGATCGATCGCTTCACTGGGGCGGCCACGCGCCACCCGCTTTACAGAAAAATCTCCGACCCCTTGGCCTTTTTGGGCGCCTGGGTGATTGACTGAAAATGACTGAAAATGAAGGGTTTTGGGGCGGGAGACCGGACTCGAACTCGCGACGGTCCAGCTTGGGAAGCTGCCCTCGAGGAAGGAATACCTGGTACGAACAGGTCTTGCCAACAGCTATCACGGGTCGCGGCCGACAAACTGCATCACTCGCGGCCGCAGGTACATGTCCCCCCTACAAAATAATCTCGGAGTCCTTGGCCTTCTTGGGCTGCTTGTTCCCCTTCCCGTTCCCCGCGGGTGGCGGAATCTCGCTGGGCAGCGTCCCTTCTTTGCGCACCGTAACCGAGCCGCGGCTGGCGGTCAGCCGGATCGTGGGGCCATCCCCCACCTTCCCCTTCAACGTCGCCGTGCGCCCTTCCATCTCCTTCACGATCGGCGGACCGAAGTCGTTGACCGCTTCCCCCCGCTCGGCGGTCGCCTGCAAATCGAACGAGGCCTTGGCCGGCAGGATGAGATCGATCCTCCCGATTCCCGACCGCGCCTCGATCGAGGGCAGCGGCACGCGCCCGGGCATCAGCTCGATGTCCCCCCGGTGCGTCTCCAGTTCGAGCGATTCCGTGAACTGGTCCATCTTGATGTCGCGCGAACCGGTGATCAGCCGCACCGGCCCCACGATATTGGATCAGCTGAACTGGCTGAGATCCATGCTGATTCGGCCGGGCACCGCCTGCACGCGCAGTTCGGTGTTGCGCGCGCCTTCCACTTGCAGCGGCTTGGCCAGATTCTTAAATTCCAGGGTCCCCGTGTAGCCTCCGTTGATGGTCACTTGTCCCTCGATGTTTTCCAGTTCCACGTCCGAGCCGCGTCCCTGCAAATCGAGCTTGCCCTTGACGTCGGTGGCGCGGATCAGGTCGCTGCGGCCGATCTCCAGGCGCGCGTTCCCGCCCACCCGGGAGAGCCGCACATCGGCGCGGTCGCTGGCCAATTCCACGTCGCCCAAAATGTCGCTGATCTCATAGTCGCCGCTGCGGCCGCGCGACTCCACGGTCATGTCGCGCGGGACCGTCACTTCCAGATCGTCGGAGATGCGCTGGTTGTCGGGCGCGCGATCCTGGTTGGTGCGGATCAGCAACCGGTCGCCCTGCGGCACGATTTCGACCGGCGTGTTCTGGTTGGAGCGGTCGCCATCCTGGCGGGACCAGGCGCGGATCACCTTGCGTCCCGTAATCGACACTTCCTGCGTATCGGCGCCGATCACCTTGATGCTGCCGCGCGGATTCTCGAACGTGATGCGCTTCATGCCCGCCGCCGAGCCGTGCGCCGAAACCGCGTAGTCATATTGCTCGCCGAATACGTCGAGGCCTCGCGAGTTGAAGTGAATCCCGTGTTCGTGCGCCTGCCAGACGGCCGAGCCGGCGACGCAGATCATCACCACCAACACCACCTCGCCACCCGTGAAGCTGGAGTATCCGCGCTCCCTCCAGGCCGCAACTTCGACCAGCCGGATCAGGCCCCAGCCGATCAGCAGGAAGGGCCAGTAGCGCGCCACCAGGTCGAAAACCGAAGATTCCGGGTGCATGTTGTTCCACAGGAACAGGGCGCCGATAATCAACAGCAGCAGCGGCCCGGTGAACGATCGTCTTCTCATATCGCATCTCCAGGGGTCTGTCCGGGGTCGCCCGGCCGCGGCGGCGCGCTCGTTCCGAATCCACCCTTCGCCGGCCCCGAGGGCGTAGGAGTGGATGCCGGCGCGGGGGTGGACGTCCCGGTGTAGGAGCTCTGCCGATAGCCGCTCGAGGAAGTGTCCGCAGGCGGAAAGCCATAGGGCGGGGGCGGGAAGCCCGGTCTGGCGGCGGAAGGCGCAACGCTCTCCGTCCCGCGCCGCAGCAGGCTCAACAGTCCGAACACGATCAGGATCACGGGCCACGTCTGATTGAAACGGTAAGACGTAAAGTTGTTCAGCGCAAACAGCACGCCCACCGTGATCAGGGTGATCGGGCCGCGAATGGCCCGAATCAGGGAACCATCACTGCCGTTCATGTCGCACCTCGGGCGGCGCGGATTCGTGGCCGCTCAAACGGCCGTAGAGCAGCCAGGCCCCCGCGGCAATCAACAGCACAGGCCAGTAGCGTACAACGTATTCGAAGTCCAGCAGGTCGAGAGTGTGGAGCAGCAGCAGCACGCCCAAAGCGATGAGCGCAATAGCTGCCACCGGAACGCTGCTCTTCCGCCCGTTGGTGTAGATCAAGCTGGAATATTCGTCGACCGGCTCGCCGAATCTTCGCTTGCGGGCCGTGTGGTACGCCTCGAAAGCCATGTAGAACATCCACACGGCAATGAGCATCCCGAAGATCGGTTCCAGGCCGTGAGTCGCGCGGGAATCCACGATGCTCACCAGGATTCCCCACACGATGGCGTGTACCAGGCCCTTGGCATACTGTCCGTTGTAAATGGCGCCGACTCCCGGGATCCAGCCCAGGAAAAACGCGAGCCCGGGCGAGACGTCCGGCTGGCCTGGCGGAATAGCGCCGTACGGTCCTCCCGGAGGCATTCCCGCGCCCGGCGGAGGCGGGGAATAGGACGGGGCGCCCGGCGGGGCCCATGGCCCTCCACCGGGCGCCGCCGCAGCGGGTGCGGGTGCGTGCTCCGCGCAAAAAACCGTGCCGTAGGCATCGCGACGGCATTCCTCGCAGACCGGCTTGCCGCACGACCGGCAATATGCCGTGGCCGGCACTTCTGCATGATTCTGGCAATTCATAACATATCCCTCAATGTGGTTCTCCCGACGGACTCGAAAGTGGCGCTCCGCCGGGTGCTGTGGCGCCTGGGACCGGAGCAGGGTTATTCACAGGCAGCTTCCGATCGTCGGTTTTCGGTTGGGCAGTCTTCCGATCGTTAGCCGGCCTCTGGTCTTCGTCTTGCTGCTGCCAATCCCGCAGCGTGGTTTGAATCTGATACACGAATTTCAGGTTTTCGTAAAACTTCACGGACCGGGCCCAGGCGCGCACTGCGCGATCCTCCAGTCCCGCCCAAACCTTGGATGGCTGCAAATCCGATAGTTGCGGCTGCCGCACCGGCGCCACGAACTTGGCGAGCATCGAGATCGACAGAATCGTCATCGCCATTCCCATGGCGTACTTGGGCTGCAGGATCGGGCTCAGTAATGCGGTCAGCCACACCCGCAGTCTTGATTTGGCCTTGCCCTTGGTCCACGGTGCATCGAACAGAATGCGCGTGATCAGTTCCGGAGGCGGCTCGACTCCAGCGGCGCGCTCCATGAAAGTCACCGCGGCGGCGGAATCCCGCGCCAGCTCGGCGCAGGCCGGACATTCGGCGAAGTGACCCTCCACCTCGGCCTTCCCGGCCGGCCCCAGCGTGCCATCCACGTAATCGCAGATCAGGATTTCAATATCTGCGCAGTTCATACCGCCAGCTTCTGCTTTCGCAGGAGTCGGGCCAGTTCCGCCCGTCCCCGGTTAATTCGCGATTTTACCGTGCCCTCCGGTATCTGGAGCACACCGGCAATTTCGCGGTACTCCATTTCCTGCAAATCGCGCAGGATTACCGCTTCCCGCAAATCCGGCGAGAGTCTTTGCAGAGTGGCTTGCAGGATTTCGCTGGCCTCTCGGCCCGCCATCGCCTGGTCCGGCCGCACCGAGGCGGACGCCCCCGCTTCTTCCAGCATGGGAAGCTGTTCTTCGATCGAATCGGTCACCCTTTCTTGACGTGAGCGGCGATAGTGATCGATCAAGAGGTTACGCGTCACCCGCGCCAGCCAGGTAGCGAACGAGCCTTCCATCGAGCGGAAGGTCCGCAGGGTTCGAAACACGCGCAGAAATACCTCTTGCGTCAGGTCCTGGGCCTCCGAGCCGCTGCCCGTGAACCGGTAGCACAGCGCATACACCTTGCGGGTGTGCTGCCGGACCAGTTCTTCCCACGCGGGCTCATCGCCGCGCATGCATCGGGAAACCAGGCTGGAATCGGGATCCAAAGTACTTTCTAGCAGATTGCGGCCTCCGCGAACACCCACTACTTGTTGTAAAGTATGGTCGCCGGCTGCGTGATTCTCGAAGCTCCCGAAAGCTAGCGTCGCGGCTGCCATGCTCGTCTCGTTTCTTTCCATATGGAGAAACGAGGCTTTATCATGATAGGTTCAATCTTTCCGGCATGCCAGTGATTTCCAGGCATTTCCGGCGGGAGGTTCGGAGCCGCGACCGTCCTCGCCCTTTTGGCGAGCCAGGGAGCGGCCGGTTATGCACCCGGAAGGAGAGTCCGATTCGCCATCATACGTGGAAATGGGTGGCCGGCTGCGCACTCGCCGCCGCCGCCCTGGTGTGGTTCCTCTATGCGCAGTTGTCGGCCCGCGGGTTCGACTGGAAGCTGGCGGGCCGAGGCTTCGCGGGGTTGCGCTGGAGCTGGCTGCTGCTGTCGCTGGTCCTCATCGGCGGGACGTACGGTGTGCGTGCCCTGCGCTGGGCCGTGTTCCTCAAGCCCCTGAAAGCCCGGCCGTCGCTGCGCAATCTGCTCTCTGCGACGGTGATCGGCTTCACCGCGATTACCCTGTTCGGACGGCCGGGCGAGTGGGTTCGGCCGTACCTGATCGCCCGCAAGGAGGGCGTGCCGCCAACGTCGCAGTTCGCCGCCTGGGTCCTGGAGCGCATTTTCGACCTTCTGATGGCGCTGCTGGTCTTCGCTTTTGCGCTGACGCGAGTGCAGGCTACCGGAGTTCTCGTGGGATCGCGGTTCGCCTGGGTGCTGGCCGTAGGCGGCCGGATTGTGGGGGTGGCTTCCCTCGCCGTGCTGGTCCTGCTGCTCTCCTTCCGCCACCTCGCCGAACCCTTGCAGCGGCGCCTCCTCGCCTGCGTTGGGTTCTTGCCGGAAGCTCGTTTCCGAAAGGTCGAGAAATGGATTGCAGCGTTCGTACAGGGCGTGGAATCCACCCGCAGCGACGCCGCCTTGCTCGCCGTCTTTCTGTATTCCGTGCTGGAATGGGTGCTGATCGCCGGCTGCTACTGGTGCCTGGCCCAGGCGTTCTCCAGCCTGTTCACTTTGGAGCTCGTCGACGTCCTGGTATTTATGGGATTTGTCTCGTTCGGCGCGGCAGTTCAGATTCCCGGGATCGGCGGCGGCATCCAGGTGGTTTCCATCCTGGTGCTCACGGAGCTCTTCGGTGTGCGGCTGGAGCTGGCGACGGCGTTCGCTCTCCTGATCTGGATTATTACATTTGTAGCAGTCGTTCCCGTGGGCTTGGCGCTGGCCCTGAAGGAGGGCCTGGATTGGCATAGCCTGCGGCGGATCGGTCGTGAGGTTTCACCGTGAAATGCCCTTTTTGCAACCATTTGCAGGATAAGGTAGTAGATTCCCGAGAGGCTAAGGAGGGCGATACCATTCGCCGCCGCCGCGAGTGCCTGGCCTGCGAACGGCGCTTTACCACCTATGAGCGGATCGATGAAGTTCCCTATATGGTGATCAAGAAAGACGGCCGGCGCGAGAAATTCGACCGCCAGAAGGTGTTAAACGGCCTGCTGAAGGCCTGCGAGAAACGGCCGGTCAGCATGGCGAAGCTGGCCGACATGGTCAATTCCGTGGAGTCCAAGGTCGGCGACTCGCCTGACCGTGAAATATCTACTACAGATATAGGAGAATACCTGATGGAGAGTCTGCGGGAACTGGACAAAATCGCCTACGTCCGCTTCGCGTCGGTCTACCGCGATTTCCAGGACGAGGAGGCGTTCTTCAACGAATTGAAAAACCTCATGCGCCAGAAGCAGGGACAGTGAGGCGTGCGCACACCCACCTATCCCCCAACCCCCCGCGCGCCCCGCCCGCCGCGCCCGGCGCGGGGGGCCCGGCCCCGCCCGGGCGGGGGGGGCGCGGGCCGGCC
>JBGPKH010000505.1:0-6858 GCA_041485845.1 Bryobacteraceae bacterium
ACCGGGAACGGGTCGCACGTTTTGCTCGCGATTTGTCGGCGCTACCGATTCGCATAGAGGCTGCTCACGCGCCGGCCACCTGGGATGCGGTGATCAGAGTCGCCACTGAGCATCAGCTCCTGGTTACTGTCCAGGTTATTCTTCCGTGACGCCTTACCACCATCCGATCGTCGTAGCGGCCCGAGAAGGCGTCAGCCTGCCTGCCACTCGATTTCTGCACGCAGCGCCGGATAGAGTCCCTTAAGTCAGCGCCGCTGTTGTAAACCCGCTCTACGCCCGCACCTCGTATACTGAACGGTGAATGCCGATCGCGTTGCTGCTCACCGCCCTGCTGGCCACTGTCCCGCAGAACCTGCTGGATACCGGCCGGCGTGCGCTGGAGTCCGGCGATCTCGTTCGCGCCGAGCAGCACTTCCGCCAGTACCTTCTCCAACACCCCGGATCCGCCGAGGCCCTTTCCAATCTCGGAGCCATCTGCGCCCGCCGCGAACAGTTTCGCGAGGCCGTGGGCTTCTACGAGAAAGCGCTCAAGGCCGATCCCAAGCTGGCGCCGGTTCATTTCAATGTGGCGATTTCGCTCGGCCGGCTCAACCAGTATGGCCCGGCAGCGGACCACCTGCGCACGTTTCTGAAGTCCTATCCGCAGGAACCGCGCGCGCGGCAGTTGCTCGGACTGTGCCTCACCGAGATCGGCGATTTCCGCGGCGCCCTCCCCGAGTTGGAAGCGTCGTACCGGCTGAATCCCAAGGACGCCAGCATCCTCTACTCCCTGGCCTACGCCAACGCGCGCGCCGGAGACGTGGACCGCGCCGTGGCACTGCTGGGCCAGTCGGAAGCCGACCCCAGCCAGGCGAAGTTGATCCAAGGATTGATCGAATACCGGCGCGGGCGATTCACCGAGGCGAAAGCGCTGTTTCAAGAGGTTCTCGCACTGAAACCCGACAGCGTTCCGGCCCTCACCGCTCTGGGACGCCTCGAGCTGCTGGACCACAACGATCGAGAAGCCATCCGCCTGCTGGAGCGCGCGCTCCTTATGAACCCTGGGGATGCCGAGTCCACCTATCAGCTCGGCGTGCTCTACGATCGCAACGCGCGAACCGCCGAGGGCGTGAAACTGTTGCGGCGCGCCATTACCTTGCGCGCCAATTATCCGGATCCTCACTATCATTTGGGGCGCATCGCGGCCGGCCGCAAGGACTACAAGACGGCGCTGGCCGAATTGGAACTGGCGCGCCGGCTGCTGCCTGACCAGGAAGCCATCCGCCTGCTGCTGGCCCGGACCTATCAGGCTTTGGGCCGCACGGCCGAGGCTAAGGCGGAGTTCGACGAGGTGCGGCGGCTGAAGGCGGCGGTGATCGAGCGGGACCGCCAGCGCGTGGAGTCCGACGCGTTGATGAAGCCCGGCGAGTTGAAAAAGCCATGACCCCGCGCGCGTGCCTCTGCCTGGCCATGTGCTGCGTGCTCCTGGCATACGGTCAGGGAATCGCCACCCGCAACGTGAAGCCCGCCATGCGCGAGAAGGCCTCGGGCCGCCCCTGGCCCTCCCGCCTGACCAACATCGCGAAACAGGCCGGGCTCACGCATCCAACCGTGTACGGCGCCGAATCCAATGTTCAATACCTCGCCGAAACATCTTCCGGCGGGATCGCACTCTTCGACTACGATGGCGACGGCTGGCTGGACATCTTCGTGGTGAGCGGCACGCGCTTCGATGACACGCCTCCCGATGCCACCAACCGGCTTTACCGGAACAACCACGACGGAACCTTCACCGACGTCACGGATAAAGCCGGCCTGCGCAGAACCGGCTGGGGACAAGGCGTCGCCGTCGGCGACTACAACAACGACGGCCGCCTGGACCTGTTCGTCACCTATTGGGGCGAGAACGCGCTGTATCGTAATAACGGCGATGGCACGTTCACCGATGTCGCCGCGCAGGCGGGCTTGATCCCCAAGGTGAAACCCGCATACCCCTACTGGTATTCGGGCGCCACGTTCATCGACTACGATCGCGACGGGTTACTCGACCTGTTTGTCGCGACCTATACCGATTACGATCTCCGCCGCGTGCCCAGGCCCGGCGCGAACGCCAACTGCAACTGGAAGGGCGTGGCGACTCCCTGCGGGCCGCGTGGCTTGCGTCCGGGGCGCCATTTCCTGTTCCGCAACCGCGGAGACGGCGCCTTCGAAGATGTCTCGGAGAAGTCGGGCATTGCGAAGTCTCGTTCCTCATTCGGCTTTACAGCGGTTGCGGCGGATTTCGACGACGATGGCTGGCAGGACATCTATTTGGCCTGCGACTCCACCCCATCGCTGTTTTTTCACAACAACCATGACGGTACCTTTACCGAGGAGGGCATCGAGCGCGGCCTCGCCTTGAACCAGGACGGTATGGAGCAGGCCGGCATGGGGCTGGCGGTCGCCGATTTCAACGGTGACGGAATCCTCGACGCGCTCAAGACACACTTTGCCGACGATACGCCCGCGCTGTACCAGGGTCTCGGCAAGGGGCAGTTCAGCGACGTCTCGCTGAAAGCCGGCCTGGCAGTCGAAACCCGGTACGTTTCCTGGGGCGCAGCCATGCCGGACCTCGACAACGACGGTCTGCCCGACATTCTCATCGCCACCGGAAACGTGTATCCCGACACCGAGCGGTCGCTGCCCGCTTATCCTTACCGCACGCCCGTTCTGCTGTTCCGCAACCTCGGAAACGGGCGGTTCGAGCAGTTCGGAAGCGAAGCGGGCCCGGCGCTGGGAGAGCGCCATTCCTCGCGCGGCCTGGCGGCCGGCGATATCGACAACGACGGCGATCTCGATATCGTGATCTGGAATCGAAACGAGCCGCCGAGCCTGCTTCGCAATGATTTGAAATCGGCGCATCACTGGCTGCAGGTTCAACTCGCCGGGACGCGGTCGAATCGCGCGGCCATCGGCGCCACGGTCACCGTGCAGTCGGCGGGAAGGCTGCAGGCGCAGCCCGTTCTCAGCCAGTCGAGCTTCACGTCGGCATCCGATCTGCGGCTGCACTTCGGACTGGGCGGCGCGACCGCCGCGGAAGTGACCGTCCGCTGGCCCACCGGTGTGCGCGAGAGGTTTCCCGTCCCCGGTGTCGATCGCCTCCTCCGGTTGGTTGAAGGCGCCGGCACGCGGTAGTTCTCCATCCACCCTCTAAATCGTGAGGCCATGGCCCGTGCTGACGACACCAAAGCGCTGGCGACACCGAAACCGCGTCGTCCGGTGGGCCGATCGTCGCCATGGAAAGCGCAACGCCCACCGTTGCAGGCTGACCGCTGAATGCTGATCGCGACAGCTTGTCACGTCCCGCAACGGTGACACCGGGAGGCGAAATCTGAGAGACGAATACTCAGATCTTGCGGGCTAGCTTAGCTACTCCCGACTGGTGGACTGGGCCAAGACGATCGGTCCGGCGACCGCCGATTTGTTGGATCGCATCATGGCCAGCAAGCGCCATCCGGAACAGGGTTACCGCTCTTGCCTCGGCATTCTGCGGCTCTCCAAGCAGTACACGAGCCAGCGAGTGGAGGCGGCTGCGCGCCGCGCCATCGCGCTCCATTTGTCGTCACTGTCCAGGTACTGCTCAGCGAGCGCGAACCAGCGCTGTTGCAGCGGAATCGAGCTCCAATCCGGCTGCGGAAAACGCTCCCTAATCCGCCATCGCTTCATCCAGACTTGGTAGATCTCCACCGCCTGTGCGGCAGTCGCTGGTGGCGGGGCATCCTCTGGCGCCGTACCAATGCCGTTGGATCGGTCGCTGAGTGGAGGTCCAGCCGTCGGTGCTCCTGCGGGCAGGGGGAACTCCGTAATGGCCCGCAGCAAGGCATCGGCGTTGCGCGCCATACCAGCGCAGGCGTACACGACCTTCACCCAGGGCGCCCATCCGTCGGGCAAGCGGCGTTGGGGTTTTTGATTGGTGAAGCCGGCCAGCCTTCCCAGATGTCGCCAATCGGTGCTGGCCAAGTCGCCTCCATAGGTGTGGGCCAACTGCTTGCCGACAGCCGTGGCCATTGCCGGCGGCAGCGTGGACCTACTGAGGCGAACCCAGGCCTGGAGATGACCCGGGCTGGTCTGCAGCACCACACAGGGCTCATGCCCATTGGCTCGCATCCGGTCCACGACCGCCTGGTCGGCGCCGTCCAGATCGACCAGAATATAGCCTGCGTTCCGGTCCTCGGCGTAAGGGTGAATGTAGACGTCGCATCCCTCACGATTGCGAATACGCAGAAATCGTACGGTTGCCGCATTGGTCAGTTGGGACGCCGTCCAAAGCCGTTCGCCCGGGAAAGGCCTTTTGGTGGCATGGTGAATCAGACGGATCAGATAGAGGTCATGAGGCATCGCCGCGAGCTGGCGGCGGATCGCCTGCAAGGTGAGAATGAGTCCGCGGTCGAACACGGACACAATTCTGCAATCGAACCCGGTTGTCGTACAATGGATTCTCAGCGAGCGGTAAGCAGTGTCTTAACTGATTGTCTCAGTCGAGGGGCCCACCCCAAAGAGGTACAAATCTGCTTTGGCTTCGGCAAGCAGGCCGACATCGCGACCGCGAATCTGGTCGCGGCGATGTGGCGCCTGAAGAAGCTAAACGCCCAACTCGCTAACCCGAAACTGAACACGGAGAACGACGCCGCGGAGTATGGCAAGGGCCACGAGTTCGCGACGACCACGTTCAAGACCTCCTGGGACACGGGCGGCACGCTCGAGAAGTACCTGAGTGCAGAGATGGCTGCATGGGCCATGTGCTTCGGCCTGGGCAAGGTCGTGAAGAGCGGATCCGCGGGCAACTGGATCTACACCTGCACTCCGCTGATCCCGGCGAACGGCGACGCGACCGAATTGCCGTACTTCTCGTTCGTGGAACAGATCCGCCCGGGTGCCGGCTCCGTGATTGACCGGCTCTTGCCCGGTTGCGCGGTCGAGGGGTGGACGATCTCGATTGGCTCGGGCCCGGGTCGCGCCAACAGCAAGATCAACGTCGAGTTCCAAGGTTGCGGGAAACTGACGGAGCCTTCGGCGATCACCATGCCGGCGGCGACGGTGGAGAAGCTCCTGCCTTCCGCGTCCCTGACGCTCACCATCAACGGCGTCGACTACGTCACGAGCAAGAACATCGTCTCGCTCGAAACGTCGTGGAAGAACAACATCCGGATGGATGCGGGCTTTTTTCCTGGCTCCGGCTTCCAGACGTCGGGCGACGCGACCACCGGCGCGATTCGCGGCAGACTGGAGTTCGGCAACCGGGTGGGCACCCTCAAGTTCGTGGCTCGTTTCGACCACAACTCCACAGAGTCGACGCTGCTCAAGGCGCAGACCACCGGCACGGCCGTGATCCACCTCCAGTTCGACGCCAACAATTCGCTCGACATCACTTGGCAGAAGGTGGCGTTCGCCACGGCGGACGTGGGCGAGACGGACCAGATCGTTACGGTCGCGGTGGACTGCACTCCGATCTATGACGCCACCAACGGCATCATCACGGCGGTGGCCAAATGCGGCGTGGATGCCATCTGCCAGTAGAGAGGATCAAACCAATGGAAACCGCAGTATTCGACGCGAGCAGGCCCATCGCAATCAATCTCCGGACTCCGGCCGGCGTGAAAACCGTTCGCGTCCGCTTTCCGTCCGATGAGGAATGGGTCGCCCGCCAGCGGCGCCGCAAGGTGATGGTGAAGCAGTTGGGGCGCGGGATCTCCGAGACCACCGTCGCCAACGGTGAAGATGTGGACGCCGCGCTGCTGACGAAGATCCGCGACGGTGACGACCCGGAGATCGATGCCTTCGAGGCCATGAAGGTGGTCGAGCAGTTGAGCCTGGCGGAAGTGGACGATGTAGTCCCCGACGGCGACACGTTTAAGGTCACTCTTCGTGTCCTGGGCGCGACGACAGTACACCTACTGAAGATGCCCTCGGCCAAGGACGTCTTCGAGTATCGGCGCGGCTTCGCGCGGCTGCTCGACTTGCCCTTCGGCCGGCAGGAGGTGACCATCAACATCGGGTCAGCCGCGACGCTCTACAAGAGACTCATCACCGCCACCGAGGGATACGTCGGCGACGTGCCCATCATCCACCAGGCGGTCGCGGTGAAAGCGGCGATCGACGCGATGGACACGGCGTTCGCGGAGGACTGCAACGCAAGTTTTTAGTCGGGGAGTGGCCGGATGATCCGTCGTTCCGATTCCTGGTGCATTGGGCGCTGCGCCGCGAGGAACTGTGCGATCCCGGCTTGTGCCCCGATGCGCCGGAGGAGGATGGCCAGCGGTGCGACCACTGCCCGCTGGACCGGCTGGACGCGGCCCAATGCGCGGAGAAGGGACTGCTCATCCGGCGTGCTCTCGATCTGATGGGCGCGCTCAAGCTGGGAGCTCACATCGGCCTTGAAGAGATTCGTGGAGACGAGTTTTGCGCCATGCTGATCATCGCGGAGGAGCGAGATCTGCTGGAGCGGGAGAAGTCGCCGGGATCGGCAGATCCCCGTGCCATGTAAGTGCGAGAGGAAAGACTTTTCCCGGATCGGCCTTGCGGGGAATATGACAAGGAGTTCCGCGCAGTGCTAGACTCGCGGCATATGAAGATTGGCCCGCTGGTGATGTTAATTGGGCTTCTGGTGAGAACGCCATGTCTTGTGGTGATCCTCGCTAGCCAAGCCTGCGCACAGAACCCCGAGTCATCATTACGACAACGGATCGCGGCTCAACTTGCTTCGAAAATGCTGCTCTCGTTTGTGTTCGATAGTTTGAAGACGAACGGAATGACGTTGCCGGACTTACCGGTGGAGACCACGCTGGCCGTTGTCATTTCCCGGGGAGCTGATGATGACTTGGTTCGAACACGCATTAAGAT
>JBGPKH010000506.1:0-6843 GCA_041485845.1 Bryobacteraceae bacterium
GACCGTTTCCACGACGGAGGTGGGTTCGGGAACCTGCTCCCCGTGAAGGCGCATTCCTTCGATGTGGAATTCGACCGCCTCCGCGATGAGGCGCCGCGTCTCTTCGAGGGTTCGTCCTGTGGTCACGCAACCGGGAAGGTCAGGAACATAGGCCGCCCAGTTGTTGGGCGCCTTCTCAAAAACGACCGCGTACTTTTTCATTTCTTGAGCCCTGCTTTCTCCCAAATCGAGTTTAGCGTCCCAGATGGCACGTCGTCGCCTGGGTGGCCGGGAACCGTGACTGTTCCCGGCTTGGCCGGATGCACGTACTGCCTATGGTCGCCGCGCGTTCGGTCTAGCAGCCAACCGTCCTTCTCGACCGCCTTGATTACGTCCCTTACCTTCATCGCCGTTTGTTAGCGCCGGCCTGAGTGATGAATCGTGGTATCGCAGGCGGACCATTAGATTTGCTCCGCCGGCCACGAGGGCGCTCCTCAGCTTCGCAAGGGCCCAGGCCCTCTACCTCTTCAACCCTGGGGCCCAGTTCATCGCTACCGTGATGCTCAACGGCACATCGGGACCGGCGGCGCCTCCTCCGCCTGGGCCGCCGGTGGCGCTGAGGACCAATTGCACCATGAGGATTTGTTTGCCGTCGGCCGAAACGGCATAGGTCTGGTAATCCCCGCCGTTGTGCGGAATGTTCACGCCATAGGTGCGGACGATCTCCTTGGGGCTGCCCGGCTCGAACACCGCGCCGCTGACGTTCACGTCGGCTGACAGCAGCGAGCCGCCGCGAAAGAAGCCAGTGGTCGCGGGATTATCGAGGTTGGTGGCGATGGCGTGGTAGAAAAGCTCCTTACTGTCCTTCCTCCATCGCGGCCAATCGCCCCCATGAAACGAAACCTGGTAACGGCCGCTGCCGGAGGGGAACGGCTGCACGTAGATCTCGTTCCGTCCCGTCGAGTTGGAGGTGTAGGCGATCCATTTGCCGTCGGGCGAAATCTGCCCGTGGGTCTCGTTGAACGGCGAAGCGATCAGCGGCACGGCCTGCTTGTCGCCTTCGAGCGGCAGCAGCCAGAGATCGCCTCCGTTCTTGGAATCCTGGACCCAAAACACGATGCGCTTTCCATCCGGTGACCAGGACATGGGGGCTTTCGGGAGCTCCGATTCGTACAGCAATTCCGGGGTTCCCGATCCGCTCGAAAGGGTCTGGTACAGCCCCCACTTGCCCTTTACGAGCGCGCTATACGCGATGCGGTCCCCATTCGGCGACCAGATGGGGGACGAGTTGTGATGCGTCGCGTCAAACGTCAGGCTTGTGGTGGAGCCGCGCGGCTCGATCACGATGATGTTGCCGCCGACGGCGTCATGCCGGTGAACCGCAATGCGCTTGCCATCCGGAGAAACCTCCATTCCCCGATAGGCTCCGGGAGGGCCGGGGGTTTCGAGCACCCTCCCCCCGCGGTCGATCCAGGCCAATTGCCACTCGATTGTCTCCGCACTACCCTGCCCAGCAACGCCGCCCCCGCTCTGGAAATAAACCAGCACGCCATTGGGAGACACCGCGAAATCGCTCCAGCCGTTAGTGGAGACATAGCCGACCTCATCCGCCACGCGCGCCGGTTCTCCGCGCAACGCCGGTTTCTTCCAGTCAAACGGCTGCGCGTACACCGCATTCCCGCGGTGGAACACCAGGAAACCCGGCTCGGCGTAGGCCGCATTGGATTCGGCGGCCAGCACGCGGGTTTTCTCTTTCGACCCAAGTGTTCCAACAACCACGGCGCGCTTGCTGGCCTCCGCGTTCCATGCGGTGTACAGGTAGCGGCGGCCGTCGGGCGAAAACTGCGGCCAGAAGTGTCCCGACTCACCTGATTCCAGGGTGGTGACGGCCTCCGGCTTTCCGCCTTCGCCCGATACGCGGAATAACCCAGTGGCGGAACCGAACAGAATGGTGCCTTCGCGATTCCAGGCGCCGCCCGAGAAACCCGCGGCCTCGCAGATATCCTGCGGAGGCCCTCCCGAAGCTTCGATTTTCTTCAGCTTGCCAGATGTGACGAAGCCGATGAAGCGGCCGTCGCCCGACCAGAAGGGTTGTGTGGCGTGAGGGCTCACGTCTTCAATTACCACTAGTTTCTGGGGTGTCACCGAACCGATCGGACGAACGTACAGCGCATTCGGGTCGGTACCGGTAATCTTGGAAACAAACGCCAGCGATCGGCCGTCCGGCGAGAGGGCGAAATTCGTGCCCGCCCGGGCTCTGTCAGCATTTGGGCCGTTGCCGACAGTATCAAACGGTTGTGCGGACCCACTCAGCGGAATCTGCAACCGGAACTCCTCCTCCGCCCGCGGACCCCGGAAATAAAGCCCCGCCGGCAGCGCCGTGGCCGCGACCAATAGCGCCGCCACTGCCAGCAGAATGGCGGAGAGCCTGTCGCGCTTCCGCCGCGCGGGCGCCGCCGACCGTCCCCCGCCCGTGCCGGCATCGGCCCCGGCTTCGCCAATCCACTCCAACTCAGCCAGCAGATCGCGGGCGGTTTGCCAGCGGTCCTGCGGATCCTTGGCAAGACAGGTTTTCACCACGTGGTCCAGCGCCTTGGGCGTCTCCGGTTGCGTGGTCGAAAGAGGCTCTGGCTCGGCGGTGGCGATGGCCGACATGAGCAGAATCCGGCTCTTGCCTTCGAACGCTTTCTTGCCGGTGATCATCTCGTGAAGCACCGTGCCAAACGCGAAGATGTCGGTTCGCGGGTCCGCCTCCAGCCCCTCCAACTGCTCGGGCGACATGTACTGCAAGGTCCCCAGGATCACGCCCGGCACGGTGAGATTGGACAGGGTCCGCGCCTGGGAAGCCAGCATGGCGGCGGAGGGCGGGGCAGCCGGCCGGCTGCTGCCACTGCTCGTAAAGCCGGTTTGCCGCTTGGCCAATCCAAAATCCAGCAGCTTGGGCCCGCTGGCTGTCACGATCACGTTGGAAGGCTTCAGATCGCGATGGACCACACCGCGCCGGTGCGCCTTGTCCAGCGCGTCGGCCATCGCGATGGCCATTTTCAAGGCTTCGTCTACTCCCAGCGGCCCGCGCTCCAGGCGCGCCGCCAGCGTTTCGCCTTCCAGGTACTCCATCACCAGGAAGTCCAGGCCGTCCTGCTGTCCGGTGTCGTGGAGCACGCAGATGTTGGGATGGTTCAAGGAGGCGACGATTTGCGCTTCGCGCTCGAAGCGCTGACGCATTTCGACGTCTTCGGCCCATTGCCGGATCAGCAGCTTGACGGCAACCAGGCGGTCCAGGCGAGTGTCCTTCGCTTTGTAGACTTCGCCCATGCCGCCCGCGCCAAGCGGCTCCAGAATCTCGTATGGGCCCAGCCGGGTGCCGGCTGCCAGCGGTGTCGTTGGTCCTGTCATAGGTTCGCCTTTCCGGATGACAGACGACAAAAACCGATCGTCTGTCCCACCCCTGACTTGACAAGAATGGCCAAACTGCAGCGGCCAACATCCTGCCACACATGAGCTGTCATTTGGGGGACTTTTCCAGGGCCGCCGGCCAGTGCTGGATCATGGTGAGACCGGTGACGGGCAAGGCGGCGGACCCGGCGCGGCCGCCACCGGCCGCGGGAGCCGACTGGCCGGACGTGTTGGCGAAAGGCGCGGCCTCCGGAACCCCCACGTTGCCGAGTGTAGTCCGTGTGCCTACGCCGCCCCCTGGAATGCGGATAAGAAAACGCTGACCATCCGGAGCCGCCGCCAGAACGTGGCGAATGGGGTTGCGGGCTTCGGGGTTCCGCCATGGGGCCATGAATAAGACCTTCGGGATACCAGCCTCGAGTTTATCGCCCGGTTTGATGTCCACCGCGATGATATTGTCGTCGGGACCGCGATAGTAGAGTTCCTTTCCATCCTTCCTCCACCGTGGCTGTCCACCGCCCGTTGTGGACACCGCAATTTCCTGGTCCCCCGACGGAAACGACCGCACATAAACCTGGAACGTGCCCGGCACCGTTCGATCCGAAGTGTAGGCCAGCCATTTTCCATCGTAGGAAAATTGCGGCTCGTCTTTCTGGAAATGGCCCTGCACCACCGGGAACGGCTTCTGACTCGCATCCGGCTTTCCATTCACCAGGGGCAGCGCCCAGATATCCTGAAAGTTGTCCTGGCCCGTGAGGTACGCGATGTACTTCCCGTCCTTGGACCAGTCCTCCACGATTTCATCGTTCGCGGATTCCAGAAGCGGCGTTTCCTTGCCCTGGCCGGTGCCGTTCTCGGCCACGTAGATATCCGCGTTGCCTTTGCGGTAGGTGGTGAAAGCGATCCGCTTCCCGTCCGGAGACCAGACCGGGTTGATGTCGTCGGCCGGATCGAGCGTCAGGCGCGTGGCCACGCCCGCGCGCTGCCAGTCAATCACCCAGATGTCCGCGCCCGGAGTTCCGGCGTCCTGCTTGGTCACCGCGATCAGCTTTCCGTCCGGAGAAACGTCCATGTCGCCATAGGGCCCCGGCTCTCCCGCACTATCCACTGGGCGCCCGGTTCGGTCCACCCAACCCCACTGCACCACCGGCCCCATGATCCGGCCTCTGCCCGAGGGGCCGCTGGTCCCTTGGTAGTAGAGCAGGGAGCCGTTTTGCGAGACGTCGAAATTGGCGCGCCCATTGGCGGAGCTGGAGGATACGTCATCGGCCACGTGGACCGGTTCTCCGCTCAACGCCAGCTTCCTGGCGTCGAACGGCTGGGCGAACAGCGACGCCGCGCGGTGGAAAACGATGTAACCCGGCGCCGCGTAATCGGCATTGGATTCGGCGGAGAGGAGCCGCTTCTTTTCCTTCGAGTCCAGCGTTCCCAGGAACACCGCGCGGTTGGAGGCTTGCCCGGACCACGCCAGGTACAGGAAATGCCGCCCGTCGGGCAGAAAGCTGGGCCAGAAGTGGCCTGTCTCCTGCGCATCGACCGTGGTGATGGCGGCCGGCTTCCCGCCCTCGGCGGATACGCGCTCGATCCCCTTGGCGGAGCCGAACACGATGGTTCCTTCGCGGTTCCATGCGCCACCCGAGAGTCCCTGCACCTCCGCGATATCCTTGGGTGCGCCTCCCCCTGCGTTGACCTGTTTCAAGTGGCCCCCGGCCACGAAACCGATGAAGCGGCTGTCGGCGGACCAGAAGGGCTGCGAGGCATCGTCGGTTCCCCCGAGCTTCTGGAAGGCCACCGAGCCCGCGCGTCGGACGTAGAGCGCCGCCGGTTCCCCAGTGTTCGACCGGGCCACCAGCGCGATCTTCTCCCCATCCGGCGAGAGGGCGATGTCGTTCGGTTGCAGACCTCGTACCGGCACTCGAAACTGGAATGTGCCGGGGTCCTCCGGACCGCGCAAATAACGTGCCGCCGGAAGTGCCATCACGGCGATCAGCAGCGCCGCGGCCACCAGCGAAAAACGGACCAGCTTTTCATGTCTGGGGAGCGGCGCCGAACCCCCGGCCTGGCCGCCCTCGGCCACCCAGCGGAGCTGCACCCCCAGATCGTGCGCGGTCTGCCAGCGGTCGTCTGGTTCCTTTGCCAGGCACCGCTCGACGATGTGCTGCAGCGCGGGGGATGCGCCGGGTTGCGTCTTGGACAAAGGATAGGGATCGGCAGTGGCGATGGCCGCGATCAATACGGCCCGGCTCCTTCCCTCGAAGGCCTTCGTGCCCGTGATCATTTCGTAAAAGACACACCCGAAGGCAAAGAGGTCGCTGCGTTCGTCGGCGTCTTTTCCTTCGAGCTGCTCGGGAGCGGTGTACTGCAGACTGATCTCGCCGCCCGGCAGCGCCAGATTCTTGGGACTGGTGGTATTCGCGGGCAATGGCGTCGGCTCGGTCAGCCCAAAATCGAGCAGCTTGGCGCCGCTTTTCGAGAGCATCACTTTGGAGGGGTTGAGGTCGCGATGCAACACGCCTTCCCGATGCGCCTTGTCCAGCGCATCGGCGATCGCGATGGCCATGGCCATCGCCTCGTCCAAATCCAGGGCGCCCTTCTTGAGCCGCTCGGCGAGCGTTTGGCCCTCCAGGGACTCCATCACCAGGAAGTCCATGCCGTCCTGATGCCCAATGTCGTGCAGCGCGCAAATATTGGGATGGTTCAACGACGCGACCGCCCGCACCTCGCGCTCGATGCGCTCGCTGAAGGGGCCGGCGAAGACCTTGATGGCGACTTCGCGGTTCAGCCGCGTGTCGGACGCTTTGTATCGCTCGCTCGCGTTCGGCGTTTCCACGGCCGAAAGAATCTCGTACGGACCCAGTTTTGTCCCAGGCTCAAGAGGCATGCGTGTTCGCGATCGTGTGTCCGCGGTGGGCCAGACCAAGAGCTTCTGGCGCCGGCGGAAACCTCGATCTCTCACTCCTTTCCGTATATGCTACTCCGCGCTGGGGGGAAACACCAGTGGGCGCGGTCCGACTCGGTCCGACTCTCACGACAGTCCCAATGCCAGGAGCGAAGACGCGCGTCGTTGCCCGATCTGTAACCTGGATTAGGCACGGCTTTAGCCGGTAGTCATTAATGCAACGTCGTCCTTTATCGTATGCTGCCGAATGGATTGAAGATTTGGACTTCCAGTTGTTTGAAATCCGTTTCGTTCCGTGTGGCGACAGTGAGGCCGTGGACGCGGGCAGTAGCGGCGATCATGGCATCCTCGATCAATTGGTTCGGTGTTCCTTCCATCAGGCGGCCCCATTCGCGAAAACAGAGTGCATCCATAGGAAGAATTCGATAGGACTCCGGCGCCTGCTCGATCCAGACCTCTATCTCGGCGGCTTTGCTTGGGTCGTTTCGCCGGGTGCCCTCCACCCCTGCAACTCGCCTATGGTGACCGCCGGCAGAAACAGTTGATCGGGCTGTAAGTTTCGCACCCAC
>JBGPKH010000507.1:0-6842 GCA_041485845.1 Bryobacteraceae bacterium
CGCCAATGATCTTGAAATAGAACCGCCACGAGCCCGTGACTCTGGCCTGCCAGAGATCCTGGCTCTCGTCATATTTCTTTGCGTGGAGTGATGGATGCCGGAGATTTTGAAGAAGCAGCAGGGACTTGTTTATCAAACGCGCGCCGGATGTTGGCCGGTGCCTTGGTGTAGCTACGGACGAAGTGCGGCGTGTGATCGAGGGTCATCGTGCTGCGCGTTTAGGTTTTGTTCTGCGCAGCTTCACAGATTCCTTGTGGAGGGAGGCGAGGAACTCCTGATGGGTGCTAAACGGCCCGTAGGAACGCCCCTGCTTATGTTCCTTTTCACTCTGGGCGATACCGCGGTCGATGGCTCGCCGCTGGGCTGGGGTGTACTCATCATCGGTATTTGGGAACTGGGAACGATCAATCACGATCTTGGGGGTGAGCACAATTTTGCCCCGCTGTACGGAAACCTCGATCATGTCGCCTTCAGACACGCGAACAGCCGAGCGGAAATGGCTCGGCAATGTCATCTGCCCCTTGCGTTGAATTTTGACGAGTTGCGTGGTGATGGTGTAAGAATTAAAGACAGGAAGCCGGGAAACCCGACCCCTGCTGGAAGCATAGCAAATGGGCAGATGCTGTCAAGCACACATCATCAGTGCTCCACCAAGTCGCCCAAATATTCGGTTCGGCCAAACCGCCCATGCAGATGATCGAAAATGACGGACGAGCCCAGGAGAATCGTGGCCATCAACGTCCCTGGCGGCTGAGAGTCGATTCAAACCGCTCGTCGCGTTCGGAGCGGATTTGCTCCACGTGCGCGGCGCCGCCCTGGGCCAGATCGAGGTGATCCTGGGCCAGCCACGCTCCCTTGGTCAGTTTGAGCGCTTGGCGCTGTTTGTTGCGGCGCACGTCCCGCCAGAGCACATCCGTGGCGTAGGCCGATCGGCGCTTGTGGCCAGCCAGTTTGTCCAACTCAGTGGCCAGTGTCTCTGGTATTTTGATGATGCTTTGTCCGCTCCGCATAGCCGGTTCCTCGTGTCGGATGCCAGGCTGGCATCCAGCTCGGGCACCTCAAATCAAACCTACATCCCACCGCGCCCCCGTCAAGGCTTGCAGGCGAAGGAATTGCCCTCTCTCGCATTCGGCTGTAACCAAGCGCTGCATTCGGGACGCGGTTACGCGCCGGACACGAATCGTAGCTTTGGCTTCGGGAGAGACTCTCTCGCCACACGCTTCCGCCGCAAACGGAGGAAAGAAATGTTTGGAGCACGAGCGTGAAGCGCGAAGAATGCTTCACAATATTCAGCGGCGAACAAGGGTTTGCAGCCCGGCGGCGGCCTTTCGTACCAATACGCAGGACCAGCGCTGTCACGCTCCATGCACCAGGCTCCCCCCACAAGAAGGTATCAAAGCGCTCCGCTAACCCCCCCCTTGTGCATCCCCCGATTGCGTCGCGAGGCCGCCGCATGGCCGTCGTCCTGGTCGAGCCCTCGTGACAGAACCGCCGCTGAGGCGTAAAATTATCGATATAAAGAACTTGAGCCTGCTGTTATGAACATAACCATTCATCCCGAACTTGAAGCTAAGCTCCGGGCCCGAGCTGAGGCTGAAGGCCTCACCGTGGAGGCCTACGTAGAAAGAATCGCCCGCGACGACGAACGGGCAGAGCAGGAGCTTGAAGCGCTCGCGCTTGAGGGACTCAACTCTAGTGAATCGATTGAGGGCGACGAAAAGTATTGGGAAGAAAAGCGCCGCAGGCTCATTGAACGCCATCAAAAGACCGGCACGCGGTGAGCGCCCGGTACACGGTAAAAGCCAAAGCCGACCGTGACCTCGATGATTACGCCGATTACCTGGTAAGGGAAGCCACTCTCGAAGTCGCTCTGCGCTTCCTCGCGGCCGGCCATGAAACGTTCGCGCTGCTCGCTACGCATCCAAATATCGGATGGTCGTCCCGTCTCAAACATGCGGCGCTGAAGACGTTGCGCGTGTTCAGGGTGTCGGGTTTCGAACACATGCTGATTCTCTACAGGCCGTTGCCCGACGGGGTCGATATTCTGCGGGTGGTTCACGGCTCGCGCAACCTGCAAGCGCTCTTTCGCAGGCGTGAGGAAATCGAATAGTGCTCTCCAAAACCGTCCGCTCTCAAAGAACCTTGGGGAAAGATGAACGATGAAATCGTACGTCTGAAGCAGCGGAATGCAGAGAAGGAGCGGGTCTGGGCCGCAAGGTGTAGCGCTCCGCGGGAATGGGAACATTGCGCCGTTGCGCCGCTTGAAACCGTGACAGCCGCCCGTATATCCTTTACGATGAAAAGACATAGCAAAGGGAACCGCCTTATGACATTGACTATAGAGGTTTCCGGCGAACTGGAAGCGGTCCTGAAGGCGCAAGCCCAGGAGCAGGGCCTTACCGCCGACAGGGTAGCGCGCCGTGTGCTAGCGCGCGCTCTAACGCCCGGCGTGGGACGCGAGGAGAACGGTCTTTCGGCCGCGACGGCGACGAGCGGGAAAGAGAAAGCCCGTGCTTTTGTGCAGTGGGCGAGGAGCCACCGCGATACGCCGCCGCTCTCCGATGAGGCCATCAGCCGGGCCAGCATGTATCCGGACCGCTGGTAAATGCGCATTCTGATCGACACGAACGTCTTGCTGCGCGCTGCACAGCCCGCGCACCCCATGCACGCATCAGCGGTTCGCGCCCTGGAAATTCTTATGGCTGAGGGTTAGGCAGTAGCTGCTCTGCGACGGCTATTCCTGCCGCAGGGCCATCACCGGGTCGGTGGCAGCGGCGCGCCGGGCGGGGCGAAAGCTCGCGCCCACGGCCACCGCGACGAAGAGCAGCGGCACGCCGGCCACGGCCAGCGGCTCGAGCGAGCTCGCGCCGTACAGGAAGCTGGCCAGCGCGGGCTGAGCCCAAAGCGCCAGCGGCAGCCCCAATGCGATGCCGGCTGCCGTAAGCCTTACGGCTTGCCCCACCACTTCCCGCAGCACGTGGGCGCGGCCGGCGCCGAGCGCCATGCGGATGCCGATCTCGCGGGTTCTCTGGGCCGCCCCGTAGGCCACGACGCCGTTGATTCCTGCGCAGGCGAGCGCCAGCGCCAGCAATCCGAAGAACGACAGAAGCGAGGTGGCCGCGCGTTGTCTCCACACCGACAGATCGAGTTGGTCGCGCATGGTCGAGATGCGCACCGGCAGGTCGGGATTGGCTTCCTGGATGAGCCGCCGGAGCGCGCCCGCGAACTGCGACGGCGAGCCATCCACCGCCACCATCAGCTTCGCGATGGAATCGTAGGTCTGTAACACCGGGATGTAGAGAAGAAGCGGCGGGGCGTCGAGCACCGAGCGGTATCGTGAGTCGGCCGCAACCCCAACCACCAGAAGCGGCCCGGGCAGCGACTGCCGCGGCGCCGGGACCACGATCCGCTTGCCGATCGGGTTCTCGCCGTGCCACAACTGCTCCGCCAGCGCTTTACTGACGATGGCGACCGACGTGGTCCCGCTGCGGTCTTCGAGCGTGAAATCCCGTCCGGCGAGGAGCGGGATCTCGAGCGTGCGGAAGTAGCCCGGTGCGATCACGTTTTGGTCCGCAGTCACCGCTCCCGGAGACTTGGCGGGGAACGCAGTATTCGCGGGAGCCTCGCCTTGCCGGAACAAAACGACGCGGTCGCTCCAGTCCACCGCGGGACTACTCTTGGCGAGGCTCGCCGATCGGACTCCGGGGACCGCGGACACGCATTGCAGGAGATCGAGAAACGTCCGCGTCCCGCGCTCCGGCGAGTAGCCGAGCACCGAAAGATCCATCGTCGCCATGACGATCCGGTCGGGTTGGTAGCCGGGATCGATGGCGACGATCCGCTGCATGCTGCGCAGTACCATGCTGCCTGCCGCGACCAGGGCTACGGAAAGCGTTACCTGCGCGACCACCCATACCTGCTGCAACCGGCTCCGGCCGCCCGCTCGCGGCGAGCCGGTCTTCAAGACGGCGCCAGCGTCCATCCTGGATGCAATCCATGCGGGCGCAAGGCCGCACAGAAGCACCGCCAGCAGGGAGATGCCGAGCGTGAATCCCAGGAGACGCAGATCCAGACCACGCGAAGTCTCCAGGGCCAACTGCTGCGGGCTCCAAACGTTCCGCAGCACGGACCGCATCCACGGCGCGAGCAGGAGTCCGAGCGCCGCACCGCCCAGGCCCAACAGAACACTCTCCGCCATCAGGTGTGCCAGCAGAACCCGGCGGTCCGCACCCAGCGCCAGCCGGATCGCCATTTCCCGGCTTCGCCCCGTGGCGCGCGCCAAGAGAAGATTCGCCACATTCCCGCAGGCGATCAGCAGCACCAGCGAAACCGCCACGCCGAGCAGTCCCAGAAGGCTGCGCAGGCTGGCGCGCTGCTCGGGCGCCATGCCGGCAGGCGCGTTCACCAGATAGCTGCGCCCAGAGTTGGTCGCCGGATACAGCGCTTCGAGCTGCCGCGCAATCGTGTTCAACTCCGCCTCGGCGGTTTGCGGGCGGATTCCGGGTTTCAATCGCGCATAGAACGTCAGCCATCCCGCGGCGCGTTCGGTGAGCCAATGGTAATCGGGACTGCGGGTCATGGCGGCCCGGACCATCATCATCGGCATCCAGAAATCGGCCCGCTCGCCGAATTGCACTCCATCGAACGGCGCGGCGGCAATCCCTGCGACTGTGAAGGGATAGCCGTTCAGGATCAGGGTGCGGCCGAGTAGCGCGGGGTCCCCGCCGTACTGCTGCCGCCAGAACCTCTCGCTCAGGACCACCACCGGATGGGCTCCGGGAGTGCGATCGTCTTCCGGCCCCAGCAGGCGGCCGGCCGCGGCCCTCACGCCCAGCACCTGGAAATAGTTTCCGGTGACGATGGCGCCGGGGACCATCTGCGCGGGAGGTCCGGCCATGCGCAGGGAGATGGTGCGCTCCGCAGCCAGGCCTGCGAGAGACTTCGCCCGATCGCGAAGGTCGACGTAGTCCGGGTAGCTCTGGTTGCTCTGGGCGCGCCCGTTCCAGCTTCGGCGCACGCGGATCAGATCGCCCGAATGCTGGACGCCCGGGATCGGGCGGAGCAGGATCGCATGCAGCACGCTGAAGAGGGCCGTGTTGGCGCCGATGCCAAAGCCCAACAGCAGGACGATCGACAGCGAGAGTCCCGGACTTTTCCGGAGAGCGCGCGCAGCTAAGAAGAAATAATTCATCGCACGAGCATGACGGCGTTGGGAGCTCGACTGTTAACAGCTACAATAACGGAGCGTGACCAAGTATATCCGTTATCAAACCGGCTCCGCCATCTCCCATGGCATTCTGGACGGCGACACCGTCCGCGAACTGAGCGGAGGCCTCTTCGATAGTCCCAGCGAAACCGGCGTCACCCGCCGGCTTGCGGACGTGGCGCTGCTCGCTCCCTGCCAGCCCGGCAAGATCCTGGCAGTGGGGCTGAACTACGGGAGCCATATCGGCAACCGCCCGCGACCTTCCCATCCGGAGATGTTCTACAAGCCGGTGAGCGCTTTGCAGTCGCCTGGAGGCCCCATCGTGATTCCGCGTGACGCCACCGACCTGCACTACGAGGGCGAACTGGTGATGGTGATCGGCAAGCGGGCGAGGAACGTTTTGCGGGACGAAGCGCGCGCCGCCATCTTCGGTGTCACCTGCGGCAACGACGTCAGCGAGCGCAACTGGCAGAGTGGGCAGGGCAAAGACTTGCAGTGGTGGCGAGCCAAAGGCTGCGACACCTTCGCGCCGCTGGGACCCGCCATCGTGACCGGTCTGGATTACGGCAACCTGCTGCTTCAAACGCGCCTGAACGGAGAAGTGGTGCAGCAGCAGTACACCGCCGACCTGATCTTCGATTGTCCGGCCATCGTGGAATGGGTGAGCGGCTGGGTCACCCTGATGCCCGGCGATGCGATCTACACCGGTACGCCCGGCAGCACGCGCAAGCTTTCCGCGGGCGATGTGGTGGAAGTGGAAATCGAGGGGATTGGCACGCTACGCAATCCCGTGATCGCGTGACGCCCTAGTTCCATCGCGGTGGGCAGCTTCACCGCCAAGCCGTTCCGATGCTGTAGAGCAGTGTCGCCAGCACTACCGTGGCGATCCCCACGTAGAGCCAGTCGCGTTCCAGCGCAAACGCAACCAGCGAAAAGGCCACCCGCGCCACCGGTGTGGCGATGAGGATCAGCAATCCAATGAGGATGAGCGTTGGCGGGCCAGGGAGCGTCGCCAGCGAATGCAGGCCGCCCCGTCCGGCGTGAAATTGACGATAGTCCCCCACGGCCGAGGCGCTGTCCACCAAATACCACGCGCCGCCGGCTGCCACCACCGCGGCCGCCAGAACCACGCCGGCACGCAGGAGGTTCCCGATGATCCGCTCCATCCGATCGTCGGTCATTTCAGGCCTCCGGAGATTCCGTTGTAGATCATCTCGATCGCCAGCAGTCCGACCACGCCGCCAAACACCAGGCGAAGCACGCGGGTTCCCGTGCCCATCAATTGCCGCGCCCCGGTGAGCGACCCGGCCAGCACGCCCAGCATGACCGGCATCGCCAAACCCGGTTCGATGTAGCCGCGGCTCAGATAAATCCCGGCGCTGGCGGCAGCCGTGACCCCGATCATGAAGTTGCTGGTGGTGGTGGAGACCTTGAACGGGATGCGCATCACCTGGTCCATGGCAATCACCTTCATTGCGCCCGAGCCGATTCCCAGCAGTCCGGAGAGGAGACCGGCCCCAAACATGAGGGTGAAACCGGTCTTCACGCGGCTCACGCGATACCGGACGCGGCGATCCGCTTCCGGATAGTCGCCGTCCAGATGGAGCCGGACTGCCTGCGGGCATGGCGGCGCGGA
>JBGPKH010000508.1:0-6822 GCA_041485845.1 Bryobacteraceae bacterium
CTTAATGTCGCCAGGCAGACTGAGCAGCGAGACTACGGCGCCATCGGCTGTCGAAATCAGCGATAGGTCGTGTTGCGGGCTCCGGCTCGGCGGTTGCCTGAGTGCCACCCAGCGGCCGTCCGGCGACAGGGCTTGCAGATAAATGCCCCGAGTCACCGTTTTCAGTACTCGCATTGTTCCGTCGGCTACCGAGAACAGAACAATTCTGGGTGGTTGCTTGGCGTGTACGCTGTTATCGAGCAACCCCAGAATGTTTCCGCCAACCCAGTCCCAGAGACCGATGCTGAGGTCCCGGTGCACGATCCGCTCCCCCGAACCGTCGATATTGATGACCCGGAGCTGATTCCCTTCCTTGTCGTTCCACACATACGCGATCTGCTTCCCGTCCGGCGAGAACACGCACTCTTCGGCGCCCTCGTTCTTGGACGCTCCATGCGTCACGCGCCGCTTGACACCACTCACCAGGTCCATCACCGCGATGTCCGACTCATCTTCCGGACCGTCCGAAAAAGCCGCATATCGTCCGTCGGGCGAAATGCACGAACCTGATTCAAGGCCGTCCGCCATCGGAAGCCGCCGCGGGGTCGCCGATCCCAACCCGGACAGTTTGGCCCTTGCCGAAGCCACGGTCTCCTGCTGGTCCGGGTAGTCGCGCAACAGCCGCTCGTAGGCCTGCCGCGCCTGCTGGTCACCCAGCTTCTCGTAGCACTGGCCCATGTGGAACAGCGCCTGCGCCGCCACGGCGCGACTCCCCGCGTACGACACCACGATCTTCTGGTACTGCTCGATCGCGCCCTTCAAATCGCCCTGCACGGTCTCGCGTTCGATGGCCGTGCGGAGCGCCACCTCGGCCCTCACCTGCGCGGCCGCGGGCATCGCCAGCATTGCCGCGATTAAGCAACTCGTGAATAACTTCATCGTTCTGCCTCCTGATTGGCAGTGTGGAGCGCTGGTGTTAGTTGTCCGGTGGCGGTCCGTCAAGTTTGTGTGAAGTCTCATCCTTCGAACCGGTAACCGAGCCCGCGCACGCCGACCAGAAACTTCGGATCGGACGGAACCGGCTCGATCTTCTTTCGCAGGTTGAACACGTGGGTATCGACTGCCCGGTCGGTGATTGCCATGCCGTGGCCCCAGGCCGCTTCGATGATCTGGCCGCGGCTGAGCACGCGGCCGCGATTGCGGACGAACACGCCGAGGAGGCGCAACTCCTGCGCGGTGACCTCCACGGGGAGGCCGGCGCGGCGCAGCTCGGCGCGGCCAAAATCCACTTCGCAATCGCCGAAGCGGGAGACGGCCGATTCCTCCGTCGCGGTGCGCCGCAACTGCGCGCGAATGCGGGCGCGCAGCTCGCGCAGGCTGAAGGGCTTGGTGACGTAATCGTCGGCGCCGGCGTCGAGCCCGATCACCTTCTCGGCTTCCTGCGAGCGCGCGGTCAGCAGGATGATCGGCGCGCGCACACCGGCGCGGCGCAACTGGCTGCACACGTCGAAGCCATCCATCTTTGGCAGCATGACATCGAGCAAAATGACGTCCCACGGGCCTTCCTGGCCCAGTTCGAGGCCGCGCTCGCCATCCGTGGCCACGGCGGTTTCGTAGCCCTGACGGCCCAAGTCCTCCTCCAGGCTCAGAACAATGTCGGGCTCGTCCTCGACGATCAGAATGCGCGTCATACTCCCATTCGTGCCGGCAGCACCAGGCGGAACGTGCTGCCATGCCCCTCCTCCGATTCCAGTTCGATGGTGCCGCCGTGCGCGCGCACGATGTGCGAGACCATCGCCAGTCCCAGCCCCGTGCCCTGGATGCCGAGACGCTTGGCTTGGGAACCTCGCATGAACTTGCGGAAAATCTCCTTGCGTTCCTGCGGGGGGATGCCCATGCCGCGATCGCGCACCGCGATGGCGACTTCCCTGCCCTGAGCGCGCACCGAGACCGACACGTCGCGCTGCCGGGGCGAGTACTTGATGGCGTTGTCGAGCAGGTTCCGCAGCGCGTGCGTCAGCGCGCCGGGGTCCGCGCTCAGCGCGCTCGGACCTTCGACGTTCAGATCGATGCGAAAGCCGGCGGCTATGCCCTCCTTCTGAAAATCGGACACCACCTGCGCGGCGATCTCGCCGGCGTCCACCGGTTGCAGATCGTACGGCTTGCGGCCGCCCTCCATGCGCGAGAAGTCGAGCAGGGATTCCACCAGGCGAGTGAGGCGTTCGGTGCTCCGGCCCAGGACGCCGTAGAATGCCTTACGGCGTTCCACGGGAAGGTCGTCGTCCTCTTCCAGCAGTTCGGTGATGTGGTGGAGGGAAGTGAGCGGCGTGCGGAACTCATGCGAGACCGCGGCCACGAAATCGGTTTGCAGGCGGGCGACGGCGAGTTCGCGCTGGACCACGCGCCACAGCAGGTAGCTGCCGCCGGCAAGCAGGAGGACGATGGCGGCGAGCCCCGCGGAGAGCAGCCGGCGCCGCGCGGCGAAGTCTCCCGCCTCTGGCGAACCGTGCCTGGACTGACCACGAGAGTCCACGGGAGCCCGGTTTCGAAGGCGGTGCGCTTCACTGCTCGCGGGCCGGCCGCGGGCTTCGGTCCCGCCAGAACGTCGCCGGAATCCGTCAGGAGACTCACCGGTTCGGCTGTCTTTTGCAGCCAGGCTTCGAGCACCGGGGGCGTCAAGGCGAGCGCGGAGAGGCCGGCGTTTTCGGTGCGCCACACCAGGGTCACGGACGAATCGGGGAGGAGGCGGCGGCCCGCGGGAGGCAGATGCCGCCATTCCTGCCACAGCCAATCGCCGGCCGCGGAGAGTGCCTTGCGTTGCGGCGCGACCGGCAATGCATGGCCGGTCCACTTCACGATCTGCCCCGCGGTGAGTTCCCAGGCGGGACCGTCGAGGACCCAACGGCCGGCCACGAAATCGGCTTCGAGAGACGCGGCTTCACGGGCCAACTCCGGCGTGCGGCCCGATTCCTCGAGAACGGCGCAAATGGTGCGGCGCGCCAGCAGGTCCGCGGGCATGCCGACGAGGGCGACTGTGCGCAATGCGGCCATCCGTCGATAGGCGGCGAGGGCATCGACGGGGCGGCGTTCCCCGCGATCAACGCGAGCCAGGCGCATGAGCGCGCCGGCCTGGATGGCGGGGTCCGGCGAACCGGCGAGCTGCTCGTACCACGACAGCGCACGATCTGGCGCATTTTGGAACTCGAGCTTTTCGGCCTCGGCGAAGCGGCGCGGATCGGGCTCCGGCATCGGGGGAGGAACCGGCAGCCAGAGGACTCGCCCGGCCGGACGAGCGTCCACACCTTGGGAGGACACGGTAAATCGCACCGCGCCTTCGGGGATCGGGCCGTTGGTATCCGCGAGCGACCGATCGAGAGAGCGAACCACTGCGTCGGCGGCCGCTTGACGGCGTTCGAGGTCCCGCTGTGCGGCGAGGGTACGGTCCTGATCGAGCAGCCGCGCGCCCAGCCATACGAGGGTCAGGGCCGGCGGAACGAGGACCGCCAGAAACAGGGCGGTCAGGGTACGCGCGTTGACAGTCCGCAGCCGTCTGGTCCTCATGGGTATCCATCTTAGTTGAACGCTGGCGTGTGAGCGGAGCAACAGGGTTGTGTCAAGGTTTGGTTAATGGAGGTGTTCGTCGGGCGGAGACTTGGGTTCCTTCGGCGGGTCCGGGTTCTTGCGTGGCCCCGATCGTTTCGACCCCAGGGCCGAGCCGATCAGAATTCCGAGCGGGAGGGAAGCCAGAAACGCGTACTTCATCTTGCTCCTGCGCGGCTTGGGCATGTTGGGAGGGAGCACTCCCGAATCGTGGGAGCTATGGAGCGGCTTCCCGATTCTCATCTCCTTCAAGTCGTAGGAGAATTGTTTGCCGCAATCCAGGCAGACGACGTAGGTTTCACCGTGGGGAACTCCCACCTTACCGACGGGAGTGACCGGACGCGTGAGGCGCCGGTGGGGACAACGAAACATCAGGTTCAGAAGCGTATCGATCATCGCTCGTCACCTTGTTGGAGCTACTTCCTATTGTGACAGATGGCACCGAAGCCTGCCGTCCGAAATAGTACTGGCAAGCGATGCGCTATCGGTGTAAGCTGTACCCAAGTGCCTCAGGATCGGCCAAATACTGCAGGACTGCTCTGGAACCGCACGCTGACCGTGTTGCTGGCGGCGGCGCTCTGCTTGCCGGCGGCGTTCGCCCCCCCGGCTTTCGCCAAGGACAAGCCGAAGAAAGGCCCGGACGATCTGGGCGATTCCGATCCGGGCAAAGGCGTGAATTTCTATTCCGTGGAACGGGAGATCGCTCTCGGCAGGCAGATGGCCCAGGAGGTGGAACGCGAGGCGCGGATGGTCTACGACGCCACCATCACCGAGTACGTCAACCGGATGGGCCAGAACCTGGTGCGCAACTCCGACGCGAAGGTGCCTTTCACCATCAAGGTGATCGATTCCGACGAAGTCAATGCCTTCGCCTTGCCGGGCGGGTTCATGTTTGTAAACACCGGGCTAGTGCTGAAGGTGGAAAACGAGGCCGAGCTGGCGGGGGTGATGGCGCACGAGATCGCGCACGTGGCGGCGCGGCACGGCACCAAGCAGGCCACCCGCGGCCAGTTGATCAACTACGGCAGCATTCCGCTGATCTTCCTCGGCGGGTGGGCGGGCTACGCCATCCGGCAGGCCGCGGCGATCGCGGTGCCCATGGGGTTCCTGAAGTTCTCGCGCGGCATGGAGACGGAGGCGGACCGCCTGGGGCTTCAGTACATCTACAAGTCGGGGTACGATCCGATTGCGTTTGTGGACTTCTTCGAGAAGATCCAATCGCTCGAAAAGTCGAAGCCCGGCACGATCGCCAAGGTCTTCTCCACGCATCCCATGACCAACGACCGGATCCAGCACGCGCAGAAGGAGATCCAGACGGAGTTCAAAGCGCTTCCGGAATATGTTCTGGATACCTCGGAGTTTCACGACGTGCGCGACCGGCTGGCACGCATCCAGGCGCGCCGCAGAGGACAGGAGCGGAACGAGTACCGGCCCATTCTGAAGCGGCGGACGACGGTGAAGGTGGATGCCGGCGATGACGGCCGGCCGACCTTGAAGCGGTAGCGTCGCGGGGCAATAACCGGTCCCTAACGGTCGCGGCTCTGTTTGCAGGGTCGTTACGGAGCCGTGATCAAAGGGAGCGGTCGCGTGGTAGGCTGAGTTTCGGGGCCATGACTCCGATTTCCACCAGCGAGAACCGCGAGAAACAGTCCGCCGCGCTGACCTCGCTTTTCGCCGCCGTTGGGCTTACGGCATTCAAGATCGTCGTGGGTGTGGTCACCGGGAGTCTGGGCATTCTGGCGGAAGCGGCGCACTCCGGGCTCGACCTGGTGGCGGCATTTATGACGTTTCTCGCGGTGCGCCTCTCGGGACGGCCGCCGGACCGAACCCACCATTACGGCCACGGGAAGGTCGAGAACCTGTCGGCGCTATTCGAAACGCTCCTGCTGCTGGTAACCTGCGTCTGGATCGTGCGCGAAGCGGTTCATCGTCTGGTCTCTCATCGCGTGGAGATCGAGGTGACCTGGTGGTCGTTTGCGGTGATGCTGACCTCGATGGCCATTGACGCTTCGCGGTCGCGGGTGCTGGCGCGGGCCGCCACGAAGTACAACAGCCAGGCGCTCGAAGCCGACGCGCTGCATTTCGAGACCGACATCTGGAGCTCGGGGGTCGTGATCCTGGGGCTGGCTGCGGTGAAGGCCGGAGAGTGGTGGCCGGTTCTCGGGTTCCTGCGAAACGGAGATGCCGTTGCCGCCCTGGGTGTCTCGGCGGTGGTGGTGTGGGTGTGCGTGCGGCTCGGCCGCCGCACGGTGGATGCGCTTCTGGACAGCGCACCCGCGGGCATGGAGGAGCGCATCGCGGCGGCGGTGGAAGCCGTGCCTGGCGTGCGGAACTGCCACCAGGTGCGGGTCCGCTATTCCGGGCCGGTGCTGTTCATCGACCTCCACATTCTGGCGGATGGCGAACAGACGCTGGCGCAGGCGCACCAGCTCACCGAGACCATCGAAGCGGCCATCCAGGAGATCGCGCCGCGGGCCGATGTGACGGTCCATCCGGAACCATTCGACCTTAACCAAAGTTGAATTGCTCCACGGATCGGACGGTGGTTAACTGGCGGACATGGGGTTGAGATTTTTCGGGACACTCCTCTTTGCCGGCGCCTGTTTCGCGCAGCAGTACGAAATCGGCGGGCTGGTGGGTTATGGTTTCTACCGCAACGGAACCGTGTTCGGCCCCGGCGCTTCGGCCCAGGCGGGCATTCGCGATCGCTTCGCCACAGGATTCGTGGCAGGCGAGGACCTCTACGAGCACATCTCGGGCGAAGTCCGCTACCTGTATCACGACGGGCATCCGTTTCTTTCGTCGGGGAGCGTGAAGAGCGATATACAGGGGGAGTCGCACGCCTTTCACTACAATCTGCTGATTCACCTGAATCCGCGGGAGCAGCGGTTGCGGCCCTACGTGGCGGGCGGCTTGGGAGGGAAATATTACGTGATCTCGGGACCGGCGCCGCGCCAGCAGGTACTGCCGGGCATCGCGGCATTGGAGACACACGATGAGTGGAAGCTCCTGGTCGTGGTAGGAGGTGGAGTGAAGTACCGGCTCCATCGCAACGTTGTAGTGCGGGGGGAGTTTCTGGATTACCTGACTTCGTTTCCGAAAAGGCAGATTGTGCCGGCGGGAGGTAACACGGCGCGCGGGATCTTCCAGCAGTTCACTCCTCTGTTCGGGGTGAGTTACTCGTTCTGAGAAAAAAGTGATCGCCACAGATAAACACAGATAACACAGACAGAGACAATATTA
>JBGPKH010000509.1:0-6811 GCA_041485845.1 Bryobacteraceae bacterium
AGTCGCATCTGCGCAAGGAAGCCAAGCAGAAGGGCGAAGCCGAAGACCTGTCCAAACTGCTGACCGGCGTAAGCGTGACCATCGCGCAGAAGGCCGGCGAGAACGACCAGTTGTTCGGCTCGGTCACGTCGAAGGACGTGGGCGACGCCCTGGCCTTGAAGAACTACACCATCGACCGGCGCAAGATCCATATGGACGATCCGATCAAACAACTCGGCGAGTACAAGGTGCCGGTGCGGCTGCACAAAGACGTGACGGCGGAAATCACCGTCGTTGTGGTCCGCGAAGAGTAAAGGAGCGGGGTCGGACAAAACTGTAACATACGCGCGATTTTTCCGTGCTGAGGCGGGCTCGCGTGGCGCTCCTGCGGTCCGGGGCGGCGACGAACCGGCCCCTTTTTTTTCGCCGCGTTTGGGGGATTTCGTCGCTCAGTCGCGGAATCCGCTCCCTTTGGTCGCGGCTCGGTTTCGAAAGCCGCGTGTTTGCTTGTCGTTACAGAGCCGCGACCACAGGGAGCGGTCGACGAGAACCGGCTTCCCCAAGATCGGTTATGCACCCCCCCAATCCCCAACCCCTTGCGCTAAGATGTCTCCACGAGGCTGCTATGGACGAATTGACGCGCCGTGATTTTGCCCGTGGGGCGGGGCTGGCGACCGCTTTGAGTTATTCCCGGATTCTGGGCGCGAACGATCGCGTCGGTGTCGGATACATCGGCCTGGGCAATCGCGGCGACCAGGTACACGATGCCTTCCTGGAACACGGCGATGCTCAGACGGCAGCCGTCTGCGATCTGCGCGACGACTACCTGGACCTGGCCGTGAGGAAATCTCGCGCCACTCCCAAGAAATTCAAGGAGTACAAGAAGCTCCTCGAAGATAAAGATCTCGACGCGGTGGTGATTGCCACGCCGGATCACTGGCACGCCCTGATGTTTATCGACGCCTGCAATGCGGGCAAGGATGTCTACGTGGAGAAGCCGTTGAGCCTGACCGTAGTCGAGGGCCGCAAGATGGTGGAGACGGCCAATCGGACGAAGCGCGTAGTGCAGGTGGGAACCAACCGGCGGAGCTGGAAGTCGTATCGGGAAGCGGCGGAATTCGTGCGCTCCGGCGGCATCGGCCACGTCACCGTGGCGCGGTGCTTTCACGTCAAGAACGAGTGGCCCAATGGATTGGGTGCGGCGCCCGCGGGTCCGCCGCCCAGCGAGTGGGAGTGGGATCAGTGGCTGGGACCCGCGCCCAAAGTGCCATATGACGCCAACCGCGAGTTCTACAATTTCCGCTGGTTTTATCACTACTCGGGCGGCCAGCTCACCAATTTCGGCGTGCATTTCGTGGATGTGATCCGCTGGTTCATCGGGCAGGATTCGCCGCGCGCCGTCACGGCCATCGGCGGCAAGTTCGCCGCCATCCAGGACAACCGCGAAATTCCCGATACGCTCGAAGTGCTCTGGGAATTCGACAACACCCTAGTCGTCTTCGAACAGTACAACGCCAATGCGGCTCCGGGCAATGTGCCCAACTCCGAAATCGAGCTGCGCGGCACCAAGGGGACGATGTATATTCGCAACAGCAACTGGGACATCGTGCCCGAAAAAATCAGCGACGGCCGTATCGGGTACGATCGCGGCAAGGGATACGGCAATCCGGTGGATCGCAGCCACGCCAACGCCGTGGACGCGGTGCGGCGCCCCGCGATGGAGCCGCGCAGCGCCAAGGGCAGCACCAGCTCCGACACCACCGCGCACACCCGCAACTTTCTGGACTGCATCAAGACGCGCGGCAAATGCAACGCCGATATTCTCACCGGGCACCTCTCCACCAGCGCCACCCTGATCGGCAACATCGCGCACCGCAACCGCAGTCTTCTCGAATGGGATGCCAACGCGGAACGCTTCACCAACAACGCCGCGGCCAACCAGTGGCTGAGCTATCAGTACCGGGCGCCGTATAAGTTGGGGTAACGGAACTAGAATGACAGGCCAGGAGGCCTGTCCCGCTCTCACACGATGGACCGGATCACCTCGCCCTGGATCTCCGTCAGGCGCTCGCGCCGCCACTGGTGCAGGTAAGACAACGCATTCTGATCCAGGCCCATCTGGTGCAGCACCGTAGTATGGATGTCGCGCAGATGATGGGGCTCCTCGACCGCGCGCAGGCCGATCTCGTCGGTCGCTCCCGTGACCGTCCCGCCGCGCACACCGCCACCCGCCATCCACATGGTGAACCCGGTGTTGTTGTGGTCGCGCCCTTTGCCGCCCTGCCCTTCCGGAGTGCGTCCGAACTCTCCGCCCCACACGACGAGAGTCGAATCGAGCAGACCGCGCTGCTTCAGGTCCTTCAGCAAACCCGCGATCGGCTTATCCGTGTGGGCCGCCATGCGGAGGTGGTTCTCCTCGATATCGTCGTGCGCGTCCCACTGCGAGATGGCCGGCCCTCCGGAGACTACCACCACCACACGCACGCCTTTCTCCACCAGCCGGCGCGCCAGCAGGCAGCGGCGGCCGTAATCGTCGGTGACGGGGTCGCCGACGCCGTACAGGTCCTGCACGTGCTGCGGCTCCTTCGCGATCTCGAAGACCGCCGGAGCTTCGGTTTGCATCTTGAAAGCCAGATCGTAGGTGTTCATGCGCGCCGAGAATTCTTCGTCGCCGCGGCTCATCCGCGCCTGGTCGAGCTCGCGAATCAGCCCCATCGTTCTCTTGCGCTGGTCGAGCGAAACCCCGGGCGGAAGCTCCAGGTTCAGCACCGGCTTCTTACCGGCGCGGAACACGCTCGGCTGGTACGCCGCGGGAAGGAAGGCATTGGCATACACGGGCTGGCCGGCCTCGATGGTGCCGCCCGGGTCGGGCATCACTACGTATCCGGGGAGCGAGTCGCTCGCCGAGCCCAGCCCATAGAGCACCCACGACCCCATGCTCGGAAACCCCGGAATGATGCGCCCCGTGAACAGTTGATACTGCGCCGCGGAATGCACGAAAGCGTCCGCCTGGCAGGAGCGGATGACCGCCAGATCGTCCGCGCACGTAGCCGTGTGCGGCAGCAGGTCGGAAACCCACAGCCCGCTCTTGCCGTGCTGCTGAAACGTGCGCCTGGTGCCCAATAGCTTGGGCTCGCCGTTGATGAATTGCCGCTTGACCTCGCCGAACTCTTTGGGGCGCGGCTGGCCATTCAAGCGGTTGAGCAGGGGCTTCGGGTCGAACGTCTCCAGGTGGCTCGGGCCGCCCGCCATGAAGAGAAAGACGACCGACTTCGCCTTGCCGGTTTCCGCGCCGCGAGCCTTTTCCTGTTGCAGGAGGGCGCCGAACGCGAGGCTGCCGAATCCGCAGAACGCGTCGGTGAGGAATTCGCGGCGATTGCGCGTGGGTCTCGAGTGCGCGTTCATGCTTTCACTCCACATACAGGAAATCGTTCACCAGAAAAATCGCCAGCGCGAATTCGCTCAGCGGTCCGTCCTTCAGATACCGCAGCGCGGCCTTTCGTTCGGCGGGATCGGGATCCCGTCCCAGGGCAAGCTGGTAAATGCGCCCGACCTGACGCTCACGACTCGGCCCGGCCTCGCGCCCTGCGCGCTGCGCGAGCGCTTTGGCCATAGCGTTTGAAAAGTCGCCGTTTAGCAGTTCCAGGGCTTGAGGTGCGTGCGTGCTCTCCTCGCGCCGCGCGCAGCTCAGCAGAAGATCGGGCGCGTCGAACACCTCCAGGAACGGCAGCCGCAGGTTGCGCTTCTGGAAGAGATAGATGCTCCGCCGGTTGAATTGGCCGGGATCGGGATTCACCGTCCATTGCGCAGGATTGTAGATCAACTTGACCAGCGCCGCCTCGATGGGCACGATCACGCTCGGGCCGCCCTGCTGCGGGTTGAGCCGGCCGCTCACCGCCAGCATGGCATCGCGCAGCTCTTCGGAGCTCAGCCGGCGCCGCGGATAACGCCAGAGCAGGCGATTGTCGGGGTCCTGCTCCAGCGCGTGCGGCGGGGCTTTGCTGACGTATTCCTGCTGGTAGCTGTTGCTCAGGAGAATCAGGCGGTGCAGCGGCTTCGTGCGGAAGCCGCCCTCGACAAACTGGTTGGCCAGCCAGTCGAGAAGCTCGGGATGGCTGGGGCGCGCGCCCATGCGCCCGAAGTCGTTGGGTGTCGCCACCAGCCCCGCTCCGAAGTGATGCTGCCAGATGCGATTCACCATCACCCGCGACGTCAGGGGATTGGCGGGGCCGGTAATCCACTTCGCCAGCGCCAGGCGCGGCGCCGGTATCTTGTCGCCCCATTCCGGCGCGCCGTCGGGCAGCAGGACGCCGATGGGCCGCATCCCGACCCCGTCGCCCGGGTTTCCCGAATCGCCGCGGGCCAGGACATGCACCGGAAGGAACTTTGCCGGAACGTCTTCGACGGTTTGCAAAACTGGAAGGGGCAGTGGAAGCTCCGCCTCCTTTTGCGCGATCTGCTTTTCCAGTTCGTCGCTTTCCGGACCGGGCACGGACTTGCGTTTCGCCCGCAGGATTTTCAGCTCGGCCTCGATGGCCGCGGTCTTTTTCTTCCATTCGGACTGCTGTTCGGCGCTGGAGAGTGGAATGTCCCGGTGCTGCGTGGAGGCGAAGAACGCCTGCATGCGGTAGTAGTCCGTCTGGCGAATCGGGTCGAACTTGTGATCGTGGCAGCGCGCGCACCCCAGCGTGATCCCCAGCAGCCCGGAACCGATCACGTTGGTCATCTCCACCAGAATCTCGTTGCGGTTGTACGCCGCGTCCTGGTTGCCGGCGTTCTTGCGCAGCGGTCCCAGGCGGTGGAAACCGGCGGCCACCAGCATCTCGTCTCGCGTGCCATCCATCTCGTCGCCGGCCAGTTGTTCGCGCAGGAACTGGTCGTACGGTTTGTCTTCGCGAATCGAGCGGATGACGTAATCCCGGTAGCGCCACGCCTCGGACCGGTGCGTGTCGTATTCGAAGCCGTCGCTTTCCGCGAATCGCACCACGTCCAGCCAATGCTGGGCCCAGCGCTCGCCGTACTCCGGCGAATCGAGCAGGCGGTCCACCAGGCGCGGCCACGCGTCCGCCGTACGGTCGGCGACGAAGCGCGCGACCTCTTCGAGAGAAGGAGGCAGACCGGTCAGGTCGAAGTAGAGCCGGCGGATCAGCGTGCGGCGGCTGGCTGGAGGAGACGGCCTCAGCTCTTCTTTGCGGAGCTGCGCGAGGATGAAGGCGTCGACCGGATTGCGCACCCACTGTCGGTCCGCCGGCGCTGAGAAGGACGGAATCGCCGGGTGCGCGCGCGGTTGGAAGGCCCAGTGCCGCCGCTCGGCGGCCGTATAAGTCTCACCGGCTTGCGCGGCCACACAGAGCCACAAAAATGCCAGCATCCGCATTGCTGTTCCGATTATACCCGTACCTGACGCCCGCCCACCTGATATCCTGTCCTGCATGTTGTCCCGCCGTTGCTTCCTGGCGTCTCTGGGCGCCTCCGCCATAGCTCAAGGTCAAGCCGCCGAGCCGATCATCGACATCCATCAACACACCACCTACAGCGGGCGTAGCGACGCCGAGTTGATCGCGCACCAGCGCGAAATGGGCATTGCTAAGACGGTCCTGCTGCCCGCCGGTTCGAGATACGGCCTTGCCGCCGGAGCGGGCGGCAATGACACGGTGGTCGCGATCGCGCGCCAGTACCCGCGCGAGTATCTGTTCTTCGCCAACGAGCTGCCGGATATCCCGGAGGCGCGCTCCGTTATCGAGGGATATCTCGCCATGGGCGCCATCGGGATCGGCGAGCAGAAATTCCCGGTGAGTGTCGATTCTTGGTCTATCGACCTGGTAGCGGAGATCGCGGAACAGCATCGCGTCCCGGTGCTTCTCCACTTCGAGCACAACGCCTACAACCTGGGATTCGAGAACTTCGGCAAGGTCGCGGCGCGCCACCCGAAGGTGAATTTCATCGGGCACGCACAGACCTGGTGGGGCAACATCAGCAAGGACCACAACCCTACGGAAATGTATCCGAAGGCGCCGGTCACTCCCGGTGGCATCACCGACCGGCTGCTGTCGGAGCATCCCAACGTATACGGCGACATGTCGGCCGGGTCGGGGTTGAATTCCATGCTGCGCGACGAAGCTCACGCCCGCGATTTCCTGAAACGCCACCAGAACAAACTGCTCTTCGGCAGCGACTGCAGCGACCGGAAAGCCAATGGCCCGGACTGCCTCGGGTCGAAGATCATCGCCGCCATCCGCCGCCTCGCGCCCGACAAGAGGGCCGAGCGCAAGATCCTCTACGGCAACGCCGTGAAGCTGCTGAAGATTCGCGTGTGAGTGGGACAGGCCTCCCGGCCTGTCCTGGACGGACCCCGGGCCGTAGCCGACGCCACCGTCGGACTATAACGGTTGGCAAGAACTTCCTTCGTCGCGAGAAGGACTGGGCCGCGGACTGACGGTCGTGAGGCGTCGGTGGCGGTTCTGTCTAAGGTGACCGGCCTAGCCCTGAACAGCGCGCTTCCGCCTGGACCCCGCCCTAGACCGTCCAGCGCTGCTGATTGGTGGTAGAACCTTGGCGGGCAGCCTGACGAAGTTCTCGGGGTGCAGCAGACTGGCCACCGAGATGTCCTCGTCGATCGCCTCCCAATGAATTCCGATGCCGCCGCCAATCAATTCCCAGTCGGACCGTTGCCGCGGTGACGCGTCGGCGAGGCGCGGGAACCACACTAGAGGCACTGAAACAACTCGCCCATCGGTCAGCGTAACCGAGAACGCATCCATCGAACACGACACCTCTACTGCCAGTGCTTCAGTTTTCTCCGTCAAAGTACTCATACCATCTCTCCAAGAAG
>JBGPKH010000510.1:0-6810 GCA_041485845.1 Bryobacteraceae bacterium
GGGCGCCGCCGCGGCTGACGAGGTCGATGAGCATGAGCAGCAGTTCGCGGTCGGTGTGATAGTCGGTGACCGTCTCCATGCGGTTGTATCCGTACGACGCGCCCATGCCGCGGCTTTCCTCCCACGGATGGTTGCCGCTCTGCATGCCCGAGGTGTACTCGGTGGTGTAGTAGCCGCCGTGCTTGTGGCGCGTGTCTTTGCCCCAACGGTCGTCGATGACCACTTCATCCTTGACCGGCGACTCGTTGAACAGCCACGCCAGCAGTTCGGGCGATCGCCACTCTTCGCTGGTCGCCTCCCACTCGCCGTCGGAGAAGATGATGCTCGGCTTGGCGTGTGTGACGACGTCCTTGAACTGCGGCATCATGTGCTCGGCGATGTAGCGTTTGCGGTCGGAGAGGTATAGCGGGTTGTACCATTCGTAGAGCGAATAGTAGATTCCCATGTGGAGGCCCTTGCGGCGTCCGGCCAGCATGAGGTCCAGCAGGAGGTCGCGCTTGGGACCGATATCCACGGCATTCCACGGCCGGCCCCACGTGCGGTTGGCCTCGGCGCTGCCCCACAACGTAAAGCCCTCGTGATGTTTCGAGGTGAGCGCGACGTACTTCGCGCCGGAGCGCACGAACACGTCGGCCCAGTGGTCGGGATCGTAGAGCTCCGCGCGGAACATGGGGGCGAAATCGAAGTAGGGGAACTCGGCGCCGTAGACGCGCTGGTGGAACTTCCAGGTGAGCGCGCCGTGGCCGGTGGGGCCCGCGGCCTTCTTGCCGTTGGTCAGTGAGTTCCAATACCACTCGGCGTAAGGGTTCTCGTCCTTCACGTTCACCGCCGCGTAGGCGGGCACCGAGTACACGCCCCAGTGGATGAAGATGCCGAACTTGGCGTCGGTATACCAGGTGGGCGAGGGGCGGCGGTCCAGCGATTCCCAGTTGGCTTGGTAGCGCGTTTCGGCCGCGGAAAGGCGGTTCGCGGCCAGCGCCAGGGGAGCGGCCGCGCAGGTTCGGAGCAGGTCTCGGCGTCTCATCATCGTCAAGCATAACAAGCTGGAACCACCGCAAGAAGCTGTGAGAGAACCCCCGCTCACCTCGCCCGCCTCACACCTTCCAATGGTGCGGTTTCGGCCGCCGGCGCTGGCCGAAATCCACCAGCGCGGTGCACCAGAGCCACCACGGCGCGGCGTCACGGCTGAATTTCCAGAAACTTAGCTCTGGCAAACGGCGTGCTTGATGGGAGCGCGGAGGACGTCATGAAAAGCAAATTGCTGGCACTTCTTTTTCTGGCGGGGAGCACCATGTTCGCGGGGCCTCGCGTGTTCGTGGGAGTCGGATTCGGCTACGCGCCGGCGCCGGTCCCTTACTACGTAGCGCCGCCGCGCGCGCCCGTCGTCGCCTATGCTCCGCCGAGTCCCGGCTATGGATACACGTGGGTGAACGGCTATTGGTATCCCGCGGGACCGCGCTGGGGGTGGCGTCCCGGCTACTGGGCGCGTCCGCCGTATGCCCGCGCGTACTGGGTTGCGCCGCGCTACCGCGGCAACCGTTACTACGGCGGCTACTGGCGCCGCTAGCTGCTCAGCATGCCGGTCCCGAGGAACTGGCTCGCAACGACTTACGGTTTTGCATCCCCCGATGTCGAAATGAGCCGGTACTCCAGCTTCCGCAGCTTCGCGGTCGTCGAATACGACGCGATCCCAAAGGGCTTGGACAACTCGATCTCACCGGGACGCAAGTCGATCTCGCGATTTCCAATGTGCGCATCGATCACCGGTTCGTCATCGATCCACGCCTGAATGCGATCGACGGTCACCCGCAGCCGCAGCGCGTACCATCGCCCTGACTCAAAGTTGAGCCCGATCGATGTCTCGTTCTCCGAAGCGTCCATGCTGTCCAGGCTGGAAAGCCCCACGATCGTACCGCCCCAACCACCGTTGATCCAGGAGCAGTACGAATCGTTCACCGGAAAAGTTATGCCCGCGAAGAAATCATAACCGTCGACCCGCATGGCCTCGAGGCGGACTTCGTAGTTGGACTTCGGAAACGAGCTCGTCCACGTGATTCCCGTCATCGCGCCATTCCCGAGAATGATCGCGCCGCCCTCCACGCGAACCTTGCCGCGCCCGGAAAATGGAGTTTCCTTCCATCCCTTCAAGGAGGCGCCGTCGAACAGCGGCTTCCAGCCCGCTGGCGTAGCCGGCTGCGCCTCCGTCAACGAGGATGCCGGCATCATCGAGGCCAGGATCGCGACGCGAATTGCGCCTTCAATAGAGAGTGAACGCATACAGCATGTCCCCGGCGGCCGCCAGAATGTATTGATGCCCGTCGAGCATGTACGTCTCGGGCGCGTTTGAGACCTGGCCAATATGGCTATGCCACAGCGGCTTGCCATTCGCGGGGTCGTGCGCCACCAGGTTGCCGCTCGGGTCGCCGCCGAAGAGCAACTTTCCCGCGGTAGTCAGCAAACCCGCGCCTCCGCCGACACCCGCCGTTCCGGAATATTTGTGCCTCCATGCGATCTTGCCGGTTTTGTAATCGATGGCCGTGAGATAACTGCCGAGCGAGCCGACGCCCTGCTCCTCCTTGCCACCCAAACCCATCGCGCCGCGCGGATCGGTTTCCGTCAGATAGTACATCGCGTAGCTGTCGTGCTGCGGAACATAAAAAAGGCCCGTGTCGGGCGAAAAGCTGGGAGGCGGCCAATTCGTCGTGCCGCCGTTGCTGGGGGAAACCAACGCTCCCGCGATGTCGTAGTCCTTGGCGGGATTGCGAACCGGCTGGCCCTTTTCGTTCAAGCCCTTCGCCCAATTTACCGCGTTCGAGAACGCTCCCGATGCCAGGCGCTCACCGGTGAGCCGGTCGAGCGTGAAGTAGTAGCCATTACGGCTGGCAGTCAACACCAGCTTGCGGGGCTTGCCGTTGAACTCCGCGTCGACCAGGACCGGCGTCTGCGCGGAATCCCAATCGTGCGTGTCGTGCGGCGACGTTTGGTAGTACCAGACCATCTTGCCCGTATCCACATTGATCGCGACGATCGAACAGGTGAACAGGTTGTCGCCCTCACCGCGGGTTTGCGAGGTGTACGCGGGCGTTGGATTGCCAGTTCCGGTGATGTAGAGATGCGTCTCGGGATCGTATGAGCCCGGGATCCATACCTGGCCTCCGCCGTGCCTGGCCGCGTCGAGACTCGCCCATGTCTCCAGTCCGGGGTCTCCCTTCTTCATCGGCACCGCGTACCAGACCCACTGGCGGTCGCCGGTTTCGGGGTCGAACGACTGCAGCAGTCCCGGTTCGTCCAGATCGTCGCCAGTCCCTACCAGCACGTGGTTGCCGACTACCACCGGCGCCATGGTCGAAAAGTATTGTTCGTTGAAACTGGCAATTTCTTTGTGCCACCGCTCCTTGCCGGTTCGCGCGTCCAGACACACCAGGTAATCGTCGGGAGTCTCCATATACAGCCAGTTGCCCCACATGCCGAGCCCGCGATTGCCGATATGTGTGCCGCCCTTCGTCTTCCAGAAGTAATGCCATAGTTCCCGGCCGTCGATCGCATCGATGGCCCAGGCATTATCGGGAGTCGACACGTAAAGTATCCCGTTCACTTGCAGGATGGAACCCTTGATGTTCGTCCCGCCGCCGAATCCCCCGGAGCCCACGTCCGCCGTGCCCTCGCCGCCGGCGATCACCGGAGCCGCACCGCCTCCAAAGCGCCCGCCGCCCCTTCCGCCCGCGCCGGCCGTTAATCTCGACGTCCAGGCCAGCGTCAGGTTCTTGACGTTGGATTGATTGATTTGCGTGAGCTTGCTGTAGCGTTTGCCGGAATAGTCGCCCGAGTAAGTGGGCCAGTCGTTCGCCAGCGGCTTCAGGATGTCCGCGGACTTCAGGCCCTGCGCCGCTGCGATCGCGGGCAATAGCGAGATGGTAATGAGCAGTTTCTTCATGTTCTTATTTCAAGGTCGCCAGATAAGCAGTCAGGTTGTGGATGTCCTTGTCGGTGTAAGCCGGCAGCAGTTGCCGATGGGGTTCTAAGGGATCGTGAACCTCCACCTTCGGAGTGTCGCCATTGCGCCGGAAGCTGTGAATGGCGCCGTCGGCTTCCGTCAGCGCTAGCATGAAGTCGTCGAGGCGGAGCAGGCGGCCTTCGAGTTTCTGTCCGGAAGCCAGCGTTACGGTGACAGTGGCGGGTGGGACGTTCGTCGGCGGGGCCTGGCCTCCGAATCGGCCGCCGCCGCCCGGCGCCAGCCAGGTCTGCTGCAGCGTCTTGGGGTCGGTGAATTTCGCTCCGAAGCCCTTGAGATCGCCACTCACCGAATGGCATCCGGCGCACTTGGCCTGGAAGTATTGCTCGCCGGCCTTAGCGTCGCCCACCAGGATGCTGGGAGGCCGGTTCCGCGCGGCGTCACGCCCGTTGACGCGAAAGCTGTGCAGGAAGGTGGCGATGTCCGAAATCTGCGCGGCCGTCAGATCGAGCTTCGGCATGCCGGCATCGGAACGGCCATTCTGCACGACAGGCGCGATCACCTCGCCCTTTTGGTCGTTGAGCACGAGTTGCGAGCGGATCAGGTTCGGTCCGCCCTCCCCGCCCCGCGCGTCGGAGCCATGGCAGAATGCGCAATTCACGCCATAAATCGCCTTGCCGCGATCGACGACGGCGGGATCGGCCGGCGGACGATCGGGATAAGCGCCTCCACCTCCACCTCCGCGCCCGCGGCCCCCGGGCGCGCCGGGAGAAGTCTGTGCGGGCGGCTGCGCCCAGCTCCCGGCTATAGTGATTGCAGACAGCATAGCTATTGCTACGACCCTTTTCATACCACTCCCCTCGCTAATCCCGGCTCCGACAGCGTTTCTTATGCGAGCGCGTCTTTGCAAAACTGGACGCACTTCTTGACTTCGGTCAGCACATCAGACCCTTCCGGCGTATTGTACTCGTACTCGATGCTGCCCGGGAACTTGTACTTCTGCTTCTTCATCAACTGCAGAATCTCCCTCAGCGGAGTTTCGCCCTGCCCCCACGGCATGTTCGGCCCGCCACCGCCCGGACCGCTGTTTTCGGCAGCGCTGTTCGGGCCCTTGCGGTCTTTCAGGTGCAGGCTCGCAATCCGCTCGTGGTACTTCTCGATTACCGGGACCGGAGACTTCCCGTTCACGCCAAAGTAGTGGCCTGCGTCCAGGTTGAGCGCCGTGTACTTCGATCCCCCCAGCGCCTTATCGAAACCGGAGTCGCCGCCCTGCCCGTGGGTGTGGAAGGCGATGCGCAGCTTCCGCTTCGCCGCATACTCTCCCACGCGCTGCAGCAAGGCGTCGTCGGTCGGCAGTTCCATGGTGATGTGGTTGGCGCCCAGCGTCTCCCCCACGTTCCATATGTACTCGTATTCCTCATCGGACATGGACATCGTGGGCGGCAGCTTGAAGGCGTAGATCTTGACACCCGCGTCCTCGTACATCTTCCGGAAGGCTTTGTACTTGTCCATGGAGACGGACAGGCGCCAGTCCTTCATTTCCGCGGCGGCCTTCTGCATCGCCGCCTGCTGCTCCGGCGTCATCGGGGCCCGGCCGCCGCCCCGCCCGCGACCCTGTCCACCGGGCCCACCCAATCCCGGCGCACCGCCCGGTCCGCGACCCTGACCTCCGCCCGGCCCTCCCGGTCCACGGCCCCCGAACCCGCGTCCACCCTGAGCAGGTGAGCCGGCATAGCTCTCGGCCACGTTGCTCATCAACTCGATCGCGCTGATCCCGCAATCCAGGCAATACTTAAGAGTCTCTTCCGCGCTCCCCGGCAGTGCGCGGAAGCTGTAGGTGATGGCGCCGATCTGAACTCCCCCGAAAACCGAGTTCGGCTTCGCCGCCATCAGCCTGGCCGCAGTCCCTGCGGCCAGCGCAATTTTTCCGATATCCCGTCTCGTATAGAACATGCGATCTCCTTAGATAGCTCGGGATCTCCGAGGCGCCTGCGGCCGTCCCCCTTTCGAGCGGCCCACCCGCAACAACCTACAGCTTAACCTCCAACCCTTTTCGATAGGCCGGCTTGATCCACTTGGTGGCATCTTTGCTACTGCTGAACTCCATCTTAGCGTTATCCCACATCGGCCTGCCTTCATCGTGCGTGGCCACCGCCCCCAGCACGAGCCACTCCGTGTAAGGCCCGGCCACGCTAAAGTTCGAGCAGGCGGGTGAGCCGCCCTTGCAGGCGCCTCTTCTCCGGCCGGGATGGCTTCGGCTGCGTGTGGGCGCGCCAACTGGAAGCCGGGACGAGGAAGCCGGCCGGTCCGGTTTTCGCGGTGCACCATTTTCATCGTGCGCGGCGGACCATCGAGTGGCATCGCGGGCTGGACAGCCGGATCGGCAACGCGGCGGAGGAGATATGCTGGTGCTCTCGCCGGGCGGCATGACCGGGAATATCTGGATGCGCGAGTGGGAATAGCGGTGACAGGGAAACGGCCGCGGCCCGCGTCTCAGGAACCGCGCTTCTCCGCCGCATCCGCGTTCTCGGTCCCGACCGCGAAGTTGAGCCCGCCAATCCACGCGAATCCGCTTTCTCTTCTCTCGGTCTTCCCCCGCGCTTGTCTCGCCGGCTCCGCGGCCCTCCGGTGAAATCTAGCTTGCGGGCCAAGTTATGTCCGCGCAGCGTCTAAAGAGCTTGTCACGAAAGAACGTTGCCAATTGCGGGACCGCTCCCTTCGGTCGCGGCGCGGCCAGAGACCCGGTGCCGAGCCGCAACCAAAGGAAGCGGTGGGTAGGTGGTTTCATGACAAGCCCAGAGCTCTCTGGGGTGCCCTGTGAATTTAGCGCCCGCCAGTAGTTGCCGAAATATTAACAA
>JBGPKH010000511.1:0-6771 GCA_041485845.1 Bryobacteraceae bacterium
CGGCCCCGGCCCCTGGCCCCCGGCCCCGGCCCCTGGCCCCCGGCCCCTACTGCTTCTGCTTGAGCACGTCCACCAGTTCCTGCACCGCGGCCGCACTCTTCTGCAACATGGCGTTCTCCTCGGCGGTGAGCTTGATCTCGTAGATCTGCTCCACCCCGCGAGCGCCCAACTTCACCGGCACCCCCACGTAGAGCCCGTTGATGCCGTATTCGCCCTCCAGGTACGCGGCGCACGGCAGCACCTTTTTCTTGTCCTTCAGGATCGCCTCCGCCATTTCCACGGCCGCCGCCGAAGGCGCATAGTAGGCGCTGGTCTTCAGGTGCTTCACGATCTCCGCGCCGCCGTTGCGCGTCCGGTCCACGATGCGGTCGATCGCCGCCTGGTCCATCAGCTCGGTGAGCGGAATACCGGAGACATTGGTCAGCCGCGCCAGCGGCACCATGGTATCCCCGTGGCCGCCCATCACCACCGCGGTCACGTTCTCCACCGACACCTTGAGTTCCATGGCGATGAAGGCACGGAACCGCGCGCTATCGAGCACGCCCGCCATTCCCACCACGCGATTCTTGCTGAACTTCGACACCCAGTAGGCCGCCTGCGTCATGGCGTCGAGCGGATTCGTCACCACGATAATGATGCAGTTGGGCGAGTACCTGGCCACCTGCTCGGTGGAAATGCGGATCACTTCGTAGTTCGCCAGCAGCAGGTCGTCACGGCTCATGCCGGGCTTGCGCGGAAATCCCGCGGTGATGATGGCGATATCGGAGTTCGCGGTGGGCTCGTAATCGTTGGCGCCCGTGAGCATCACATCGTAGCCCTGTACCGGGCCGGACTGAAGGATATCGAGCCCTTTCCCTTGTGGAACACCCTCCACCACGTCGACCAGGACGACATCGGCCAGCTCCTTGTCGGCAATGCGCACCGCGCAATTTGCGCCGACGTTCCCGGCGCCCACAACCGTGATCTTCTTTCGCACAATAGACTCCTTAACGGGGAATTTCGAAACTCGATTATAGCTCCATCTCCCAAATCTGCCCCACCATCGGAATCCCGAACTCGCGATGCGGCTGTTCGCGGACCATGCGGAAGCCGGCTCTCTCGTAGATGTGCTGGGCCGCGTGCAGCTCTTCCTGCGTCCACAGCGTGATGGTCCGGTAGCCCGCCTGCCGCGCAAAGCGGATGCACTCTTCCACCAGCCGCTTGCCGATCCCCAAGCCCCGCGCCGCCGGCTCCACCAGCAGGAGCCGCAGCTTGGCAACCGCCTTCGATTGTTTCACCAGAAAAACCGAACCGGCGATCTCGCCATCCTTCTCGGCGATCCAGCAGCGCTCGCGTTTGGCATCGAAATTCTGAATGAACTTCGCCGCGATCTCCGCCACCAGCGCCTCGAAGCGCTCGTCGTATCCGTACTCCCGCGCGTAGAGCACGCCGTGACGATGGATCACCCACCCCATATCGCCCGGCTGGTGCGGCCGCAAGAGATACGGAGCCTTCGATTCCGGGCGTGTATCGAGCAATTGCTCGATGGTGCGCATGGCGTCCACCAGCCGCCCCTGCTCTTTGCCCGAGAGCGCGCTCAACACTTTCGCGACCTCCTGGCTGGCGTCCCGGTCGAGCGGCGCGAACGCCCTGCGGCCCTTCCCGGTGAGCAGCAAGTGGCTCTGCCGCCCGTCGCTGGCCGACCGCTTCCGTTCCAGGAAGCCGCGTTTGCGGAATTTCAGCAGGATGCGGCTGAGGTAACCCGCGTCCAATCCAAGGTCGCGGGACAACTCGCTTGCAGTCAGTCCCTGGCGGTGCGCCAGCTCGTAGAGGACGCGAACTTCGGTCAGGGAGAAGGGGCTGTGCAGATGGCCCTCACCCAACAGTCCGATCCGCCGGGTGTAGAAGCGGCTGAAGCTGCGGACGGCAGCCACGGTACGGTCGCTCATGGGTTGTAGGACGGGCCTCCCGGCCTGTCCAATTCTAGCGCTCGCGCCACCGCGTTCACCGTCCGATCCACGTCCTTCCCGGACGTCTGCCAGTTGCACACGCTCACCCGCATGGCGCGCCGCCCCCGCCAGGTGGTCCCGCCGAAGAAGGCCTCGCCCGTCTCGAGGATTCTCGCGATCACGGCGTCCGTCCGGCGGTCATGGTCCTCCTCCGTCGCGCCGTCACTGGGGCAGAGAAATCGCACCAGTCCCTGGTTGATCACCGGCTCCCAGACCACTTGCACGCCGGGGAGCCCGCCAATCCGCGTCACCAGCGACCGCGCGTGCTCCGAGCAGCGCTCCACCAGCGCGGCGACGCCGTCCCGCCCCAGTTGCCGCAGTGCCGCGTACGTCGGGAAACCGCGCGCGCGGCGCGACCACTCCGGGTTCCAGTCCATCTGGTCGCGCGCCTCCGTGCTCACCGCCAGGTACGCCTCGCGATGCGACATCGCCCCCCGATGCGCCGCCGGATCGGCAACAAAGGCGTAGCCGCAATCGTACGGCACGTTGAGCCACTTGTGGCCGTCGGTGGCCCACGAATCGGCGTCCGCCGCGCCCTGGAGCAGGTGGCGGTAGCGCGGGCTCGCCGCCGCCCACAACCCGAAGGCTCCATCCACGTGGACCCACGCCCCGTGCCGCCGGGCAATCGGGATGAGTGTCGCGAACGAATCGTAAGCCCCGATGTGCAGATCGCCCGCCAACAGCAGAACGATGGCAGGCTCGCCGCCGGCGGCCGCGAGCGCCTCTTCCAGCGCATCCGCGCGCAATCTTCCCTGGCCATCCGACGGCAGGCGGACGATCTGATTGAGCCCCAGTCCCAGAAGCCGCGCGGCGCGGTCGATGGACCCGTGCCGCTCGGCGCTGGTGAAGATGCGGATGGCCGGCGCGCCGGACAGTCCCTGACGCTCGACATCCCATCCACGGCGCTCGAGCAGCGCATGGCGCGCGGCCGCAAGACAAGTGGCGTGGGCCATCTGGCAACCCGTGACGAAGGCGAAGCTGGCCTGAGCGGGAAGTCCGAGAAGGTCCTTGAGCCACGCGCCCGCAACTTCCTCGACCACCGCGGCCGCGGGTCCCGCCGCATAGATCCCGGCGTTCTGTTCCCAAGCCGCCGAAAGCCAGTCCGCCGCGAGCGCCGCCGGGAGCGAACCTCCCACTACCCAGGCGAAGAATCGTCCGCCCGCGGAGCCGATGAGGCCACCCTCCACGTCCCGCACCAGTTCCGCCACTACCTGCTCCGGCGGCAGGCCTTCCGCCGCCAGCTCTTTCGTGAGCCGGCCGCGCACCGAGTCGAGGCTCGCGGTGGCAGTGACGGGGAGGCTGTCCAGGTTCTCCAGGTGAGCGAGCGAGTGCTGCAAGGCCAGGCCGAGGCTGTCGCGGAATGGGTGCATGCTTCCAAGTTTAGGGGCAGGGGCTGGGGGGTGGGGTTGGGGTGCGACAATAGACCCGTGCTCAACGTCTGCCTGTCTGCGCTCCGTCAGACGGGCATCCTGCTGAAATCCGACGCCGTGCTCCCCAGCGTCACCACGCTGGTCGCGGGCGAGTCGATTCGCGGCTCCTGGTGGGGGCACCCGGCGGGATCTCTGATCTTTCACGCGCTCGAACAACTGGCCGGGCACCCCGAAGTCCTGTTCGTGAAACTGGTCGCCGGCAAAGATACGCTCGTGCACCGCAGCCTGTGGCCGGAAATCTATGCCATTGGCTCGGCCGGAGAGCCCTGGCAGCGTGTCGCACTTTCTTCCGCGGCTCGCGCGCTCGAGACACAGGTCGCCAGGGCCGGCGAGTTGGAAGCCAGCGGCGCGACTGCGAAGGAACTGGAAATCCGGCTGCTCGCCCGTTGCGAACAGTTCCACACCGACGCCGGCTTTCACGCCAAGCGCCTGGAATCCTGGCGCCACTGGGCCGATCGCATCGATCTGGAAGCGAGGATCGTCACGCCGCACGAGGCGCAAGCGACCTTCCAGGCCATACTCCCGATGGCGAAGTTCCCCTGGCAGGCATCCAGCAGCCGGAAACTGTAGCGGTGCGGCTGATTCGCCGCTGACGGCGCGCGGGCGCCATCGGCGCTTGCTACGATGGAAGAGATCCCCCTTACAGCGCACTATGCCGGAAAAGCCGTACGACCATACCCAAATCGAATTGAAGTGGCATGAACGTTGGCAGAACGCCGACTTCTACCAGGCCGAAGAGAACTCCGCCAAGCCGAAGTTCTACGTGCTCGAGATGCTGCCCTACCCCAGCGGCACGCTGCACATCGGCCACATCCGCAACTACTCGATTGGCGATGCGCTGGCCCGCTACAAATGGATGCGCGGCTTCAACGTCCTCCATCCCATGGGCTGGGACGCGTTCGGGCTGCCCGCGGAGAACGCCGCCATCGCGAACCAGCGCCCGCCGCGCGAGTGGACGCTGCAAAACATCGCGGCCATGAAGAAAACTCACCGCCGCTTCGCCTTCAGCTACGATTGGGACCGCGAAGTCTCCACCTGCGAGCCCGAATACTACCGCTGGAACCAGTGGTTCTTCCTCAAGATGCTGGAGCGCGGTCTGGCCTACCGCAAAAAGGCGCTGGTCAACTGGTGCCCCAAGTGCGCCACCGTGCTGGCCAACGAGCAGGTGGTGGAAGGCTGCTGCTGGCGGCATGAAGACACCGCCGTGGAACAGCGCGCGCTCGAGCAGTGGTTCCTCAAGATCACCGATTACGCCGACCAGTTGCTGGACGACATGGCGCAGCTCGAAGGCGGCTGGCCGGAGCGCGTGCTCACCATGCAGCGCAACTGGATCGGCCGCTCCGAAGGCGCCGAGGCCGATTTCAAGCTGGCGGGAACCGGCGAGCCGATCCGCGTCTTCACCACGCGCGTCGACACCATCTTCGGCGCCACCTGCGTGATCGTGGCTCCCGAGCATCCGCTGAACGGGACGCTGCTCGACGCCGAAGGCCAGGCGCGCGCCAAAGGCATGGTGGACGCGCGCGCCAACCGCGACCCCGGAGATATCGAAAAAGAAGGCTTCTTCACCGGCCGCTACGCCATCAACCCGTATAGCGGTGAGCGGGTCCCCGTCTGGGTGGGCAACTTCGTCCTCATGGGCTACGGCACGGGCGCCATCATGGCCGTTCCCGCGCACGACGAGCGCGATTTCGAATTCTGCCGCAAGTACGGTATCGCGATCCGCCCCGTGATTCGCCCCGTCGATGGCGAGCTGGCCGTGGAGCCGGGCATGCAACAGTCCTTCACCGGCGATGGCATCGTCGAGAACTCCGGCCCCTGGTCCGGCCTTACGAGCCACGTGGCGCGCCTCGAGATGTCCGCCTTTGCCGAGCGGAACGGCTTCGGCCAAGCGGCCATCACCTACCGCATCAAAGACTGGGGCATCTCGCGCCAGCGCTACTGGGGCACGCCGATCCCGGTGATTCACTGCGCGAGTTGTGGCGTGGTCCCGGTGCCCGAAGAGCAGCTCCCCGTGATCCTGCCCGACCGCATCGAGATTACCGGCGCGGGGCGCTCGCCGCTTGAAAACGTGCCCGAGTTCGTCAACGTGGCCTGTCCCCGGTGCGGCGCGCCCGCCAGGCGCGAGACCGATACCATGGACACCTTCATCGACAGCTCCTGGTATTTCTACCGCTATTGCGATGCGCACAACGGCCAGATGCCGTTCGATCCCGCCAAGATCGCCTACTGGTTCGAGATCGACCAGTATATCGGCGGCGTGGAGCACGCCATCCTGCACCTCATCTACTCGCGATTCTTTACCAAGGTGATGCGCGATATCGGCCTCATCCGCAACAGCGAACCGGCGCGCCGTCTCTTCACCCAGGGCATGGTGATCGCCGAGGGCGCCAAGATGTCGAAGTCCAAAGGCAACGTGGTGAGCGCCGACGTGCTGGCCGAGAAATTCGGCGCCGACACCGCGCGCATGTTCGTCCTGTTCGCCGCCCCGCCGGAGAAAGAAGTCGACTGGCGCGCCGAGGGCGCCGAAGGCATTTCCCGCTTCCTGGGACGCGTCTACCGCTTTGCCACGCGCAACGTGGGGCAGGGGCCGGCGGCCGGCTCTTCGGACCGGAAGGTTCTCCGCAAGCTCCACCAGACCCTCGCCCGGATCACGGAAGACTTCGAGACCCGCTGGCACTTCAACTCCTGCATCGCGCGCATCATGGAGCTGGTCAACGTGCTCTACGCGGAAGAGGCCAACATCTCCGCCGCCGCGATGCCCGAGATCCTCGAAAAGCTGGCGCTCATGCTCGCGCCGTTCGCCCCTTACGTCTCGCAGGAGATCTGGGAAGAGCTCGGCAAAGAGGGTCCGGCCTTCCGCCAGTCGTGGCCGGTCTTCGACCCCGAGCTGGTGAAAGAGGACGAGGCCGAAATCGTCGTGCAGGTGAACGGCAAGCTCCGCGGCCACATCCACGCGCCATTCGGCACTCCGAAGGAAGAGCTCGAAGCCCGTGCCCTCGCCGGCGAAAGAGTCAGGCCGTTCCTCGCCGGCAAGCAGGTGGTAAAGGTGATCGTAGTGCCGGATAAGCTGGTCAACATCGTCGTGAAATGACGGTCACGCCACGTTCTTGACCCGAACATCGACACGCAGGCCCGCGGCGGCAAGTAGGATGACCAGGTTGTCGATGGAAAAGCGGTCAATCTTGCCGCGCATCAGATCGGAGATGCGCGGCTGGCTGCCCCCCAACATCTTGGCGGCGCGCGCCTGCGTGAGTTTGTTCTTCCGCACAAAATCGATCGGGGGGCGCATCATCGCGGAGCGGATTCGGAGGTTCTCAGCTTCCGCTGGTGAGAACCCGAGGTCCGCGAAAACA
>JBGPKH010000512.1:0-6771 GCA_041485845.1 Bryobacteraceae bacterium
AGATGAAGGCGTGGGGTTCGGGAATCGGGAGAAGCAGGGGTTGGGGCTGGTCTCGATGCGCGAACGGGCGGAAATGGTGAAAGGCCGCGTGGAGTTTCTCGACCGCGAAGGCGGCGGCGCGCTGGTGCGGTTGACCGTGCCCCTGGCGCCGGAGGAAGCGCATGCGTGATACTGCGTGATACTGCGTGATACATTCTACGCGCCACCCGCCAGAATCTCGGGAGTGGGCAGGACCAGCCGGACGCCGGCGGCATCAGCCTCATTCGGATCGGCGAAGGCGTGAGTCCGGTCCAGGATCAGGCGTGCCCGATCCAAATCCGCGAAATCGACGGCCGCCGTGTAGCGTTGCGCGAAGTCCAGCGTGCGCAGCAGGGCTCCGGTGATGCCGTTTTGCGAGAGGGCCTTCAGTGCCATCAGATAGTTGTTTCGATAAACCGCCGGCACGATGATCCGACTCTCGCCTGAGGCCACCAAATCCGCATTCATCATGAGGCGCGCGACGCGGCCGTTGCCATCCGCGAACGGGTGAACTTCCGAGATCAGGAACATCATGAAGATGGCGCGATCGAGCGGGGCGATGAGACTCCGATAGATGTCGAAGCCTTGGGCGAGGGTGCCTCGCACCAGCTCGGGCGCCATAAAAAAAGTGGAGCCGGCGCGATTCGCTTTGGTCTTGAAGCGGCCCGGACTTTGGTCCGGTCGCCCCTCCATGACCTGCGCATGACGGCTCAGGAGAAGCGCCGCCAGTTCCTCGAAGCTTCGCGGGCGGCGGGACATTTCGCGCTGGTCGGAGGCCACCTTCCACGTGCCCAGCACGTCGTGTGCATCCTCGGGACGTCCGCGGGGGATGTGCCCTTTGAAGACGATATCGGCTGCCTCGTCGACTGCAAACTCGGTCCCCTCGATGAAGTTGGAGAAATAGGCTTCGAAGAAAGGCAGCGCCGGGCCATCTGTGGGGCGCGCCGGACGCGTTACCGGCGCGGCGCCGGCCAGCTCGGCGTGAAGCCGCTGTAGCAGGTCGAGACGCTGCGGATCGTAAGGCAGGCCCGCGGCGCGCGCCACGGAAATGGACGATTCGAGCGGCGTATCGCGGCTGCCCAGCATGGCTCCGATCAGGGCGTCGAGGCGCTGGAACTCACTCGGCATGCCGAGCTTCGCCGCAATTCCGCGGGCCTCGTCGCGCAGGCGCTGGACTGCCGCCTCCCCGCTGCGGCGGAGGATCTCATCCAGGCGCTCCTCGATCTCGCGCTTGGACAGAGTGCGCGCGACGCTGTCGCGAGCGCGGGACGGCCGCATGTTCTCGAGAAATGCGCGGGCGGGCGAAGCAAGGCGCAAGCCGCCAATGAACAACCGGTCGCTCTCCAATGGCGGAGGTCCCTTCCGTGGGCGCAGGATTACTCCAGGCAAGACAATCTCGCGCTTGTGATTGGCGATGAGAAACACCGAACCATCGGCCGCCGGCCGGTTCTCCAGCGCCGTGCGATCGGCGATCAGGGCCCCCGGCAGATAGGCCGCGGCCAGAGGCCACAGGTTGCGGCGCACGATCTGTTCGGGCGAGTCGGTCAGGTTACGAGTGTAGAGGCGCGATCCGAGTTTGCGCAGCGTTCCGCGCTGCACCTCGCGCGAGACGGCGCCGGCGAGGTCGTCGTTGGAAACGAAAGCCTCCGGCATGCTTGAGAAATCGGGCATTAGCGGATCGCCTAGGCTCCATTTTACGGGTTTTTGGGACTTAGCAAGGGCCTCTTGCGATATTTCGGGATTTAAGAGGATGGTAGACGCAGATCGCCTGGTGGGTCCACGGGGTGGGTTAAGATCACAGTTGACCCGAAGAACCTTCCTCGCCGGCGCAGCCTCGGCGTGCGCGGCCACTCCGCCCGACCCCGGCTTTCGCCTGGTCGACGTCACCAGTGCCGCCGGTATCGATTTCCGGCACAACAGCGGCGCCTTCGGCGAAAAGTTTCTGCCCGAGACTATGGGCCCGGGCTGCGCCTTCCTCGATTACGACGGCGACGGCTGGCTCGACATCCTGATGGTCAACGGCATGGACTGGCCCGGCCACAAGAGCCGGCGCAGCACCATGTGCCTCTACCGCAACGGCCGCAACGGCACTTTCACGGACGTGACCGAGCGCGCCGGGCTCGCGGTGGAGATGTACGGGATGGGAGTGGCCATCGCCGATTACAATAACGACGGCTTCCCGGACATCCTGGTCACCGCGGTCGGCCAGAACCGGCTGTTTCAGAACACCGGCCGTGGGCGGTTCCTCGACGTCACCGAGAGGGCCGGGTTGGGCGGGCGGAGCGCGTTCAGCACCTCGGCCGTTTGGTTCGACTTCGACCGCGACGGCCTGCTGGACCTGCTCGTCTGCAACTACGTCAAATGGTCGGCGGAGCACGACGTCTTCTGCAGCGTCGACGGCAGGCGCAAGTCGTACTGCACTCCCGAGGCCTACCACGGCTCCACCTGCTGGCTGTTCCGCAACCGCGGAAACGGCACGTTCGAAGATGTCACCGCCCGCAGCGGGATCTTCGACACCTCGTCGAAATCGCTCGGCGTGGCCATGCTGGACTACGACCACGATGGCTGGCCCGACCTGTTCATGGCCAACGACACCCAGCCCAACAAGCTGTACCGCAACCGTCGAAACGGCACGTTCGAGGATGTGGCCGTTCGCGCCGGCGTGGCCTTCAGCGAGGACGGCAAAGCGCGCGCCGGAATGGGAGTGGATGCCGCCGATTTTGACAACTCGGGCGCCGCCGGAATCGCCATCACGAATTTCGATAACGAAATGATGGCGCTTTACCGGCCGTCCAATTCCGGCGCGTACACCGACATTGCGGTCCGGGCGGGCATCGGGCAGGCGTCGCGGGAGAGCCTGGGATTCGGATGCGCCTTCGTGGATGTCAACCTAGATGGCTATCTGGATCTTCTCGCCGTGAACGGGCACATCGACGAAACCGTGCGCCACATCCGCAGCAACGCGGGCTACGCGCAATCCCCGCACCTGTTCTTGAATGACGGCAAGGCGAGCTTCCGCGATGTCGCGCGCCAGGCCGGCGGCGGTTTCGCGGGGCCGAAAGTAGCCCGCGGCCTGGCCTGCGGAGACTTCGATCGGGATGGCGACGTGGACATCCTGATCACCACCAATCAGGGTCCGGCATTCCTCTACCGCAACGATGTGACCTCGGCCTGCCGTTCGCTTCGCCTGCGGCTGGTTGGGACCAAATCGAATCGCGATGCGGTGGGCGCGGTGGCGCGCCTGTCCACCCCCGATGGCACGCAATCCCGCATGGTCAAGACCGGGTCGAGCTACCTCTCGCAAGGCGAGCTGACCCTGACTTTCGGGCTCGGCAAGCGGGACCACGCGGATCGCGTGGCAATCGAATGGCCGAGCGGCGCAGGTCAGGAATTCAAGAGCGTTCGGGCCGGCGGATATGAGTGCGTCGAAGGCTCTCCCCTGCGAGGACTGTGACCGGTGGGCGGCCCCCAAACCACTTTTCGTAGGTTTTGTTGCGGGTCGATGGGCAACGGCCCCGGCGTGCGCTAAAATGGCGTACGGTAATACCCACATTCCATGGCCGGTGAGCCCATCTTGATCGTGGACGACACGCCAGTGAATCTCAAGCTGACGCGCATCCTCCTGATTAACGAAGGATATCGGGTGCTCACCGCGAACAGCGCCGAAGAGGCGCTCGACCTGCTGCGCAGCTACCATCCGGACCTGGTGCTGGCGGACATCCAGTTGCCGGGTATGGATGGGTTGGAGTTGACTCGCCGCATCAAGCGGGAGGAGAAGACCCGCGACATCGCGGTGGTGGCTCTGACCGCGTTTGCCATGTCGGGCGACGAGCAGAAGGCCATCGACGCGGGCTGCGACGGCTACATTACCAAGCCGATTGATACCCGGACGCTGGGTGCGCGCATCCGCGAATTGCTGGACCGGCGTGCCGAATCTCAGGCCGGCCTGGCGCCGCTTCGAGCGAGCTCGCTGGCCGCAGACACCGGCCACGTGTCGATTCCCGCGGCCGAATTGCAGGCCTTGCGGCGCCGGTTCCTGGATGAAGGCCAGGAGCGGGCACGGCAGTGGCTGCTGGATCTGGACGGCCGGTTCGATGCCAGTGAAGCGGCCAGGTCGGTCCACCAGTGGATTGGCGCCGGCGGCCTGTTGGGGTATACCGCCATCAGCCGTCTGGCACGCGAGGTGGAGGCCGTTTTGGTGGAGCGGCCGCTCGATCAAAGCCAACTTCGCGAATCCCTCACCAACCTCGCCCTGGCGTTCAACAGCCCCCGGGACGCTCGCGACGCGGGCGTGCCGGAATCCATCTTTTGGTCGCTGTCCGGGAAGCGGATCGCCCTGGTCGGGCTGCCGGCAAATGAGGAGCAGCGTCTCTCGGTGGCTCTCAAACGGGCGGAGGCATCGGTAGTGTTCTTCGCGCCTGCCACACGACCCACGGTGGAGGCAATCCGTTCCTGCCACGCTGTCGTGGTGCATGTACGCCCTGAAACGGCGGGTTCTCCATGGCTGGATTCGTCGTCTGTTTCCGCCTCCGACCCTCCTCTCGTGCTGGTCGGCGAGCGCGAGCAGCTCCTCGCTTTGGACCCGGAGATTCAATCGTTGGCGGTCGAGTTTCTGATGGATTCCTGGCAGCCGGAAGAGGCTCTGGTGCGCCTCAGTCACGCGGTTTCCGCACGCCGTATGGGAGCGCCGCAATCCGCCAGCCGGGAGAGTGCTCCAGTGGGCCCGCCCATAGCGCTGCTGGCGGACGACGACCCCACGGTGCTGGCGCTGGTCCGCGCGGCAGTGGAGAATATCGGAATGGAGTGCCACACCGCAACCGACGGCCGGAGTGCCATCGAGACGATCCGCCAAATCCGGCCGCACGTGGCGGTATTGGACGTAAACATGCCTGGGATGGATGGCTATGAGGTGCTGGCCGCCATCCGCGCCGAAAAGATGCCCGTCCGCGTCTTGCTGCTCACCGCGCTCCAGCAGGAAAGCGACGTCATCCGCGGCTTCACCCTGGGCGCCGACGATTACGTGGTGAAGCCCTTCAGCCCCCTGGAACTGGTCGCCCGCCTGAAGCGGCTCCTTTCGCGATGACCGCCATCGCATTTACGGCGGCCGCATTGTTGGCCGGATGTTCTGCGCCCCGACTTCCCACGAAACGCAAAATCGCGGGAAGACGGGGCCAAGCCGTCCTCCCGCGACGTCAGTTTCGCGGGTCGGCCGCGCGCAGGCCGGCGGCGCGACGGCGAGGCGTTGCGGCGGCAATCGGCGGCTACGGATTGAAAACCAGCCTGGTCTTCGTGCCGCCCAGGCGAATCTCCGAAATCGAAGACTTGCCACCCTCTTCGGTATACCGGATGGCGGTAGTTTCGAATTTCTTATCCACGCTTTCCACTTTCACCGGCACTTCAATCGACTGCTTCCCGTTGACGATCGTGACCTTTTCGACACCGAAATTGAGGCGATACTCGCCCGCCTCCAGCGCGTTACCCTTCACGACGGAAGGCTGCACCAAGGTAATTTTGTAGCTGCTTCCCGGGCCTGGCACGGTGCCCGCGGTTGCCAGGGCAAGCGCCAGGATCGCGAACGCCACCACAAACTTCTTCAGCATAAATCTCTCCTGAGCCGGGTTGGCTCGAATGATTGAGTATATGGGCTGGTCGGCCCACATAAGAGTTTAGCACCACTTTATCGTGAATATCAAATTTAATCCGTGATGACGCGTGATGACGCGTAGCAGGCTGTAGCGGCCTCTCTTAACGCCCATTTACAGGACTGTGGTCCAGGCGATGGAAGAAGATGACGGCGCAGGCCGGTGGCCTGAGGCAGTTGGCGGATGTGCGCGATACGCAACGTACGCAAACGTATCGCGTTGCCAGCGGAGCAGCGGCGCGGTTCCCAGGGGCGCGGTGCTCCGAGCCGCGTAACGGGTTGTTGCCAAACGCTCCAGGAACGGCCGTTTCGAATCGGAAAAGGCGGCCGGCCTGAGAGTGAGATCGTCATACGTGCAGCCCGGGAGCGATTGGCGATCGAATTGCTCATTGAACTGATACGTGGCCTTAAGTTCTCATGCAAACGAATCATCCGAGCCGCACAGAAGACCACGGACAGGACAATCCGGCGCCCTCGAAGGTCATTGAGCGAAATATCCGCACGATTATTCGGCTCCGGCTGAAGACTTCTCGCGAACGAAGCGTGCAGGACCGGGCCGCCGACGCCATCACTTCCTTCTCGGGAAGTATGGTCTTCGTCTATCTGCATATCGCGTGGTTTTCCATCTGGGTTCTCCTCAACACGGGACGTTTCGGCGTACATCCTTTCGATCCATTCCCCTACGGCCTGTTAACTCTGGTCGTATCACTCGAAGCGATCTTCCTCTCCGCACTCGTCCTCATCACGCAGAACCGTCTGAGCGATGAAGGGGAGCACCGCGCCGACTTGGATTTGCACATCGGTTTGCTTGCGGAACACGAGTTGACACGGGTGCTGCAGATGCTCGACGCCATTCAAGACAAACTGGGCGTCGCAAACCATGCGGCCAGTGAACTCGCGGACCTCGAAATGGAAACCAGGCCTGAGGACGTTTTGGCCGAGATTGCGCGGCTTCAGCGTGCTGCGGTTGGCAACGGAAGTCCGCCCAGTGAGATGCCATCCGCATTCTGAGCGGTTGAATCAAGAGAAAGCAGAGCCGGCACGCAGCTCGTGAACCTAGGCGGCGCTGGCGCCCCGGCCCGTGGTTCCAGGTGGATCCCCGGGTTACTATG
>JBGPKH010000513.1:0-6720 GCA_041485845.1 Bryobacteraceae bacterium
GCGTTTGGCCGGAAGGATGGAATCGAGCAACTGGACCAGCTCCAAACGCTGCGCGATGTCGAACAGGGCGGCGGCATCACCGAAAGCGGCCACCTCGGTTTCGAGCGGTTGGGGCGGCAGTTGGGACCGCTCGGCGGCGGCCCTCTCGCGCGCTGGCCAGCAGCTCCACACCCAGCATCCCGGGCATCCGCTGATCGCTCATCAGAATGGCGAGATCCGCTCCTCTGGCTTTGAGTTCACGCGCCGCGTTCAGCCCCTCTTCGCCGGAACCCGCGGCAATCACCGCGTAGTCGTGAACAAGCCGGTGATCCTGGTGGTGGACGACGACCCACATGTGCGGGTCTCTTGGCCGGGGGCGGACGCCAGCGGCAGCGCGACGCTGAATTGTGTACGGCCCGGCTGTGATTCCACTCCGATAGTCCCCCGATGTTTCTGAACGATCCGCTTCACGATGTCGAGCCCGAGTCCGGTTCCCTGGCCGACCTTCTTGGTCGTGAAGAACGGATCGAAGATTCGACCCCTGATATCTGCCGGAATCCCCGGACCATCGTCGATGACGCGGACAACGAGTTGCCGACCTTCAGCCGTGGCTGTGATGGCGACACTGCCTGACGGCCCCACGGCGTCCAGCGCATTGTCGATGAGATTCGACCAGATCTGGTTCAGCTCTCCGGCCAAGCCTTGGGCCCGCGGCAGGCCAGACTCAATGGCCAGGCGCACCGATACCGCCTTGGCGCGTGCCTTGCCGCTGTGGATGGCGAGCGTCTGGGCCAGCCCCTCCGCGACGTCCACCGGACCCGCCGTCGCGTTGAGGTCCATGTGAGTGAACCCTTTCACGGCGTCCACCAGGCTCGAAATTCGTGAAGCCGCCAGTTCGATTTCGTCCGCCAGTTGGCGCGTCAGGCAGCCGGCGGCAAGCCAGCGGAGGGCGGCGCTCAACCCCAGGCCCTGCAACCAGCGGACCAGCCCGTCCAGCATTTCGAGCGTGATCCCGGTTTCCGCCAGTGGCCCGGCATCCTCCAGGTCCGCCCTGTGTTCGCGAAGCCAATCTTCGAATTCCGCTTCGCGGTCGGCCTGCTCGACCGGCGATCGCACCATTTGCAGCGCCGGCTGCATGGCTTTCGAGCGCACCTCATCGATGGCGGCTCGCTGCTCGCTGGTAAGCGCCAGCGAGCCCAGGGCTCGCGAGGCGTTCTCGCTTGCCGTCATCGCCTGGTGCAGCGATCTTGCGCTTCGAACAATCGCCGACGCCGGGTTATTCAGCTCGTGCGCGAGCCCGGCCGACAGCTTTCCCAGCGACGCCATCTTGTCGGCATGCAAGTCGTTGGACGTGAAATGCCTGGCTCCGTCCACCATTACGTGGACCAGGGCCGAAGTGAAGCCGTGGCATTCGCGAATCAGTGCCGGCAGGTCCTCGCGGCGGATGACGACGATCTCGGATGCCATTTCGGCGCTGGAATCGCCGGGCGGCACGGTAAGCCTCGAGTACGGCAGCATGCCCGCGACGTCGCCGCCGCACCACTCCATGATCTTCTCGCGGCCATTGGCGCGGTCCACGTGCAGCGCGATCCGCCCGGACAAGACGATGAATAGACCTTCGACGATGCCCGCGGCGCGCGAGGAAGGACTTCGCCGGTCTGGAGCCGGCTCAGGCGCCCGTGGGCGGCCAGCCATTCGATTTCCTCTCGCGGAATAGCGCCGGCGATCCGGTGGGCCGCTACTCGTTCGAGCAGGCCGCCGGATCCTGAGTGCATGTCAGTACCCACGCGGCCGCCTTCCTTCGATCCTCGTGTCGCAACTCTTCTCTCCAGGAGCCGGCCTCGCCGTAAGCCTCACTCCAACCCGTACCGACCCGAACAGACCGCTGGGGACGACCGACAGAGAAACGCTGCTGGCGCGGCACCCACCAAATCCGTTCAGCCGGGGCCCGTCCGGGGGCCGTCCGGGGGCCGTCCGGGGGGCGTCCGGGGGCCGTCCGGGGGCCGTCCGGGGGCCGTCCGGGGGCCGTCCGGGGGCCGTCCGGGGGCGTCCGGGGGCCGTCCGGGGGCGGGGGCCGTCCGGGGGCGTCCGGGGGCCGTCCGGGAAGCTTTGGAGAGTGCGTAACTCGTCCGCTGACGGCGGAAACGGGTAGTGGCTCAGTTTGATACTGAGCCACTACCCGGAAACGAGATCAGGCCGATGAGAAAACAGGCGGACCATCGAACACTGCCAAGACTTGCCGCACGGCCCACTCTCGAGGCTTTGCACGGGAACGACTGCCCGGAGGGGGAGAACTCCAAATTGATTGCAAATAAAGAAACTGGCACCACACGGGGTGGTGGAAGATGTTCCCGATCACCCAGGAAGCCATATCGAAGGTGATGCCGGTCGAGAAACCGCTGGATCGGTGGATCGCGCCTGGAGCGACGCCGTTTGGCGCCGAAATCGGCGTGCTGTTCAACTGCGATCGGAGACTGTGCGGCGACCAGGACCTCACCATCCGGCGCTTCGCGGACCTGCCTGACGTGGATCGCGAGCGGGTTCGCTTGTGGACGTTTGCCCGCGCAGCAGCGGAGCCGCGCGACCGGTGGGAGGACGACCGCTTGATTGCACTGGCGCGAGCAATCGCTCCGTAAGCTTTCAGCGATCGGCGTTCAGCGACCATGGGGGCACAACGCCCATCATGCGCGCGTAGGCGATCAATTGCCCCATGTGCTCGTTGTCGTGGATGATGATGCGGAGGTACATGCCGTCCACGGTGGCATCCCTGCCGCCGATCTTGACCTTGCGGCGGAGGCCGGCGGGCTTCACCGCGGCGCGCTCTGTTTTGACGGCTTCGAGCGACCGCTTCAACCAGTCCACCACCTCGGCCTTCGCGGTGACGGTTTTTTCCATGCCGGACTCAAGCTCCGCGGGCATTTTGGGGCCGGTGACACTCAGCAAATAGAAGTTGGCGAGCGCGATGTGCATGTAGACTTCGCCGACCGAACGCACGCCCGGAGCGGGACGCCACGAGAATTTGTCCGCCGGAGTGGCATCGGCCAAGGCGATGAGTTGGCGGGTAACGTGGCCCCACTCTCCGTCATAGCCTTGCCAGAGGCCATCCAGTTGGGCGTGGGCGGCGGGGGAGGCGAGCAGAACTGCGAACAGGAGCTTCTTCACGTTTCCAGGCTAGCGTAAACTTCTGTCCGGCGGCGCCTAACTAATCTAACAGTGTGTGAAAAGACCGCTTCCTGCGGTCGCGGCTCTGTAGTTTTCCGGCGATGCAGCCGATGATTCACCTGGATGTCGTCGATGAAGGCGCTTTCCCGCCAGGAGAGAATATCGAACTGTGTCACGTCGCTGACCGGCAAGCCCGATTTCCCGACCTTCTCACAGCACGTCCAGGCCATCATGGCGGCGGTCGACCAGGATGGCGTATCGGCCCGCGAGTTGACGCGTCTGATCATTCGCGACTACAGCCTGAGCCTGATTCTCCTGCGGCGGGCCAACGCCTACAACTTTTCCGGGAGACAGATCCTGAGCATCACCCACGCGGTGGTCATGCTCGGTACGGGGGCGGTCGGGAACCTGGCCGCCGGCCTGCTGATCTTCGAACATTTTCACGACAAACCTGCGGCAGTGCGCGAGCTGATGACGTTGTCGATGTTGACTGCCAGCCATGTGCAGCAGATCGCGCGGCGAGTGCCGGACGTGCAGCCGGAGGAGGCCTATCTTTGCGGCCTGGTGCGGAACCTCGGAGAGTTGCTGGTTTCCTACTATCTGCCGGTGGAATACGCCAAGGTGCTGAAACTGGCGGAAGACCGGAAACGGCCGCTCGCCGCGGCTTGCATGGACGTCCTGCAATTCACCTTCGAGGATCTGGGGGAGGCCGTCGCCAAATACTGGTGTATGCCGGGACGCGTTGGCGAGTGCCAGCGAGCCACGATTCCGCTCGGCCTCCCGGGTGGCGCCAGAAACAGCCTTCTCCTAGCGGCCGTGTCCCTGGGACACGAGATGACCACGGCAGTTTACCGAATGGATCCGGAAGCCGGCGCCGCCCACCTGAAGTCATGCTTGCAGGATCATTCCGCTCTGCTGCCGCTGGGGAGTCAGGAAGTGGATGAGATCCTGGAGAAGTCCATCGGCGAAACTCAAAAGACGTTTGGATGCATGGGCGTCCACATCAACGAGCTTCGTCTCGAGGCCCAGACTCGGGGCGTTTTGGAGGCCATGGCCAGGGCCGGGACTGTCCAGGCAGAAGCGCCCGCCGAGGTTGCCCCGGGTGAGAACACCGATACCCTGGGGCCGCTGGCCAAGGAAGTCTGCACACTGCTGAACTCCCGCGCCAACCTCGATCTCAACACCTTGATCCTGATGGTCCTGGAGGCCATCTACCGCGGAGCGGGTTTCGATCGCGTGGTGTTCGCTTTCGTGAATCGGGAACGCAGCCACATCGAGGGCAGGCTCGGACTGGGGGACGGGGTCGACCGGCTGATCGAGAAATTCAAGTTCCGCATGTCAGCGGGCGGGGGGCCGGTCTCGGCTGCATTGCGTTCCAGGCGCAGCGTGGTAGGGAACCAAACCAACATGATCGCCCGGGTCTTCGGGTGCAGCTATGTGGGCCTGTACCCGGTGGTGGTCGGCGGACAGGTCGTCGGGTGCATCTACATGGAGAGCGGCAAGCCGCGCCCCGATCTCAGCGCGGACGAGTTGCGGCAATTGGGCCAATTGCGGGATTCGCTGGTCACGGCGATGCGGCGGGTTCGGGGCAGTCCGTAGGCCGCAAACCGACGCCGGGGTCGCGGTACAATCCGAGGTGAATGCCGTCCGCTCGCCGGGTCACTTGGGCGAAGTTCCGTGTTGCCGCGATGTGCGCGGTGGCATCGCTCATCGTCGCCACTTTGGCCTACCTGCTGACGGGCGGCACGCTGCTCCAGCAAAAGGCCACGATTTTTCTGTACATCCCCGACGCCACCGGATTGACCAAGGAGTCGCCCGTGCGCGTGGACGGAATCGATGCCGGCAAAGTTGCCTTGGTGGATCTTTCCGGCTCCAATGAGCCCAACCGCGTCATACGGGTGACCATGACGGTACAGCGGGAACGGCTGTCGAGCCTACCGGCGGATTCCTATGCGCAGCTCAGCTCCGACAATCTGGTGGGCGACAAGTTCGTCGACATCACCGGCGGCAACAGCGGGGATCTGGTCGCGCCAAACGGAGAGATTACCTACAAGGGTCAGGGAGAGTTCATGAAGAGCCTCGACCTGAGCCAGTTCGAGAAGCAATTGCGGGTGGTGGACGCGACCCTGACCGAAATTGAGCAGGGCAAGAGCCGCGTGGGCCAGTTTATCCTTGGCGACCAGTTTTACAACGATCTTCGCAAGCGCATGGCGGAGCTTCAGCAGGGCATGCGAACGATCGCCAGCACCACCAGCGAAATGGGCCAGGCGCTTTACTCGGACCGGTTGTACCGGCAGATCAGCGAACCGCTGGTGGCGTTGGACCGCGACCTCGCCAAGCTCCAGTCGGGGCAGGGGGCCGGCGGCCAGTTGCTACGCGACAGCGGGCAGTACGATCAGTTTCAAGCGGGGGCGCAGGACTTGCGGCAAACCATCCAGGACCTGCGGGCGGCGGACTTTCTGAAGTCGGATCGGATGTACAACGACTGGAATCGCGGTCTGGCGTCACTCCTCCGGACTGTGGAGCAAATGAACGCCGACCCGATGCTGGTCCGCTCGGAAACCTACGACAACCTGAACGGGCTGGCCAAGGAGTTCCGCGATACGGTACGGGATTTTCGCCAGGATCCCAGGAAGTACCTGCGGCTGAAAGTGTTCTAGCGCCAGCGGGGCAGTGTACCCTCGACGCCGATCGGCTCACCCGATACCACCAGCTCCACACGGCGGATCTGCCGGCTTCCCGCAGCGGGATCGTTGAGCGATTTCTTCCGGATCGCCGCGAGCCGCGGCCCTGCCCGACGGCTCCCGCGGCGCGGCGCCGCAACCCGCCAGGGCAAGGAGCGTGGGTAGCAGCGATTGGGAAGACGGGCAATCATGCCGGGACCGGTGTACACTGCACCCATGGCAGCTCGCGTCCCTCCACCCACGCCCGAGTATCTGGAGTTCCTCTCGCCCTACGGCCCGGGAATTGTGGATCTCGCACTGGCCACGCGGGAGCTGGTGCTCGAGGAGGCGCCGGAATCCGTCGAGCTACTCTACGACGCCTATAACGCCGTGTCGGCGGGTTATTCCTTTACCGGGCGGCCCAGCGAAGCATTCATTCACATCGCGGTCTATGCGCGCTGGGTCAACCTGGGATTCCAGCGTGGTTCGGAGCTGGACGACGCGCAGCGGCTGCTTCAGGGGGAAGGCCGATGGATCCGCCACATCCGGATTTCCGAGCTTCGGGACCTCGATCGGCCGCATGTGCGGGGGTTCGTGAGAGCAGCCGTGGCACGGGCCAAGCGTCCCGATCCGCAGGCGGCGAAAACAGTGCGAAGGGGCCAGAGCGTGGTGCGGGCAATCTATCCCAAGAGGCGGCGTCCCACTTAATCAATGCCAACCGCTTCCTACGGTCGCGGCTCGGTTCGGAGCCGCGCGCGTCAGCAAGCGGTATACGGGGCGCTGCCGGAGCCGCGCGCGTCAGCAAGCGGTATACGGGGCGCTGCCCTAGCGGATGACCGGCAGCACGATCGCGCTCGGGGACTGCCCGCCGCGATAGATCCGCTGCGTGGCCTTCACGTAATCCCCGGCGTGCGCC
>JBGPKH010000514.1:0-6657 GCA_041485845.1 Bryobacteraceae bacterium
ACGAGAGGGGCGCCGTCGATTTTCTTCTCGCAGAGCGCGCCCGACAAGGGATGCGGGATCGCGGCGAAGTTGAGGCTGTCGTGCAGGCTTCCCAGTTCGGCGCGGCAGTGATAGTCGATGATCCCTGGGGCCGGGAATTGGCTGCGCGCGCCGATCTGGACTTTCATGGCACGATGTGGGTGCTTCAACGATTCCACGAGCTGGACTTGATTTCTTCAACCGCTCTCCGAGAATGCTTTGCATCACTGCGCCGACGCGGAACTCGATTGCCCTGGGACGTCGTTAACGCGCTTTTGGTGGAGGTCGGTGAGCAACCCCTCTGAACCTGGATTTTGCATTTCGACGTCCCGACGAAAGATCGGAAATCCCAGCGCCTCGCGGTTCGAATCCATGCTGGGGGAGCCAGCACCTTTTGTATTGCGAACCCGGAGGCCAGTTTTGTTGACAGCATCGGACTCAAGTGCGCCTGCCGCTAACCCCAACATTCCACAGTATCGGCGACCTTCGTTCTTCTCCCACCCCGAACGGAGAGAATCGGGAGCCGCTTGGTTCGGGCCGCGTAAGCTCGATTTTCGCGCGGCAAGCACCATGAGAAACCATTGCGACAGGGTAAACGCACTCCACCTGGAGCCGTGGGTTCCAGGCGCGAAGGGTATCAACATCGTGGGCGGACAGGGCAGCGCTCGCGGCAACCGCGCCGATCTGATCGGCATGCACGACAACCTGGTGAACGGCGTCCTCGACGATTTCGCCGTGTTTGCGGATTTGGACGGCGCGAGCGTCAACACAGTGACCTTTGCCCAACTATCCGGCCCTGGAAATGCTCCCTATTATGCTGCGGTGGCCGTCGTCAACGCCGCGAGTTTTCGCTCCCCAATTGCCCCAGGCTCCAATGCCACGCTGTTCGGAGCAAATCTGGCCACGCGTCAAGAGATCTCCGCGTATTGGCCGTTCGACTTGGCGGGCGCCAGCATTCGCCTCAACGGGATTGCGGCGCCGCTTTATTTCGTCTCGCCCGGCCAAGTCAGTTTTCAAGTCCCTTGGGAGTTGGCTGGAAGAACACAGACCACGCTCTCCGTAACGGTCAACAGCGTGACGGGCCCCCCGCAGACTGCCGCTGTGGCGCCCTATAATCCCGGCCTGTTTGTCACCAACGCGAAGGGCCAAGGGCGATCGTAAATTTGCAAGGCAAGGTGGTGGATGCATCGGCGCCGGCACACGCCGGCGATGCGCTCGAAATCTTCGCCACCGGCCTTGGACCGGTGACCAATCCAGCGCCGACCGGAGTTCCAGCTTCGAGCAGTTCAACCACTCCGGTTGCGCCCACTGTAACCATCGGCGGTCTCTCCGCGCCCGTGCTCTTTTTCGGGCCTCGCGCCGGGTTTTGTGGGTACCAAGTCAGCGTCCAAGTGCCGGATCGCACTCCGACGGGTGATGCGGTTCCGGTACAGCTCTCGATCGCCGGTGCTAGCTCGAATGTTGTTACGATTGCCGTCCGGTAGCTCGGAGGGCGGTCCTTGGACCGGCAGGCGCGGGAACGGAAAAATCGTCCTCATGGCAACCATTTCCTCTGGCCAAGACGCTTCCGGCCCGAGACGCTCCGCAAAGGCATGAATCTGCTGGAATAACAGGTCCGCTCCCGGCGAAGGGTCAAAGAGAAAAGTTCGAATAGCGTTGAGAGAGGGGAGCCATCCCCGCCGGCGGCGCCTGAAATAGATCATCCAACCACACTTTCCGATCACGATAGAAGAAGAACAGTTGCTGCCACCCTCCTCCTTCACCTTCAACCAGCCTGATCTAGAATGGGAGAATCAGTGAAGCCCACCTACTCTCCCGCGGATGCCGCCTATCTCTCGCAGCGCCGCCTGAGACGCCATGCGCGCGTGCTGCACCTGTGGGCCATGGGCGTAGGCGCGGTGATCTCGGGCGATTTCTTCGGCTGGAACTTCGGGCTCGCCGCGGGAGGCTTCGGCGGCATGCTCGCCGCCGTCATGGTCATGACCGCGATGTACATCGGGCTGTGCTTTTCCATCGCCGAAATGTCGCCCGCGCTCCCCCACGCCGGTGGCGCCTACTCGTTTGCGCGTACCTCCATGGGACCGTGGGCCGGCTACATCACGGGCCTCGCCGAAAACATGGAGTACATCCTCACCCCCGCGGTGATCGTGGTCGGAATCGGCGGCTATCTGGGCGCCGTTTTCGGCACGTCCAAAGCATGGGAGCCGGCCTGGTGGCTGTTGTGTTACGGCGTCTTCGTGGCGTTGAACATCTGGGGCGTGGAGATGACCTTCCACGTCTCTCTCGCAATCACGCTGGTCGCTCTCGCCGTACTGGTGGTGTTCTGGGTCGGCGCCGTGCCCCACTTCGAACTGCACCGCTGGGCCGCGCCCTACTTCCCGTCCGGCATTCACCCCGCGTCCGCGACTCTGCTGGAACTGCCCTTCGCGTTGTGGCTCTACCTGGGGATCGAGCAGTTGCCGCTGGCCGCCGAGGAAAGTCACGACCCGAAGCGGGACATGCCGCGCGGCATCCTCTACGGCCTCGTCACCCTGATCGTGGTTTCGTTCCTCACCGTGGTGCTCAGCGTGGGAATGGCGCCGGGAGCCGCGAAAATCGCGACTTCGAACGAGCCGCTGTTTCTCGGCTTTCAAACCATCTTCGGGCTGGGACTGAAAACGCGCGTGTTGGCTCTGGTGGCGTGTACCGGGCTGATCGCCAGTTTCCACACCATCATCTTCGCCTACGGCCGTCAGATCTATTCGCTATCGCGCGCGGGCTACTTTCCGACCTGGCTCTCGGTTACTCACGGAACGCGCGAGACGCCGCAACGCGCGCTGCTGGCGGGGTCCGCGCTCGGCTATGTCGTGGCACTGGCTATCCATCTCACGCCGCAGGGCAGCCCGGTGGGGGCGGTGCTGCTCAATATGGCGGTATTCGGCGCGGTGCTGGCGTACATTCTGCAAATGGCGTCGTTCATCGTGCTGCGGGTCCGTTTTCCTCGGATCGAACGGCCCTATGTGAGCCCGCTCGGGATCGTGGGCGCGGCCGTCGCGGCGATCATCGCAGGATTGACGCTGCTGACGCTGTTCCGCAATCCGGACTATAACAAGGGTGTGATCGGTGCGGCGGTTTGGTTCCTGCTCGGCCTCGCGTATTATGCCGGATACGGCCGCCATCGGCTGGTGCTGGCGCCCGAGGAGGAATCGGCTTTCCGTCACCGGCGGGAGCGGGGACGGGAATGAATCGGCGACTAGTTCTTTCCCGGCTTCTATGCAAACGGTCCGCGGGGCGGGACCCGGGGAAATGAACTTGAAGGAATTGCTGGCGAAGGCGTCTCCCGCGCGGTCCGGCGACGAACTGGCCGGCATCGCCGCGGCGAGCGCGGAGGAACGCGCGCGCGCGCAGATGGCGCTGGCCGCCGTCCCTCTGAAGGTCTTCCTCGCCGAGCCCCTGATTCCTTACGACCAAGACGAAGTCACGCGCCTGATCTGCGACTCGCACGATGCCGCGGCGTTTGCCCCCGTGTCGCACCTCACCGTGGGCGAGTTCCGCGACTGGCTGCTCTCCGATCAGGCTACGAGCGATCGGTTGACCGCCCTCGCGCCCGGCCTCACGCCCGAGATGGCCGCAGCGGTCTCCAAGATCATGCGCCTCCAGGACCTGGTCACAGCCGGCGCGAAATGTCGCGTAGTGACGCGCTTCCGCTCCACCATCGGGCTGCCGGGACGCCTGTCCACGCGCCTCCAACCCAACCACCCGACCGACGACCTGAAAGGCATCGCCGCCAGCATCCTCGACGGTCTCTCTTATGGAAACGGCGACGCGGTGATCGGCGTGAATCCGGCCACCGACCACGTCGCCACCGTGGAAGCGCTGCTCCACCTGCTCGACCGCATCCGCGAGCGCTACGAAATTCCCACGCAGATCTGCGTGCTCGCTCATGTCACCACCCAGATGCAGGCGCTGCGGCGCGGCGCCCCGGTGGACCTCGTCTTCCAATCGATCGCCGGCACAGAAGCGGCCAACTCGTCCTTCGGCATGAATCTCGCGCTGCTCGACGAAGCCCACCAGGCGGCGCGGGAGCTGGGGCGCGGCGAGAACGTGATGTACTTCGAAACGGGACAGGGAAGCGCCCTCTCGGCGAACGCGCACCACGGCGTCGACCAGCAAACCTGCGAAGCTCGGGCGTACGCCGTGGCGCGCCGCTACCGGCCCCTGCTGGTGAACACGGTGGTCGGCTTCATCGGTCCGGAGTACCTGTACAACGGAAAGCAGATCGTGCGCGCGGGCCTGGAGGATCACTTCTGCGGCAAGCTCCTGGGCGTCCCCATGGGCTGCGACATCTGCTACACCAACCACGCCGAAGCCGACCAGGACGATATGGACGCCCTGCTGACCATGCTCGGCGTGGCCGGCTGCAACTACATCATGGGCGTGCCTGGAGCGGACGACGTCATGCTGCACTACCAGAGCACCAGCTTTCACGACGCGCTGTATCTGCGCTCGCTGCTGAATCTGAAACCGGCGCCGGAATTCGAGGCCTGGCTCGAACGCCGTCCCGCGCTGCTCCCGGAAACATGGCTCTTGACTTGAAAGCCTTCACGCCGGCGCGCGTCGCGCTAGGCCGTACGGGCCACTCGCTGCCCACGGCCGAGCTGCTGCGCTTCCAATTGGATCATGCGCGCGCCCGCGATGCGGTGTACGAGGAGCTCGATCCGGCATCGCTGGGCGTGCCCCACGTGCTGGTGCGGAGCGCGGCGCCGGATCGCGCCACGTATCTGCGGCGGCCCGACCTCGGGCGGCGATTGTGCGCGGATACCACGCTGGAGCGTGGCGATTACGATGCGGCGATCGTAATCGCGGACGGCCTGTCGGCGCCCGCGGTGCATCGCCATGCGGCGCCGTTGCTCGCGGCACTGGCGCCTTTGCTGGAGGGCTGGCAACTGGCGCCGCTCACCCTGGTGCTGCAAGGGCGTGTGGCGATCGGCGATGAGATCGGGCAACGGCTCGGCGCGCGCCAGGTCGCGATGCTGATCGGCGAGCGGCCGGGGCTGACCTCGCCGGATAGCCTCGGCATTTATCTGACCTGGGATCCGCGACCCGGCCGCACCGACGCCGAGCGCAATTGTATTTCGAATGTCCGGACGGAAGGGCTGCCGTACACCCTCGCCGCGCGCAAGCTGCACTTCCTGATGTCCGAGGCCCGCGTGCGCAAGTTATCGGGCGTGGCGTTGAAAGAGGATGCGGCGATCGAGGGAATCTCGACCAAATGGGTCTAGCAATGCCCCTCATTAACAGGAGGCCCGAGCAGCAGGATGTCGCACGGCTGACTGCCGAAATCTCTTGGTCGTTGCGCATGATTGGGCGCCAGTAATTGGCTCAGGATCGCGACCCGTGAGTTGAGGGCGCGGGGATGGAACGTCAACCGCAAACGGGTGCAACGGCTGATGCGAGAAGCGGGGTCCCCTCCGGGGGCTGCTGTGTGTGACCAAGGGGAAGATTGTGGTGACCACCAACTCCGCACACCGCCTGACGGTGTATCAGAATTTGGCGGGGTCGATGCCGCTCTCCGGCGTGGATCAACTCCGGGCGGCGGATATCGCCTACATCCGGCTGGAAGAGGAATTTGTCTGCCTGGCGGTGATTCTGGACGCCTACTCGAAGCGAGTGATCGGGTGGCATCTTGACGATTGTATGGAGGATTTGCTGACCATCGCGGCGCTGCGCATGGCGCTCGGCGCACGCCGGGTCCGGCCAGGCTTGGTCCACCATTCCGATCGTGGGGTGCAATACGCGAGTGGGGACTTCACGCCGCCTGCGAGTCGTTCATGAAGATGAAGACGCTCAAGCATGAAGAGGTTTACCGAACTGAATATCGGAATATGGCGCATGCTCGCAGTGCGGTGATGCCGCTACCCGTGCGTCCTGCCGCCCTCTTCCCGAAACGCGTCTCGACGAGGTCGCCGGCTGTCTGCGGTCGAAGCGCAAATCGAAGACGCCGGCGCAGAACGGTGCCGCCATCCGGCGCGCGGGATTGTCGGGTTTTTATGGGAGGAGAGAGCACTGGAGAAATCAGCGACCAAAAACCGCGCGATAGGGTCGCGAAGAAAGACGACTGGAAACGGACCGCCATCGGCGCCCTTAGCGGCCCAGGCGTCCATTTTGGACTCCACTTGGACGCCAAAGGCCACCTCACGAGATTCTGCTGACTGTAAGTCTTTGAATTATTTGGTCGGGCCTCCGAGATTTGAACTCGGGACCTCTTGCACCCCAATTGTCGTCCCTCGATATCACTGAGGCCCATAGAAACACTCGCAAGCCCAGTGACAGCAAGGGCTTTGACCGTGTTTGCCCGATCCATGTGGCATTGGGGTGGACCCAAAGGCTGAGACAATCAGTTAACCCACTGTTCGCCGTCCGCTGAGAAACCATTGTACGGCGAGTGGTTTTGATTTCAAAATTGGGTCCATGTTCGACCGTGGACTCAATCTCACCTTGCAGGCGATTCGCCGCCAACTCGCAGCCATGCCTAACGACCTCTACCTCGTCCGCCTGATTCGCCACCAAAGCAGAAGGGCCTTTCCAGGCGAACGCTTGTGGACCGCTGCCCAACTGATCCAGCCAGCCACGATCAGATTTCTGCGTGTGCGCAATCGG
>JBGPKH010000515.1:0-6645 GCA_041485845.1 Bryobacteraceae bacterium
CAAATCGCAATCACCGAATACGGCGCAGCATTGGCATACGCCAGAATCGCCCCGCACGCGCCCATCAGCAACGACGGCCACAGTGTCGGCGCCGAGCCCACCATCACCTGGAATCCGTGTTTCACTTCGCGGATCATCTGCATCACCTTTTCCAGGTTGCCGGAACTCTCCTTGATGGCGATGACGTTGGGATGCTCGGAGATCGCCACCACCGCCTCCACCGGAATGTCCACGCCGGTGGCCTGCGGCCAGTTGTAGACGATCAGCGGAATGCGCGACTGATCGGCCACCGCGCGGTAATACAGCATCTGCGCATCGGCCCGGTTCACCAGGTTCTTGTAGTAGTGCGGCGTGCGCACCATGGCCGCTTTGTACCCCATCTCGCCCGCGCGATTGGTCAGACACACGGTCTCCCGCACGCTCTCCATTCCCGTGCCGGCGATCAGCAGCTTGTCGGCCGCCGCATACTGCGCCACCTGCTCCCACAGGGCGATCTTCTCTTCGGTGGTCAGCATGACGCTCTCCCCGGTGGATCCTATGACGACGTAGCCGGCCAGCGACGTCCTGTTCCACTTCTCCACGTTGTGCTGGACCTTCGCCGAGTAGATGTTGCCGTTGTGATCGAAGGGGGTCGTGATGGGGGGGAAAATGCCTTGCAGTTTTAAGCTCATGCCACAACCACATATAGCAGGGGTCGGGGGCCGGGCGGAAGTGCGGCAGGTGGAACCGGCGGTCTTTGCCGCCGGCCTGGGGACCGCCAACTTGCAGTCCGCCGGCACAGTCAACGTGTCTGGCGCGCCGGCATGCTTCCTCCTCGGGACGCAGTTGTTGCAAGGCTGGCCAAGGGCTGCGTGGCGTAGCCGCCGCAGCCGGCACACCCCTGACCGCCAACACCGCTACCGGCGGGGAGACTGGCCCGATTCGTGCGCGGACAAGCGAACATGCTTGCCGCCCCGGTCGAAAGGCACTGGCTTTTGTCGTCTGTCACCAGCCGGCACTACTTCGGGACCTTGGCCGGGTGGTACGCCGATCCCGCCTAGACCTGGATCCTCGTAATCCGCATCTTGGTCGGGAATGTCGGGAAGAAGTGCTCGGGATCCGGCCGCTTGTGGGCATGGCCGCTGCCGTCGCTCGCGTGGCGTCGTTCTGCCACCAGGATTTCATGGACACGTCCTGCTCGTATACCTTTTTCCTTGTAGAGCACGGTGCCGGTGCAGCCGTAGCCGTTGCCTTGACCTTTATTCGGGATGTAGCACAGGGTCCACGTGGTGGGCTCGCCGCCGGCCGGTTTCTCGATCACCTCGGTGCGGATGTGGACGGTTCCGTTGCGATTGTCCACCGGCGACGTCCAGTCGCGCGGGCGATTGGGGTTGATCAGGTCGCCCTTGACGTAGTAGTGCGACTTGTTCGGCGATGCGGCGCCGGCGTCCATCTTGGTGTAGGTGTACGTGACGTCAAATCAAACAGGACGAATTGTTCCGCGCGGGCGGCGGAGGACACCAGCATCCGCGCCGGGACTGCCGCCAGTAATGAGGTGTGGAGCATGCCCCTCACTTTACCGCGATCAGCGAAATCTGCTCCAGCGTGGGCCAGCGATCGGCCGCATCGGGCTTGCGGTCCACCGAGGGGAACTGTTGGACCGTGGTGCGCGTGGGCGGAGCGCCCTTGAAATACTCGGCGTAGATCCGGTTCATGCGGGCGAAATCGTTGATGTCGTCGAGGTAGACGTTGGAGGCCACGACGTCGGCCAGCGCCAGCCCCGCCTCTTCGAGCCCATCGAGCAGGTTGCGCATGGTTTGCCGGACCTGCGTCTCGACCGTGGACGCGTAGATCCCGCTGCTCGGCCCGGGAATGAAGCCGGACTTGGCGGAGCAGAAGAGCGTGTCATTGGCCAGCACGCAGGGGCTGGCGGTGGCGCTCGGAGACATGTTCTTCGGGCGGACCGCCTGGCGCTTCGACAGGTCGCGGACCGCGACACCGGTGAAAGTGACTGCCGCGCCGTCGGGGAGCCCCGCGACCTTGATGGTGGCCCGCGCCGGCGTGTTGCCGAACTCGAAGCGTTTGGCGTATTCCTGGTTCATTACGCCGGTGGGCATGGCGGCGGTGAGATAGGGATTCACGAAGACCATATGCCGGAAGTCCATGCCGGCGGCCTTCAAGACCGCTCCCATGGCGTCGAGCGAAAGCCGCACTTGTGCGGCGGGGTCTGTGCCCCGGCCTGGGAATCCCGAGATGTAGAGGCGGTCACCCGTCAGGACGCCGGGCGAGACCGTACGATCGGCGGAGAGGCCGGGCGCATCGACTACCCGCTTCTGGCTCAGGTCGCGAACGGCGACGACGGTGATCTCCACGGGAGTATCGGTGGGCATGCGGAATACGCCGAGAGTGGCGCGGGCGGGTGGATTGTTGGGGAAGGCCTTGCGCCAGGCGCGATGCATTCCGTCGTAAGCGCCGAGATCCTTCAGATACACCTGCGCGTAGACGATGTGCTCCATGGTGAGCCCGGCGGCTTCCACGATTCGCCGGACATTGGCCAGACACTGGGATGCCTGTTCTTCCGGGGTGGCGGGGAACGCTCCGTCCGGGTTGGCGGCGCCCTGTCCGGAGACGTAGAGATAGTCGCCGGCGAGGAGACCGGGGCTGTACGGACCGACGGGTGGCGGCCCTCCGGCGGGGGTGACGACCTTCTTGTCGGCGGCCGAAAGGGAAAGGGCGAGGAGGGCGATCAGGGGGAGAATTCGCATAGACGAGATCAAGGTATCAGATTACATCGCCGGTCGTTAGCCGGCGCCGGTTTGACCAGGCCCACCCGAACCTTAGGAGAAAGGGAAAGCGAGCATGGAGGAAGTACCCAACAGTCCGTACCTGGAAATGCGCGAGAGCGGCTATTACGTGAACGGAACCCGTATCGGACTCGATGTTATCGTCCACGAATTCCAGTCGGGCAAGTCACCAGAGGCGATTCTTCAGAGCTACCCGTCCTTCGGCTCGCTGGCGAAGGTGTACGGAGCCATTACATTCATCCTGGAGCACCCGGATAGCGTGCAGGCATACCTTAATTAAAGACCAGGCGAGGCTCATCGCTTGTCTTTTCGAGCGAGCTTCATTGCGCCGTCCGATGCGTTGCGGGCGGAATGAGACTCGAAGTGAGATTTTTGTCGTTCAACTGAGAGTTTTTTCGTTGACGTAAGATTCTTATCGTTGTAACCTCCTTTTCCTCAGACGAGTCAAAAGATTTGCGCACCATGCCTCGACATTTCGCCGAGTTCATCGTAGTTGGGGATTCCCCGGGGCTACTCCTCGTCCCAGCCCGGATTTCGATCGGCGAAACGGTCGAAGGCCTGCTACTGTGCTGGTTGTCGTGGAGCGCCGGTGAGATGTGGAATCAGATTCGCTGGTTACCGAGACGATAAGCGGGTTCGTTCATGGTCGGGTGGCTGGACGGCGCCACTTTTCTCTTGCGGGTTTGCAATGCGATGCGCCATATTGGGATAGGCGTCGGAAACTCGTGTAGAGCGCATTGTAGTCCAAAGTCGAAATGTTGTCCCGATGAGCGCTCGGGTTGTCTGGCGCCGGGACGTATTGGATGGCGGACCACTTCCTGTTTTTCACGGAGTTGATGGCCATGCCGGTGTTCGACGTCAAAGGACGGCGCATCGGCAGGGTGAAGGACGCCGCGCTCGTACCGCTGATCCACTCGTCCCGCATCGATCGCTTCTTGATGGGGGGAGGCGAGGCGTGGCTGGCCATCCGCTTCGACCAGATCCGGTCCATCGAGTTGGGCAAAGGGATTTCCCTGAGCGACGAGAAGCTCGTCCCCTATCACGACGACGAGTACATGCTGCGCATCGCGCGCGACCTGTTGGACCAGCAGATCATCGACGTGACCGGCCGCAAGGTGGTAAGGGTCAACGACGTCACCATGACCATCCAGAACGACGGCGTGCGCGACTCGCTCTCGCTGGTGGACATCGATATCGGCGTGCGCAGTATTTTCCGGCGCGTGTTTCAGGGGGTGCTGCCGCCGCGGTGGATCCGGCGGCTGCAACAGCCCATTCCGCCGAACTCCATCCGCTGGGAATACGCCAACGTGGTGGAGCCCGACCCCCTGCGGCGCCTGCGGCTCAACATCTCGTATCAGAAGCTGGAGGAGATGCACCCGGCCGACCTGGCCGACATCGTCGAGGACCTGAGTCCCGCGGAGCGCGAGGCCATCTTCGAAACCATCGACAGCGAGGCGGCCGCGGATGCGCTCTCGGAAGTGGAAGATCCCAAGATGCAGGCGAGCATCCTGGAGGCCCTGGAGCCGGAGAAGGCGGCCGACATCGTGGAAGAGATGGCGCCGGACGAGGCGGCGGACATCCTGTCCGAGCTGGAACAGGAGACCAGCGAGGAGATTCTCGACGAGATGGATTCCGCGCCCAAGACCGAAGTGCGCGAATTGCTGGAATTCGACGAGGACAGCGCCGGCGGCATGATGAACACCGAATACGTGGCCCTTCACGACAATGCGTCGGTGACGGACGCGCTGGCCGCGCTGCGGGGCAACGAAGACCTGCTGGAGGGCTTGAACACGCTGTTCCTGGTGGATGGCGAGGAGCGGCTGGCGGCCTCGATCCCGCTGGCGCGGCTGTTCGTCGCCGCGGGGAGCGCCAAGCTCCGGGACCTGGCGGTCGAGACCCTGATTCAGGTGACCGTCGACGAGAAACAGGATCGCGTGACGGAGCTGTTCGACAAGTACAACCTGCTCACCTTGCCCGTGGTGGACGAAGAGGGCAAGCTCGCGGGCGTAATCACGGCCGACGACATCATTTCCATACTGAGGCAGAAGTGACGGATGCGGAAACTCCTGAGCCGTTTCCGCTACCATCTGGCGATCTTCTTCGCGGTCCTCGGGCCGGGATTCATCACCGCGGTGGTGGATAACGATTCCGGCGGCATCTTCACGTATTCGGCGGCGGGCGCGAAGTACGGTTACCTTCCGCTGTGGACGCTGCTGCCGATCACCCTGGTGCTGATCATCACGCAGGAGATGTGCTCGCGCATGGGCGCGGTGACCGGAAAGGGCCTGTCCGATCTCATCCGCGAAGAGTTCGGGCTGCGCATGACGTTCCTGCTCATGGCCATTCTGGTGTTGGCCAACCTGACCAACGTGATGGCCGAATTTGCGGGCGTGGCGAGCTCGCTCGAACTGTTCCACATCAGCCGCTACATTTCGGTGCCGCTGGCCGCGTTGGCGGTCTGGTTCCTGGTGGTGAAGGGGAACTACCAGAGCGTGGAGAAGATTTTTCTCTTCGCGTGCGTCTTCTACGTCACCTACGTGATTTCGGGTTTTCTGGTGAAGCCCGACTGGAAAGAGGCCGCGCTCTATAGCGTGAAACCCGTCTTGCTGCTGGAGCCGGGGTACATCTACATGCTGATCGGCATGGTCGGCACCACCATCGCGCCCTGGATGCAGTTTTACCTGCAGGCGGCGGTGGTGGAGAAGGGGGTCACGGCGAAGGAATACGGGGAGTCGCGCATCGAGGTGATCGTAGGATGCTTCATGACGTCGGTGATCGCGTTCTTCATTATCGTGGCCTGTGCGGGCGCGATCTACAACGTGAAGCCGCGGGAGATTCAGGACGCTTCGGAGGCCGCGCTGGGCTTGAAGCCCTTCGGACAGTATGCCTTCCTGCTGTTCAGCGCGGGGCTGTTCAACGCGTCGATCTTCGCGGCCTGCATTCTGCCGCTGTCCACGGCGTATTCGGTGTGCGAGGGCCTGGGGTTCGAAGCGGGCGTCAACAAGCGCCTGCGCGAGGCGCCGGTCTTCTACTTCCTGTATACGCTGCTGATCGTGGTAGGCGCCGGTGTGATTCTGATTCCGCGCTTCCCGCTGGTGCGGATGATTCTGCTCTCGCAGGTGTTGAACGGAATGCTGCTGCCTTTCGTGCTGATTTTCATGATCCTGCTGATCAACAAGTACGACCTGATGGGCGAATGGGTCAATCCACGCTGGTTCAACGCGGTGTCGTGGATCACGGTGGCGATCATGATCGGGCTGACTCTGGCGCTCGTAGGCATCACGCTGCGGGGGATGCTGTAAGCCGCCGGGTTGCGGCTACACTGGTGGGATGTCGCCCAACAGACTTTTTATCAACGGCAAGTGGGAAGATTCGGCGTGCGACCGCGTGGTCGATGTGATCAATCCCGCGACCGGCGAACTGGTGACCACGGTGCCGGATGCCGATGCGTGCGATGTGGACCGCGCGGTGGCGGCGGCGCGCGCCAGCTTCGAGAAGAAGACGTGGCGCGGCATGGACCCCTCCAAACGCGAGCGCATCCTGTGGAACATCGCCGACCTGCTCATTAAGTATCGTGCCGAGCTGGCCGCGCTGATCACGCAGGAAAACGGCAAGACGCTGCGCGAATCCGCCGGTGCGGATGTGGGTTCGGCGGCCGACTGTTTCCGCTACTATGCCGGCTGGGTGCGCAAGATCTACGGCGAGACCATTCCGGTGGATGGGCCGTTCTTCAACTACACGCTGCGCGAGCCGGTAGGTGTTTGCGGTCAGATCACCCCGTGGAACTTTCCGCTGCTCATGGCGACGTGGAAAATCGCTCCGGCATTGGCTGCTGGGTGTACGGTGGTGCTGAAACCGGCGG
>JBGPKH010000516.1:0-6635 GCA_041485845.1 Bryobacteraceae bacterium
GAAGAAAAGGGCGTGGGCGGGGTTTCCCGCCTGCCTTTCTCGACCAAGATCCTGCTGGAAAACCTGCTCCGCTGCGAAGACGGACGCCGGGTTTCGGCAGACGACGTGACCTACGTGGCGGGCGGCGGGTCCGGATCCGGCTCCAAAGAAATCAGCTTTATGCCGGCGCGCGTGTTGCTCCAGGACTTCACCGGCGTCCCGTGCGTGGTGGACCTGGCGGCCATGCGCGATGCCCTGGCCGCGATGGGCGCCGACCCCGGGCGCGCCAATCCCCTGATGCCCGCCGACCTGGTCATCGATCACAGCGTGCAGGTGGACCGCTTCGGGTCAGGCGACGCCTTCCAACTCAACGCCATCCTCGAATTCCAGCGCAATCGCGAGCGCTACATGCTGCTGCGCTGGGGGCAAACCGCATTCCGTAATTTCCGCGTGGTGCCTCCCGATACTGGTATCGTCCACCAGGTGAATTTGGAATATCTGGCCTCGGTGGTATTCCGCAATAACCTTGCCAACACCGCCAGCGCGGCCGGCGGGCAGGCATATCCCGATTCGCTGGTGGGCACGGATTCCCACACCACCATGGTCAACGGCCTGGGCGTGCTGGGATGGGGCGTGGGCGGAATCGAAGCCGAAGCCTGCATGCTCGGCCAGCCGGTGTCGATGCTGCTGCCGCCGGTGGTGGGCTTCAAGCTGCGCGGCAAGCTTAACGAAGGCTGCACGGCCACCGACCTGGTCCTGACCATCACCCAGATGCTGCGCAAGAAGGGCGTGGTCGGAAAGTTCGTAGAGTTTTACGGAACCGGCCTGAGCGCCCTCAGCCTGGCCGACCGCGCCACCGTCGCCAACATGGCGCCCGAATACGGCGCCACGATGGGCTACTACCCGGTGGACCACGAAACGCTGGAGTACCTCACGTTCACGAATCGGGCTCCGGACCTGATCGCCCTGGTGGAAGCCTATACCAAGGAGCAGGGCATTTTCCGCACGGACGCCACCGCGGACCCGGTTTACGCCGACACGTTGGAGCTCGACCTCGCGACCGTGGCGCCCTCGATGGCCGGACCGAAGCGCCCGCAAGATCGCGTGGAACTGCCGAACGTCCGCCAAAACTTCCACGATGCGTTCCCCGGACCGAAGAAGAGCGTGCCCGCGCAGCTCAACGGCCAGACGACCGATGTGGAGAGCGGCGCGGTGGTGATCGCAGCCATCACCAGTTGCACCAACACCTCCAACCCGTCGGTGATGCTGGCCGCGGGCCTGCTCGCGAAGAAGGCCGTGGAGCGCGGTTTGCGGGTGAAGCCGTGGGTCAAGACGAGCCTGGCGCCGGGGTCCAAGGTGGTGATGGATTACTACCGCGAGGCCGGCCTGCTGCCGTACCTCGAACTGCTCAACTTCCACCTGGTGGGATTCGGATGCACCACGTGCATCGGCAACAGCGGTCCGCTGCCCGAGCCGGTGGCGGAAGCGGTGCAGAAGGGAAACCTGGTGGTGGCGGCCGTGCTGAGCGGCAACCGCAACTTCGAGGGCCGCATCAATTCCCTGGTGAAGGCCAACTACCTGGCCTCGCCGCCGCTGGTGGTGGCGTATGCGCTGGCGGGCACCATGGACATTGACATAGCGAACGATCCGTTGGGCCTGGACGGGGGCGGACAGCCCGTCTACCTGCGCGACATCTGGCCTTCGAACGAGGAAGTGCAGCGCACGGTGCGCGATTCCGTCAACCGCGGTATGTTCGAGCACGAATACGCGCACGCCTTCGATGGCGACGCGAACTGGCAGACCATGCCGGTGCCCACGGGCGGCACCTTCCAGTGGGACGAGCGTTCCACCTATATTAAGAAGCCGCCCTACTTCGACCACATGGTGGACCCGGAGACGTCGGTGACGGATTTGCGCGGCATGCGCGTGCTGGCGCTGCTGGGAGACTCGGTGACCACCGACCACATCTCGCCTGCCGGGTCGATCCCGAAGGACGGTCCGGCGGGGCGCTACCTGATTTCGCAAGGTGTCGCGCCGGGGGATTTCAACTCGTATGGCGCGCGCCGCGGCAATCACGAGGTGATGGTGCGGGGGACGCTGGCCAACATCCGTCTGCGCAACCAGCTTGCGCCGGGAACGGAAGGCGGTTGGACGGTGCATCTGCCGGACGGCGCGCAGATGCCGATCTACGACGCGTCGATCGAATACCGGAAGGACGGGGTGCCGCTGGTGATTCTGGCGGGCAAGGAGTATGGATCGGGGTCGTCGCGCGACTGGGCGGCCAAGGGCGTGATGCTGCTGGGCGTGCGCGCGGTGATCGCGGAGAGCTTCGAACGGATACACCGCAGCAACCTCGTGGGGATGGGAGTGCTGCCGTTGCAGTTCCCGTCGGGCGAGAGTGCGGCGAGCCTGGGGCTGACGGGCAAGGAGACGTTCGACATTACGGGTGTGCGGGCGTCGCTGAACGGCGGCGGACGGAAGGCGGCTGTGCGGGCGGTGACGGATGACGGGTCGGAAGTCAGTTTCACCGCGGATGTGCGCGTGGACACTCCGCAGGAAGTGGAGTATTACCGGAATGGCGGAATACTACCGTATGTGCTGCGGCAGTTAGCGGGGGCGTGAAGGGCGGGGGCGGAGAGTTACGGCACTTGAAACCGATCAAGCCCAAGGACCACGAGGAAAACGCATGCTCGCGGGTCTCCTGCAAAGCTGAAGGCTGACCGCTGATCGCGGAAAGCTCCCGTCCTCAAGATTTCAAGTATCCTTGGCTATTTAGAACTCCACGCGCATCGTGAACTGGATCACGCGCGACAACCCGCGCTGCGTATCCAGCTTGCCGAAATTCGAGCTGGTCGGATCCAGGTTCGGACCCGAGAAGTTTGTGTGGTTGAGCGCATTCAGCAGGTCTACAGAGAAGCGAACGTTGCCGCGCTCTTTGATGGGAAATGCCCGCTCTACTTTCAGATCCCAGTTGGTGATTCCCGGCTCCCGGAGTGCATCCAGCCGGCTGGGGAACACGCGGACATGGTAGGACCCGGGCGTGGCGGCAGAACGGCCCTCAAAACCCGTGAAGCCGGCCGGAACCGCACCCGTGCCGCGATACGCGATCGCCCCGTCGAACCACTGGTGGATGTCCTTCGAATTCACCTCGTCATGCCGGAACAGCGAGGCGATATTGTCGATGTCCCCGTAGAAGAAGCGGTTGCCCCAATCGGTGGCGGGACCGGGTTGCCACTGGAATACCACCCCCGTGTTCCAGTTGCCCACCAGGTGGCTCACGAATCCCTGCTTCAACCATGTCCGTCCCTTGCCCCACGGCAACTCGTACGTCCCGGTCCACGCGATCCGATGTGGGCGCACGTTATTGTTGAGCCGTTCCGAGGGCGCGGTGTCGAACTCGTTCTTCACCCAATCGGTCACGTAGCTGGAGGCCCAGGTATACATGAACGACGACGACAGACCCTTGGTGAAGCGGCGCTCCAGCAGCACCTGAAGATCGTGGTACTTGTTGTTGCCGCGCTTATCGCTGAAATTGTCGCCCGGGCGGATCCCGCTGGTGCTGCCCATGAAACCGTACGGGCGCAGCAATTGGTTCAGGCGGATGTTGGTTCCCGTGAAGAATCCTTGCCCGTTCATGTAGTTGTAGAGGACCGGATTGGACGACTGGAGGGATGCCAGATTCTTGATGTTGAACGGATTCGGAACGTTGGTATTGAGCCGATCGTCGTTGGCCTGGTTGCGGACGTTGCCGGTGGACCAGTATTGCTCCGGAAGCGCATCGATGCGGTAGCTGACCGGGATCAACGAATACGCGCCGTTGTAGGACACATCCAGCAGCAGGTTGCGCGCGACCTCCCGCTGGATCCCGATTCTCCAGCGATGCTGCAACGCCGGACGGTAATCCCAGGGCAGGGTGGTGGCGCCGCGGCCGACGCGGGCCATGGATCCGAGCGCGTTGCCCAATGGTTCGTTGAAGCGAGTGCCATCGCCGCGCACCGGGAATGGATCGGCGAGCATCGTCTTGCCGGCCGCGAGGTTCGCTACAGCCCCCAGGCCGCAGCAGAAGGTCAAGCCGCTGTCGTTGGAGATGGCCGTGCCGGTGTTCAAGCTGTAGCCGGTGGTGTCCGGCCGCGTGTTGCTCACGTTGAGCGTGTCGGAGTACATTCCCCAGCCCGCCCGCAACACCGTCTTCTGGTTGATCTGGTACACGGCGCCGAACTTGGGCAGGAAGGTGTGGGTCCCCTTGGTAGCCTTGTCGTAGCCGTTCTGGCCGAGGTACGTCGTACCGCCCAGGACCTTGAACTGGCTAACCTGCAGCTCGGGGCGCGGATTCGCCGCATATGCCGCCTGCACCAGGTCCGTGATCGGCTGTTTCAGGTCCGGCAGAAATACGGCGGCCAAGCCGCGGTTGTAACGCTCGGTGATTCCGCCCTCATACTCGTAGCGCAGCCCGATCTGGAAGCGGAGCCGGTTGCTGACGCGCCAGTCGTCCTGGAAGAACACCGCGTGCCGCGGATTCTGGAAGTAGTAGCTGCCGTTGGTGTCAATGCTGATGCCGGTGGGCATTCCCATCATGAACGCCGCCCATCCCAGACCGAAGCCGGAGCTGACGTTGTCGTTGTCGGCGCGCCGCATCCAACTGTTTCCGAAGTCGAATGAACCGGAGCTGTTGCCCGGTCCCAACGCGCCCCAATCGTTGCGCCGGGCCTGCCAGCCGTAACGCCAGGTGTGGGCGCCGTGAATCGTCGTCATGGTCGCGTTGATCGCATACATGGTGCTCAGGCTGCCGACCACGGGGTAGCCGCCGCTGACGGTCTCCATGCCGCTGATGCCGACGCGCGGCAGGGTATGGAAGTCGCCGGCGCGGGCGTCGAGATAAGAAGGCAGACCCACCTCGGTGGGTTTGTACTTAGTCTGCTCCGTGGCGCGGCTGCCTTCTTCGAAGCGGGAGAAGCCGGCGCTGAAGTCGAAGACGTTGCTCGGGCTGATCGTGAAGAGGTAGCCGAAGTTGATGCCTTTGTTGATGCGGGTCAGGCCGTTGGTGTGGAGCCCTCGGGCGGTTTCGTATGTCCAGTCGTATTCATCCGCCAGGCGGTCGTTCCACTGCCAGCGGAAGTTGAAGCGGCGCTTGTCCGACGGAATCACGTCGAATCGGTTCACGATCGAATTGAAGTTCTCGTTCTTGGGCATGGCGAACGCCAGGTAGTTGTTGGTGCCCTGCTCCGTCACCAGGCCCGGCACGTTGTTGGGGTTGGGGTACAGCTTCACGTACGCCTGATACATGGGGTTGAGAATGGGGATGCCGCGGTTGCCCGGGAACGGCGTGCGCACTACGTTGTTGCCGACCAGTGTGGCGCTGCGCGGATCGTAGATGGTATAGAGATTCGCGCCATTTGGAACGTTGAGCAGCGCCGAGAAGTCACCCTGCCGTTCGGCCAGCGTGGGGACCGTTCGGTTGACATCGCTGGTGGTCTCCGCTTTGGCCTGCTTGATTCCGTTCCAGGTCACGGTCCAGAAGTACTTGTCCTTGCCGTTGAGAATCTTCGGGATCCATACCGGACCCGAAGCGCTGAGGCCGTAATTATTCGAACGCCCGGTGGCCTGCTTCTGCGAGTCGGGCGAGATCTTGCCCCGACGTACCTGGTCTTCCCAGCTCAGCCGCGTGAAGTGTGGCGTCGCGTTCCAACGCTGCTGCCAGTGCTGGTCGAAGATCGCGCCATGCAGTCCGTTGGTGCCGGACTTCGAGACCACGTTGATCGCCGCACCAGACGTGAAGCCCTGGCTGGCGTCGAAGTTCGAAGTCTCCAGCTTGAATTCCGTGATCGAGTCCGACGGAGGCACGAACCCCACCCGGCGTCCGGTGCCGGTCACCGACATCCCGTCCATGGAGTACTCGTTCTGCCCCACGCCGCCATTTGCGTTGAACCCTGACGTACCGCCGTTGTCGAACGGACGGCGGTACTCCGGCTGCCCCGTCCATTGCATCCCTGGAGCGAGCGCCGTGAGCGCGAACGGGTTCAGGTCGGAAAAGGGCAGATTGACCAATTGCCGCTGGTCGAGCACCCGCCCGCCGCTGGCGGTAGTGGTTTCCAGCAGCGGCGCTTCCGCGGTCACCGTGACGGTCTCCGCCAGTCCGCCGACTTCGAGCGTCATCGGAATATCCAGCTTGGTGCCCACCGGCAATTCAATGCCGCTGCGCACGATGCGTTTAAAGCCGGCCGCCTCCACCGTCACCCGGTACGTGGAAGGTTCCAGGAAGTTGACTTCGTAATAGCCAGTGTCATTGGTCGAGACGCTGCGCGCCTCGTTGGTGAGTGTGTTGGCAACTGTCACCTTCGCGCCGGCGACCACAGCGCCCGACGCATCGCCGATCCGGCCGGTGATGCTTCCCCGCGCTTCCTGGGCATAAGCAGGGCCGGACCAGGCTATCAGGCACAAGACGGACACGGCAAGAGTTTTCTGCGACATGGCAATTCACCCCTTGTATACAACGCTCATTTCCCCGTACCTGGAAGTGGGGATAGTATACAGCAACCGGTGAACGGAAGATAGGACCATGCCGTCTTAAACTGCGATTCAGACAGTGGGGGAGGGCGGCGGGAGGGATCAGCGCGGTGAAAACGGCAGCGGCGAACAACGAGTCGGCAGAAGTGGTC
>JBGPKH010000517.1:0-6620 GCA_041485845.1 Bryobacteraceae bacterium
CGTCAACCGTCATTCCTATTGCCAGGAACTTATCCATCACGTTCAGCATGTCTTTCATGTCGGCGTTCATGTTGCTAACGTGAAGGTCGGTGGAGATCGAATCCGGCAGGAACTTTTCCTTCATTGCCGACATCGCGATGCGCCATGCGAAACTGCCGCCGCCGTGGCCCGCGTCGAAGATCACGCCGCGCTTGCGGCCGTCGATCATCCCCTGGTTCACCTTCCCGGAATCGTCGAGCTCGTGGCGCAGGCCGGAGAAACAGTGTGTATAGATATCGCCCGGGCGGAGTTTCTTGGTCAGCAAGTCCTGGATCGGGCGCTCGGGATGGTCGTTACCGAAATCCACCATCACGGGAATTCCGGCGGCGGCGCCGGCTTCGACGGCGTGTTCGACCGGCGTCCATTCGGGGCCGGTGTAGTGCGCGGTCTTGATGCCGATGATGAGGCCTTTGTGCTTCTTGGCCATCTCCGCCGCGGGCGCGGCCTCCATATCCTTCAGATCGTTCTCGAAGCGGCCGCCGCGCATGCCGTTGCCCACGATGTTCAGGAAAGCGAGCACGCGCGTTCTGGAGCGGTCGATGATCTTGTCTTTGAAGTCTTCGAAGTTACGCCAGCCCGCGCAGCCGGCATCGGCGACCGTGGTCACGCCCACGCGGAAGGTGTAGCCATCGGGGTAGAGGCTGTTGTCGCCGGCGTAGGATGAGCGCTCGCCGGTGCCCGCGTAGACGTGTACGTGAATATCGATCAGGCCCGGGGTGACATGGAGTCCGGCGACGTTGACGACCTTCAGAGCGGTCGCGGGATCGAGGTGTTCCGCCACCGCGGCGATGGCGCCGTCCTTGATCCCGACGTCGCGGACCGCGCTGATCCCATTCCTGGGGTCCATCACGTGTCCGCCGGTGAGGAGCAGGTCATAGCGGTTCTGGCCGAATGTGCAAACGGCCGTACCGAGAACGATCAGGGTTGCGGCGAAAAGCTTCATGAGGTCTCCTTGGTGTGTGCGGGACAGGCCGGGAGGCCTGTCCTACCGGGACAAGTCCACGACCGCATAGGTCTTCAGCTCCGGCAGAGTGAACTCGGTGGCGCCCGATTCCACGGTGTAGTCCAGCAGTTGCTCTCCGGGGTTGTCGTCGGCGGCCAACTGGTGCTTCGGATAGTTTCCGAGGACGCGCACGCGAATGCCGTTCACCTTGCGGGCGGCGCCGGCATAGTTGACCAGTTGCACGCGGACATGGCCGGCCGATCCGGTGACTCTGGCGACCACCACGGCGCTGCCATAGATGCGCAGCGAGCGCTTTTCGTCGGTGAGGTTGGTGCGCACCGCCTGGGCGATCGCTTTCGGGTTCTTGGCGTCTTCCATCGGGTATTCCTTGCTGCCCAGCCGCACGGTCAGCTTCAGTGCCCGGTCCGGGGCGCGGATGAGACGGAACAGCAGATTGTCGCGCACCAACAGATTCATCACTTCGCCGGAGGTTGCGGAGCCGTCGTCGATGAACCCGAAGTCGGCGACGGGTGGCAGGTCATCGCCATTCACGCCGCGCAGGAAATCGACCATGCGGGCGAAGGGTTTCAGACCGGCGGCGTCGGTCTTGACCATGGCGTTGGCGCCGTAGGCGAAGGCTTCGGCGGCGGCCAGCGCGGCCGCTTCGCCCGGCACGTCGTAATAGAAGCGCCCCTGCGGCTGGCGCAGGAGCTTCCAGCCGTTGTGCACCAGCCACGGCTCGCGCGATGCGGAGGCCTGATTCGTGCGGTAATTGACCGTGGGGGAAAGCAGCTTCACGGCCTTTTCGAGGTCGGCCGTCCCGGCGGTGATGCCGGCGACGCCTTTCCACGATTCCGATTTCGCAGCCGGCGCCAGAATATGGGAGACTCCGGCATCGCGCAGAGCCGCAGCGGTGTCCGCGCCGCCGTCCCAGAAGAGGCCGGGGAGAGCCGCCAGCAGAAGTAGCATCACAGGTCGATCACCTTGAGTAGGATCCTGGCATTGTCGAACACGCCCAGCCCCTTGGTGGACGCGTACTCCACGTGGCCCGGCTCGCGGATGTAGTGGTTGCGATTGGGGTCGGAGGTGTCGCCGAGGTGTTCGCGGGAGCGGTCGAAGAGGGAGATGGCGCCCTCGGCCTTGCGCTTCTCTTCGATGATTTCGATGAGCTTGTGGTCCATGGCCACGGGGTCGGTGCCGAACATGAGCTGCTTGGGGTAGAAGCGGAAGCGCGCGCTGTTGCTGAACGGGCCGGCGTGCCAGACGCCGCGCAGTCCATCCATGATGTGGAGCACCACGCGCGAGCGGACGGGCTCGGTGGAGGCCAGCGTGCCGATGAACGTGCGGGTGTTGGTCTGCTCGAAGCGGTGCGAGCGGTCCACGTTGGAGAAGTTGCCGTAAGCGATGTTCTTGAGGCAGCCGGTGACGCCGGACGCCTGGTGTTCCTTCAGGTTGGGAACGTTGACGATCTTGGTGAGCGTTTCCGAGACCAGCCGCACCAGGTTCGAGCGTGTGTCCTCCTCGCCGAAGAAACTGGTTTCCACGTAGGTGCGTGGGTCGTAGCCGAGGATGGAGCCCCGGTTGCTCTCGGCGGCGGCCACAGTGACGCCCTGCGGGAGGTACTTGGGATAGCCGACCGACTGCAACTGGTTGTCGAAGCGCTCGTAGACGTAGATCTGTTTGGCCGGCACTCCGATGGCGACGAGGCTCTCGGCGATCCCGGCGACGACTTCGGGGGCGGAACAGATGCGCGGCGCTCCGGAGCAGTTGACCTTGATGCCGACGACGTCCTTGGGAGAGATGAAACGCGCCCACGCGTCTTCATTGCGCGCGTCGCCGGTGAGCGCGCGCATGCCGCTGGAGAGCATCTGCCTGACGATGTCCCGGTCCACTTTGTCGGCCTGGGAGTCGATCGATTTCTCGGAACGGACACGAACCACCTGCCCTGGATATGGCCCCGGCATACCCGGTTTCGCCGCCGGCGCATACTTCGTGACTACCTTATACACCGGGTCCCCGGCGGGGCTGGCGAGCAAGGGTGAAGCCGCCACGACATGCAAGAACAAGCGTCTGTCCACGGGCTTGAGTGTAGCGTAGGGCAAAAACCCACGTCAAACCGACAGCGTGGCCACTGCTGCAAGCCGCGCTAGCCAGTCTCGGAAGTGCGGGCACTGTTGGCGCATGGTCTCGACACCGACGGATCGAGCTGCCATCGTTCCATGCAGGACTTTCCGGTATTGCGGCCAGGCGCTCAGGACGCGCTTTGAAGGCGCGGTGAGGGGGTCGTCGTTGATATCTTCCGGCGTCGGAAACCTGTCACGTACCGCCTGGAAAACCTGCGAGAGCCGAGGCTGGTTGATGCCGGCCGCAAACTCTGGCGGATCGCTGAAGAGCAGTCCCTCATATTCGTGCAACTGAATGTACGGCAGGAATCGCACGTCCGGCCGGAGCTCGGGAATGAGCGCGCAGATGTCGGCCTTGATCGCCTTTTCGATGTGGATCGCTTTTCCGATATTGGGCAGGTTGAGAGGAACGGGTGTGCCTGGGAATCCGGCACCCAAACCATAGAAGTCAAGCATGGTGGAGCAACTGGCTGTGTGGTCTTGTTTGAGGTGAAGAAGAACGTCCTTCCTGAGGCGCGCATAGCTCGGCCGTCCGCCTTTGTGTCCGGGAATGCCGGGGAGAATGGGGGTGAGGTACACGTTCCGCGGCCAGAGCGCCGGTGCAAGGACATCACTGACGAAAGATTCTTCGCTTTGGCCCTCCACCACGACCTTGACGCGGGTCACTGAGGATCGTCCACGTCCGGCACGAGCTGAGGGGCATTTTCCATTCTCGGCCGGCCACCGAGGAGGTTCTTCTGCCAGAGTTCACCCAGCGAATACTCCGTGAGCCATTCTGACAGGTCTGCCGAATCGAGCCGTTTGAATCGCGACTCCCCTTGAGAGCGCTCGACAACGATCACGTCTTCGGGGGTGAACTCGTTCAAGAGTGGTGCGGACTGAGTCGAGATGATGACCTGTACTGCCGCCTGTTTGAAAAGGTCGCCTAGCAAGGTGAGTGCATACGGATGTAGTCCCAACTCCGGTTCGTCAAAAATGATGGCGGCAGGTGGGACGGGCTGCAACAATGCAGTCGCCAGGCAGATGAAACGTAGGGTGCCGTCCGAGAGTTGATGCGCCCGAAAGGGATAGTCCGAATCTTTTTGCAGCCATTCCAACTGAATCAGGTCTGGATTCGTGGGGACGGGGCGGAGCTTGAAATCGTCGAAGAAAGGGGCCGCCAGTTGCACGACGTCGCGAATTTGCGTGTAGCTGTCGTGGTTTGTCTGGCGAATACGGAAGAGGAACGCTGCCAGGTTTTCGCCGTCCGGCCGGAGTACCTCGTTGTCATGAATCGGCCGCTGGCGGCGGACTCCGGCCGAGAGACTGGTGTCGTGGAAATGATAGACGACCCTGCTTGAAATCGACGCGTATGGACGGTTGGCGCCCTCAATGCCAAGTTCCTCTTTCAAAACCTTGATCCTCGCTTCGACGTGTCCTGATCCCTCGAAGGAGAGGTTACCTTCGAAGACGACGACCTCTTCGACAAACACGAACTGGTTGTCGACGGTCGGGGCCAAAACAAACTCGTAACGGTTGTTTCCGAAATCCAGCTTGGCGGCGAAGCGTTTGGTAACTTGAGGACCGAGGTAGAGGCAGGCGTCCGCACCGCCTTCGGTGGTTCGCAGGGCAACCTGTAATCGCTGCTCGACGATCTCCCGAAGCAATCGAAAGAATCCGACGAAGTTGCTCTTGCCCGCGCCGTTGGCGCCGATGAGGACATTCAGGGATCGGAGCTCGAAATTCTCCAGCTTGCGAATGGACTTGAATCCTTCGATCGACAGCCTTTTGATCGTATCGCTCATGAAACCGCCGTCTCAACCCCCTACACCTTACACCAAGGCGTTTCCTTGGGACAGCGGGGATCATCCGGCGGCGCCTTGCTTTTGTCGCCCAGCCGCATGACCGACCACGAAAGGCGATGGTCTGTCCCACCCAAGAATCTCTGCTTGAGGCGGAAGGGAGCCGGCAAGGAGCCACGTAATGAAAACTGCCCTCTCCTCTGGAATCCAGTGAGGGAGGTGTCTGCGGGCGAAGGACATCGTGGTTTAGCGGGGCGTACAGACCACACAAGGCGAGTGGTCTGTCCCACCTGTTCCTGAGAAATAGTGTTCTGTCGCGCCCGGGTTTCTCCCAGAAATGTACAAGCTCAAGGGCCGCGGTCACGCGGCCGAAGTCTCCTTCGCCGATGCGCGCACGAGGCTCAACAGAATCGCCGCCAGGATCACCGAGGCCGCGCCCAATACCACGTACACCAGCCACGGCGACCGCTCCGAAAACGGCTTGGGCTCGGGACTGTAGATCGGATTCGCGCGCTGGGGTCCGGGCTGAAGGCGCAGCGGCGCCGGGGTCAACTCCGCTTGGAGTTGCACTGCCAGATCGTAGCGCGGAGCCATGGCCTTGTAGTTGCCGTAGTACACCTTGACCGGTCCGGCGCCGGCCGATTCCGGCCGGAAAATCACCTGCCGGGCGGCGCCCTGGGCGGTCACGTCCACAATCGAGAGCGGGGTGTTCCGGTCGTCGGTCACGGTCAACTTCACGTGACGCGCGAAACGCTCGGCGAAGTCAATCGCCGGCTGCCGGTCCTTGGTTTCCTCGCGCCTCACCAGTTCCCCGGATGCCAGCGTGACCGGAGACGCCGGGTCGTCGATGTCTTGCAGTTGGAATGGCCGTGAAAACACCGGATCGCCCGCGGTCACAACGAGGCGCTCGAACGGAATCCGTCCGCCGAAGTCTACGCGCCACACCGACGCCGGCCTGCCATTCACCCGATCGGCATCGCGCATTGCATTGCCGCGGAACGGCGCCATCTCGCCCTTGATCCGCACGGACCGCCGGATCTGCACGTTCTTCAGCTCCGGCGCGGAGCGATCCACCTGCGAATCGCGCTCCACCCGAATCCGCAAATAGCGGTACCGGCTCACGGGATACACCACGGCCTTCTTCTCCACCGTCCGGCCGCTCGCCGTGAACCGGAACAGAATCGCGCCGGAAGCCAGCGTAGACCACTGGGCGCCGTCGGCGCTGCCCTGCACCTCCACCAGCCGCCGGAAATTGTCGCCCGCGGTCTCGATCTCCACTTCGTTGTGCTGCTGCGGCTGTTCCCCCAGGTCGTACGAAATTTGCGCGCCACCGCCGTCGGCGCCGCGGTTGAATTCGCGCGCGGTAAAGGCGCTGGTGGTGTCAATCCCGCGCCGCACCCGCAGGACGTACGGGATCTCCCTTCCGCCGGCGTCGTAGAGGCGCACATCCGAATGATCGGTGCGCGTCGCGTCGAGCATGTCGCGATCCAGCACGAAGTCCGTCAACCCGGTTACATTGCGCGGAATCGGGATTTCCTTGTAGTACAGCCACGCGCTCAACGGTTCCGGCGTTCGCGGAACTTGCGCCCAGAGCGCGGTCCACGCGGCCCCGGCCGCGCACGTCGCCAGCAGAATTCGTCTCATCTTGCCTGCTCCCGCCGCACACCGCGCTGGTATGCCCCCGCCACTCCCATCAGCACGAGCCCCAGCGCCAGCAGCGCGACAATGCGATAG
>JBGPKH010000518.1:0-6618 GCA_041485845.1 Bryobacteraceae bacterium
ACTTCATCTTCCCCGCCCTCACCGGTGAGGTGGCCTTCGTGCTGTGGCTCCTGATCAGGGGCGCAAAGGAGCAGACCGTTAATGGCGCGACATCGTGACATCACAATACAGAGCGTTGACCGGGCCATGCCGAGACATTGAAATCACGCTTCGGTTTAAGCGCTCCGATAGGGGAATACAAGCACCGATGGGTCCTCCCTGACGCCGTAGTGTAGAACGAAGTCGCTCAACTCCAGGATGGGGCGGCTCGGAAGCTATGCATGGCGGTGTGGACTCCATCCGCCTTGGCCGGCCGGCGCAGGAATCGCCCCCTTACTCATGGCGCAGTGCCTCGATCGGATCGATGCTCAGCGCCCTCCGCGCAGGGGCGAAGCAGGCCGCTGTCGCTACCGCCGCCAGGGTCGCCGCCACCGCGGCGAACGTGAGCGGATCGGTCGCGCTCACCTGATACAGCATGCCCGCCAGCACGCGCGTCAGCCCCGCGGCCCCCACGCCGCCTGCGATCAGCCCGGCTACGATCAACCGCACGCCTTGCCCCAGCAGCAGTCGCAGTGTCTCCACTCGCCCGGCTCCCAAGGCCGCGCGGATGGCAATCTCCCGCGCACGCCGGGTGGTGGCGTACGACATCACGCCGTAGATTCCGATTAGCGCCAGGGCCAGCGCCACCACGGCGAACAGCCCGACCATCTGCAGCGCGAATCTCTGCGTCGCGACGGCTGCCGCGACCACCTGCTCCATCGGGCGAATCTCCTGGATGCTGAGATCGTTACCCATCTGCTGCGCTACCTGGCGGACCGCCGGAATGAGCGCCACAGGATCGACCGTCGCGCGCAGGGCCAGGTAGTTGCCGAAGCTGGGGCTTTGCAGGAAGGGCTCGTAGAACGCCGCCGGCGCCTGCGCGTCGGTGGGACTGTCCTTCACGTCGCCGGTCACGCCCACGATGGTCATAAGAGTGTCGATCGTCTCCGCATCGCGCACGGTGTAATGGCGCATGGTGTAGATGCGCTGCCCTACGCAGGCTTCCACCGTGGGCCAATACTGTAGCGCCAAAGCCCGATTGACCAGCACCACTTTGGGCGCGTCGAAATGGTCGGACGGGGTGAGCCAGCGGCCGGCCAGCAGCGGCACGCCGATGGCTCGCAGGTATTCCGGGGAGACAAATTGATAGTGCGCGTGCATGCCCAGGTTGGGGAGCCTGGGGCGGCCTTCGATGCCGAAGATTGCGTTGTCATTGGCGCCGGTCCAGGGGAGATTCGAAGCCGCGCCCGCGGCGGTCACGCCCGGCAGTTGCGCCAGGTTTTCCACGAAGCGCTCGTAGAAAGCCGTATACAACCGCGCGCCCGTCAGCTTGGAATAGGACAGCGCCGTATTCATGGTCAGGACGCCGCGCGGGCTGAAGCCGGGGTCCACGCGCCCTAGCGCCAGGAAGCTGCGCAACAGCAGGCCCGCGCCAACCAGCAGCACGAACGTCAGGGCGACTTCCGCGACGACGAATACGCCGCGCGGCCGGCTGCGGCGCAGGTCCGTCGACGCAGCCAGAGCCGGCGCCAGTCCGAACAGCAGGCCGGCCAGAACCGATGTGGCCGCGGTGACCAGGACTACGCGGGCATCGAGGCCGATGGTGTGGAGGCGTGGCACCTGCTCCGGGCCGAGGGCCACCAACGCGCGCACGCCGCAGTAAGCGAAGAGCAGTCCCAGCGCGCCTCCCAGCGCCGCCAGCGTCACGCTTTCGGTCAGCAGTTGGCGCACCAGCCTTGCGCGAGTGGCTCCCACCGCGGTGCGGATGGCCATCTCCCGCGCTCGCACGGTGGCGCGCGCCAGCAGCAGGTTGGCCACGTTCACGCACGCGACCAGCAGCACGAACCCGACCGCTCCCGCCAGAATCAACAGCGTGGGCCGGGCCTTGCCGACCAGGTCGTCTTGCAGCGGCGTGAGCTGGATGCGCCAGTTCTTGTCGTCTGGATATTGCGCTTCCAGGCGGCCGGCAATGACGTTCATCTCCGCCTGCGCCTCTTCGATCCTGACCGCGGGCTTGAGCCTGGCGACGGTGTTGCAATAGTGGAAGGCCCGCGGGACTCCCCGCGGATTGCCCAGCATGTTGAACGGCAGCCACACATCGACCGCCTCGCCGCGCGGCAGCTTGTAACCTCCGCTGACGTGCTCAAATCCCGGCGGCATCACACCCACAATCCGGAACGGATAATCGGAGAGCCTGATCGTCTTGCCGATCACCTGCGGGTCGCCGCCGAGGAGCCGCTTCCAGATGTTGTGGCTGACGATCGCCACGTCCGTCGCGCCGCTGGTGGCTTCTTCCTCCTGGGTGAAGGCACGGCCCAGGAGTGGCTCCGCGCCGAACAGGCGGAAGAATCCGTGCGAGACGCGCACGCCGGTGAGTCGCTCGGGACGCTCGCCGCCGTACTGTTGGTCCTGGCGGCCGTAAGTCGCGATGTCCTGGAAGACACCGTTCTGTTTGCGATAGTCGAGGAAATCCGCCGGCGACAAGGGAAACATCTGGAAGCGCTCGGCAGGATTGTTTTCATACACGCGGACCAGGCGGCCGGGATCGCGGTAGGGCAAGGGCTTCAGCAGCACGCCGTAAATGACGCTGAAGATCGCGCTATTGGCGCCGATGCCGAGCGCCAGAGCGGCGATGGCTGCGACGGCGAAGCCCCGATCGCGGAGCAGCATGCGGATTCCGAAACGAAGGTCCTGCAGCAGAGTGCTCATCGCTTCTTAGACACCGGCGGGAGGAAAAAAAGTCCGTGGGGCCGTCGCGCTGCCGGTAAGGAATCGTTGCGATCGCCTGGCGGAACCGGTCCGCTGGCCGCAATCGACGGCATGACCATCAGGAACGCGGCAATGACGAGTCCATGCCCGGTTAAAGGTATGATGCCGGTCCCGTCGCAGCAAAATGAGTGAAGAATTTAATAACGGCCCGAGGGCAGCCGGCGCAGGAGGCGGTCCGCCTCGTGACGGGGAGGGTTGTCGGGGGCGAGCCGGGAGTTCAAGTAGCGCTTCAAGAGGCTGCCGGCCGTTTCCAGATTGCGGCCGGACTCGACGTAGGTTCGCGCCTGCTCGAACAGGAGATTGGGCGCTTCCGGCGCGATCTCGTGGGCACGGTTGAAAACCGCGTCGCTCTCGAGGAGGCGGCCGCGGCGTTCCAGAAACTGCGCCAGGTCGATTAGCCGGCCCACGTCGAGCGGAGCCAGTTCCCCGGCTTCGCGAAAGTGCCGCTCCGCGGATTCGAACTGTTTGCGTTTCTCGGCCAGCCTGGCCAGGTGGAATTGGTGCTCGGCGGCATCCAGGCTGCGGACCCGCTCTGCCAGGGCGGCCGCCTTGTCGAGACCTCCACCGAGGAAAGCGGGGGCTTCGAGGTAGTATTCGAACAGATCGCTCATCGCCTCGATATCGTTCGGATCCAATTGGGCAACCTTCTCGAAGCTTTTGCGCGCTTTCACGGCCCATATCGGCGCTGTAAGAATGCTGGAGCTTTCGGCGCGCCGGCCATAAGCCCGCCCCAGCCAGTGGTGGTAACGGGGGTTGCCCGGCGCCGACGCCACCGCCTTCTCCAAATAGGTGGATGCGGACCTGGCGTTACCCAAAGAGTAGTAGCATTGGCCGATCAGGAAGTAATGGGCGCCGTCCTTCTCGGGCAGCGGAAGCAGGATGCCGAGTGCGGCGGCGTAGTCGCTCTGCCGGTAAAGCACGTTAGCGCGATCGCCCGGCGGAACCGTTCCGCTAGCCGCCATGGACGGCAAGACCATCAGGAGCGCGGCAATGACGAATCGATGGGCGACTATCGACACACCTCACCCCTAAGAGCGATGGTAGGATGGCGCAGACTTCGTTCCAATACGGCTGAGATTGTAGCGCGGGGTAGCGCGGCTGCTTCGCTGCTAACCCGTGGCCGGTTTCGACGTCTGCTAATCAGGACCGCGAATCACAAATGAAACACGTCTTCCGGCGCTTGCTGCGCTCACCGATGTTTACGGCCGTCACCCTGCTGACGCTGGCCATCGGGATCGGCGCGAACACCGCCGTCTTCAGCGTGGTGGAAGGTGTCCTGCTCAGGCCTCTCCCTTATCCCAACCCGGACGAGCTGGTCTCGGTTGTCCTTACCGCTCCCGGCCTCAACATCAAGGAAGTGCCCGTCTCGCCGTCCTGCTACTTCATTTTTCGGGAGGAGGGCCGTACGTTCCGGGACGTGGCCCTGTGGACCGGCAACAACGTCAGCGTCACCGGCCTGGCCGAACCAGAGCAGGTTCCCGTCCTCAGCGTCACCGACGGCTTGCTCCCCATCCTTGGCGTGCAGCCGGTGCTCGGCCGCTCCTTCACGCGCGGGGATGATTCTCCCGGCAGCCCCGACACGGTGATCCTCTCCTACGGCTACTGGCAGCGTAAGTTTGGCGGCGATCGCAACATCGTCGGGCGCGCCATCACGGTGGATGCGAAGCCGCGCGAGATCATTGGCGTCCTCCCGCGCAGTTTCCATCTCGCCAACCGCACCCCCGCCATGCTTCTGCCGTTCCGGTTCGACCGCAACAAGCTCTCGCTCGGCAATTTCAGTTACCAGTCCGTGGCGCGGCTCAAGCCCGGCGCCAACATCTCGCAGGCCGGCGCCGATATGGCCCGCATGCTCCCGATCGTGAATGCCAAATTCGCGCCGCCCGGCGGCGCCAGTCTCAAGATGTTCGAGGCCGCTCGCATCGGTCCCAACCTGCGCCCGCTGAAGCAGGACGTAATCGGCGATATCGGCGGCGTTCTCTGGGTTCTGATGGGCACGATCGGGATTGTGCTCCTCATCGCCTGCGCCAACGTGGCCAACCTCCTGCTAGTCCGGGCCGAGGGGCGCCAGCAGGAACTCGCCATACGAGCCGCGCTGGGCGCCGGATGGACACGCATTGCCGGAGAACTGCTGCTCGAAAGCCTGTCGCTCGGCGTTATGGGCGGCGCGCTCGGTCTGGGAGTGGCCTATGGCGCGTTGCGCGCACTGGCGATGGCGCCGGCGGGGCTCCCGCGCCTCGACGAGATTGCGCTCGACCCGGCGGTGCTGCTCTTCGCGCTGGCGGTCTCGGTGCTTTCCGGCGCGCTGTTCGGCCTCATCCCCATGCTCAAGTACGCCGGCCCGCGAATCGCCGGCGCTATGCGCCACGGCGGCCGCACTCTCAGCCAAAGCCGCGAACGGCATCGCGCCCGCAGCACGCTGGTGGTGGTGCAGGTGGCGCTGGCGCTGGTCCTGCTGATTGGCGCGGGCCTGATGATCCGCACCTTCCAGGCCCTGCGCCAGGTGCAACCGGGTTTCACGCGCCCCGAAGAAGTCCAGACGCTCACGATTTCGATTCCCGGCGCCCAGGTGAACGATCCTGAAGCGGTCTTCCGCATGCAAGAAAGCATCCTTCGAAAAATCGCGGCGCTGCCGGGAGTCAATGCGGCTGCCTTCGCCGGGGGCGTGCCCATGGGCGGCAACAACCGGTTCGACCCCATCTTTCCCGAGGACCATCCGCCCGCTGAAGGTAAGATGCCGCCCATACGGCGTTACAGTTCGCCACACCGGGTTTTCTGCAAACCATGGGCAACCCCCTGATCGCCGGCCGCGATTTTACGTGGAACGATCTCTATAACCGCGTGCCCGTCACCATCGTGAGCGAGAATGTGGCGCGGGAATACTGGCGCGACCCCGCTGCGGCCATTGGGAAGCGCATCCGCGAAAACCTCAACGCCCCATGGCGCGAAATCATCGGCGTGTCCGGTAACGAGCGCGACGATGGCGTGGACCATCCGGCCTCCACCGCCGTCTACTGGCCGATCATGACGGGCGACTTCTGGGGCACAAAAATCAATGTACTTCGCACCGTGACCTTCGTGGTCCGCAGCCCGCGCACCGGGTCGCAGGGCTTCCTCAGCGAAATCCGCCAGGCGGTGTGGTCGGTGAATCCCGATGTGCCCCTGGCGGGAGTCAGAACCCTCGACGAGATCTACGAGAAATCGATGGCGCGCACCTCGTTCGCCATGGTGATGCTGGCAGCGGCGGGAGGCATGGCCCTGCTGCTGGGTATCATCGGCATCTATGGCGTCATTTCCTATTCGGTCTCGCAGCGCACTCGTGAGATCGGCATCCGCATGGCGCTCGGCGCGCAGCAACCGGCTCTCACCCGCATGTTCGTGCGCCACGGCCTCACGTTGGCCGCGATCGGCCTGGCTTGCGGGCTTGCCGCCGCGTTCGCACTGACTCGCGGCATGGCCTCGCTCCTGTTCGGCATCAGCACCGCCGACCCGATCACCTACCTCGGCGTGTCCATCGGTCTGGCCGTGGCCGCCGCGTTGGCCAGCTATCTGCCTTCGCGCCGCGCCACCGCCGTCGATCCCGTAGAGGCCCTTCGCGCGGAATAAGGCGCAAACCAGATTTCACCGGAAAGGCTACGGAACTGCGCAGCTTCGATGCAAGCTTTGTAGGATATCAGGGCCGCGAGGAAAATGCCCGGCTGCGAACTGAGTCAGTGGATCGCCGGCGAGTTGCGTTTATGGCACGGCGGCCATAGGCCTAGCCCGACTTTCGCAAAACCAGGGTCATCTTCTTCGCGGACGGGCCGTAAACATTGGTCCGCATGCAAGTTGATG
>JBGPKH010000519.1:0-6597 GCA_041485845.1 Bryobacteraceae bacterium
CTGGGGAACGGTAACTGTTTGAAACGTTTTGGTGGACCTGGTGAGATTCGAACTCACGACCTCTTCCATGCCATGGAAGCGCGCTCCCAACTGCGCCACAGGCCCTTGCGGGGATTCTCTTTATTTATATCACATCGCCGCCTTTCGCAAGGAATTGACACGCCGCTGGGTGCTTATACGTTTTCGGGGAAGTCCGGCTACGATGACCGTCAGAGGCTGTGAATAAAAACCATTTTGGGCCACAGATTAACGCCGATGAACGCCGATAACTCATTTGTTTTCTAATCCGTGTTCATCTGCGTTCATCGGCGGCCCATATTCTTTCACGGCCTCTCAGGGAGCGGGATTTCGCGGCCGAGCAAGGGAATCCCGAAAACGTTTAAGCACCCCACGCCGCTTCAGCCGCCGCCTACAATGAAAGGAATGCTCAGGCGCGTCCCGGCTGCCATCCTCACGCTCTGCCTGACCTCGCTCGGGCTCTCGTCTTGCGTGGCCGTGCGCCGCCAGATCACGCGGCCCGGCGGTAAAACCACCCAGACCCTCCTCGTCGCGGACCGCAATACCCTCCTCCAGGTCATCGCCCGAGAGTACAACGCCGTTCACGATTTCAGCGCGACGGTGGACCTGGTGCCCGCTCTCGGCACCACCGAAAAGAGCCACATCACGGAGTACAAGGACGTCCGCGCGTTCATCCTCTTCCGCAAGTCTGTCGAGATCCGCATCATCGGGTTGGCCCCGGTCGTCCGCACCAAGCTCTTCGACATGGTCTCGAACGGAACCGATTTCAAACTCTACATCGCGCCCCGGAACCGTTTTGTCGTCGGCCGCAATGAAATCGACCAGCCATCTCCGAACAAGCTGGAGAACCTGCGGCCCCAGCACTTTCTGGACGCCCTGCTGGTGCGCCCGGTCGATCCCAACGACAGAGTGCTGCTCGAAAACTTCACCGACGAGGACAATGCGTTCTACATCCTGCACCAGGTTCGCGACAACGGCGGGGGACAACTGCGCCTCCTCCGCACCATCTGGTTCAACCGCATCGACTTGCAGATGGCCCGCCAGTTGATTTTCGACGAAGCCGGCAACATTCTCACCGACGCGCGCTACTCGCAATGGAAGGCCTACGACAACGTGCCGTTCCCCAAACACATCGAAATCAACCGCCCGCGCGACGAATATGCGGTAGTGATCGACATCGTGAAGTTGGACATCAACAATGGCGTATCGGATGATAAGTTTGTGCTCGAACAACCTCCGGGAAGCACCTTGCAGATCCTCGGCCAGCCGCCCGCTCCCGCGAAACCCAAGACCGAGCCTCCCTCCGGAGGGCGCCTGAAGTGACCGGCAAGCTGGTTCTCGAGAATATCAAGCACAAGCCGATGCGCAGCCTGCTCAGCATCCTGCTCATCGGCGTGCCCGTTACCCTCATTCTCACCCTCGTCGGTCTCAGCCACGGAATGTTGCAGGACTCGCAGAACCGTGCGCGCGGCATCGGGGCCGACGTCATCATTCGCGGGTCGAGCGCCTCCTCGGTGATCAGCTTCAGCGGCGCGTCCATACCCGAAAAGAAGATGGTCGATGTCATTCAAGAGCAGCCGCACGTCAAGCTGGCGATGGGCGTGATCAATCATCCCATCGAGCTGCCGCTGAACATCATGGGGATCGACCTGGACACCTTCAACCAGATGAGCGGCGGGTTCACGTATCTCGAGGGAGGGCCGTTCCAGGGCCCCGACGACATTTTGATCGACAAGTATTACGCCGCCCAGAAGCACGTGAAGGCGGGCGGCCCGCTGATGCTCATGAACCACAAGTGGCGTGTCGCCGGCATCATCGAAGGCGGGAAGCTGGCGCGCATCGTGGTGCAGAAGAAGGTGCTTCAGGAGCTCGATGCGGCCACCGGAAAAGTCAGCCTGATCTACGTCAAGCTGGATGATCCGGCCAATGCCAACCTCGCCGCCGGGCAACTGCATCGTCTCATGCCCCTTTTTCCCATCCACACCATGGAAGAATTCACCTCCATGTTCAACGTGAACAACATTCAGGGAGTGAAGGAGTTCATCTACGTGGTGATGGCCATCGGGGTGGTGATCGGGTTCGCGGTGGTGTGCCTCTCGATGTATATGGCGGTCCTGCAGCGCACTCGCGAGATCGGCATCCTCAAATCGCTGGGCGGATCGAAGGGGTTTATTCTGCGCATCATCCTCATTGAGGCCCTGGCACTCGGGATGGGCGGCACCGTATTGGGAATTCTGATGAGCTACGCCGCCTACTGGGCGATCCGCACGTTCGTTCCGGCATCTATCCCCATGATCATCGTGTATGCCTGGTGGCCTAAAGCCGGCGCCATCACCCTGGTAGGGGCCGGCTTGGGAGCGCTCTACCCGGGACTCAGCGCCGCCAGTCACGATCCCATCGAGGCGCTGGCGTATGAATAACGGCGCCATCATCGCCATCCGCGGCCTGCGCAAGATCTACCGCGTGGGCAAGGTCGACGTGGCGGCGCTGCGCGGCGTCGATCTGGACGTCAAGCGCGGCGAGTTCATCTCGATCGTGGGGCCCTCGGGATCCGGGAAGTCCACGCTCTTCCATATCATCGGCGCGCTCACCCCGCCCACAGAGGGTAGCGTTCACGTCGACCAGCACGACCTTGCCGCACTCTCCGACGCCGGCCGCACGCGCCTGCGCAAGCGGACCGTGGGATTTGTCTTTCAGAAATTCAACCTGCTGCCGAATTTGACGGCGCGCGACAACATCGCCGTGGCGCGGCACATCGGCGGCACGGGCTCGAAACCGGATGCGCAGTTCGATGAGGTGCTTCGCCTGCTGAACATTGCCGAGCGCCTGGACCACAAGCCCAACGCCCTGTCGGGGGGAGAGCAGCAGCGGATTGCCATCGCCCGCGCCATCGTCAACCATCCGGCCATTCTGCTGGCCGACGAGCCGACGGGCAATCTCGACACGGAGAACTCCAAAGCGGTGCTCGAGATTTTGCGGGACTTGAACGAGCGGACCGGCCAGACGATTCTGATGATCACGCACAACCCCGAGGCCGCGGCCTACGGGCATCGGACGGTGCAGATGCGCGACGGGAGAATCGTCGCGTAGTAGGACAGGCCTCCTGGCCTGTCCCGCAAGCTTGTGGGGCAGGGTGGCAACCTGCGGCCGATTGTCAATCGGCCTTCCAACTCCAGAGCGGAGCGAAGCTCATTCTTGGACAGGCTCCTTGGCCGCTTCCGCCCGCCTGTCGAATGCGGTTACCATTACGGGATAGGAGTCTGTGCTTGGATCGGGACACCGCGATCGGCGGACCTCACGACCACTTCCCTTCCACACGGCTGTCGCTGCTCGAAGCCGTAAGTACCGGCTTGCCCAACGAGGCGCTGGAACATGTGATCGCGCTGTATTGGAAACCGGTCTACCGGTTCATCCGCTTCAAGTTCCGCAAAGACAACGAAGACGCCAAAGACTTGACCCAGAGCTTCTTCACCTCCGCGCTCCAACGCGACTTTTTCACCCGCTTCGACCCGGCCAAGGCTTCGTTCCGCACCTATCTCCGCATGGCCGTGGAACGCTTCGCCGCCAGCCGGCACGCCGCCCAAAACCGCCAGAAGCGCGGCGGGGACGTCCAGTTCGAACCCATCGAAGATCAAGCCGTCACTACCGAATCGCCCGAGCAGGTTTTTGAACGCGAGTGGCAGCGCCAGTTGTTCGCCCTCGCCCTGGACGATCTGCGCGCGCACTGCGAAGCGTCCGGCAAGCAGCTTCAGCTCCGCATCTTCGAGGCCTACGACCTGGCTGCCGCCGAACGCCCTTCTTACGCCGACTTGGCCGCGCAGCACGGCGTCGCCGCAACCTCGGTCACCAACTATCTGGCGTGGGCACGCCGCACGCTGCGTGATTTGGTGACCGAGCGTCTGCGCGGCGTGACCTCGGGCGAGAGGGAATTGCGCCAGGAGATGCGGCGCGTATGGACTTGAGCGACTCCGTCCTCGACCATTTGCGGCACATCGCGGCGCTTCCCGATCTCACCGGAACGCGCTATGATCTCGAAGCCGAGATCGGCCGCGGCGGGATGGGCGTGGTCTACTCGGCGCGCGACCGCCAACTCGACCGGCGCGTCGCTCTCAAAATCCTCGACGCGGCGCTCGCCGGTGAAGCGCGGCTCATCGCGCGCCTCGAACATCCCGCCATCGTCCCGATCTATGAAACCGGAACGCTGCCCGACGGCCGCGCGTTTTATGCCATGAAGCTGGTCGCCGGCGCGCGCCTCGACCATTACCTCGCGCGGTCTCCCTCGATGGCCGAGCGGCTGCGGGTCGTCCGGCGCATCGGCGAGGCGCTGGCCTACGCCCACACTACCGGCGCCATCCATCGCGACCTCAAGCCGCAGAACGTGATGGTGGGCGAGTTCGGCGAGGTGTACGTCATGGATTGGGGCGTGGACGCGGTGGCCGGTACGCCGGGATTTCGCGCCCCCGAAACGCTTCTCGACCAGAGTTCCGATATCTACTCGCTGGGCGCGCTGTTGCGCTTCGTGCTTCCGGCCGCGCGCCTACCGGCGCTCGCCGCTATCGCAGCCAAGGCTATGAACGCGGAACCCGCCGCCCGATACCCCGATGCCACAGCGCTCTTGGCGGATATCGAGCGCTTCCAGGAGGGACTCGCCGTGGAAGCGTGGTCCGAACCCCGGTGGCATCAACTGCGGCGGTTCGCATCGCGCAATGCGGTTCTGCTCTGGCTGCTGGCGGCGTATGCCGGCGTGAAGTTCCTGCTGTTCTTTCTGTGGTACCTCTAAAGGAATTCCCGGAAATGCTGAATCCCATAGCGAGAGGAAAGAACGATGAACAAGATCCTGGTTGGATTGTTGTTAGGGCTGATCCTCGGAGCCATTGACGGCGCGACGGCGTGGTTCTACCCGGAGGCGCATTCCATGATCGCCGGCATCATGGTGGGGTCGTCGATCAAGGGAATGGTGGTGGGCCTCCTGTGCGGCTGGTTCGCGCGCAAGGTGCAATCCACGAAATGGGGAATCGCGGTGGGCGCGGCGTTGGGGCTGTTGTTTGCCTTTCTGGTCGCGGCTACGGATACGGTCAACGGCAAGCACGCCTACCTCGAGATCATGCTGCCCGGTTTCGTCGTGGGCGCCATCATCGGTTTTCTGACGCAAAGGATGGGGACACCCGGCCCCGCTACCAGAGGAACGCTATGAAACGCTCGCTGGTCCTGGGGATGGCGATAACCATGGCTGCGGTCGCGCAATCCGATCCGTGGGCTCCTCTGCGGGCATTCGAAGGAAAGTGGAAGGGCTTGGCGTCGGGCGAACCCGGGAAGGGAATCAGCACCCGCGAGTACTGCTTCGAGCTGGGCGGGCGATTTCTGTCCGCGAGAAACACTTTGCAGTGGGAGTTTTGATTCACGCTTCCTGCGGTTTCGTGTAGAACCGCCCTCAACTGGATCTTGATGCACCTGTGCTTCAGGGCAGGGTCTTCGTTTTGATTCGGCGATCGAACGGGTTGCGCGGCGGCACTGACCGGTTCAGTACTCCGTTGCTGTGTCATCACCTTGGCCAGGAAGGAACGCTCCTCGCGTCACTGTAACGGGCGCCCGTTCAAACAAGTGGAGAGAGCTTACTCAGCCGCTGAGGCGAGTGAGCAAGCCTCAAGAACGAGTCGAGGGAGGGAAATACATGGTTCGTGCTGTTGTTCTGCTCGCTGTCTTGGAATTCCTGCTTCTGCCCCACGCCTTCGGGCCGGTTTGGATCTTGGGTCAGGCGGCCATTGCCGCCGGTCTGTTCGCTGAACTCCGCCTCGCTCCACTCCTGGCCGGACGGCATTTGCCGCAGTTTCTCCATCACTCGCTGCGGCGCCTTGAACTGGCCCATCAGTCCGAAGGCCTCCTCGTTGAGCAGGAATATCCGCTCCCGCTGATTGCGCAGCACGTCGATGATGGTCAGCCGGTCCTTCCGGATGGTGGTGGTATAGGCCGTATACAGCGGATTGCAGAGCACCTGACAATGCCGGTTGCGGCCGTTCACGGGCGTGCCCGTGTCATCCAGGTGTTGCCACGGGCTGCTGCTCAGCCCCGCTTCCACGATCTCCTCCTTCTCCGCCTGCAACTGCTCCTGGCCGCTGCTGAGCAGATTCGAGATCTGCCCATCGGAAATGAGGATCCCCACGTTGGCCAGCAGATCGGCGATCTTCGGCTCCGTCATGTTGCACAGATGCGCAAACAACAGACACAGACTCTTCAGGTTCGGTCCGAATTCCCCGCCGTAGCCCTGCGGCAGCGGCGCCAAGTAGCTCTTGCCCGTGGAAGCTGCGTAGTACTTCTCTTTGCGAAATTTCACATTGTCTGTGCGGATAAGCAACTCTTGCACCACCACCTCTTCATAGCCTTTGAATTCCGCGTCCGGCGGCTATAATATAATGGCCCCCAGAATTTGGACCACGCAATAAGTTAATTTCGGAGTCGGCAGTCGTGAAGGAGGAGGCGATGATGACGACTCGAAAGCAGTACAGTCCGAAGTTCAAGGCGAAGGTGGCGGTGGAGGCGATCCGGGGGGAGCGAACGCTGAATCAACTCGCTTCACAATTC
>JBGPKH010000520.1:0-6590 GCA_041485845.1 Bryobacteraceae bacterium
CCACCACGCGCTGGAGCTCGGTCACGGAACGTACGGCGTTGACGATTTCCTGGATTTCCTGCGGCAGGCTGACGTTGTTGACGTAGAAGGTCTGCGCCACCATCTCGGCAAAGTCGCGCCGCTTGTTGGGGTTGTCGTTGGTGACGAAGATCGTGTTGGGCGAGAGCGGCTTCCAATAAGACTTGGTAATGACCGAAACGTAGTCGAGGGCTTCCTCTACCGTGGTGTTTTCAAAGTCCACGTTCAGGCTGTTCCTCTGGGGAGTCTGGTATTCCGGATCCCAGAGCACGTTGATGCCGGCGACCTTGCCGATAGTGTCGAACAGGACTTTGACCGGTTGGGCGTTGATCTTGAGGTTGATGGGAGCGGGGTTGAGCGGCTTCAACTCGGGAACCGCCTGCATCCGATTCATCTTCTTGACGTTCTCCCGCTTCATTTCTTCGACCGGGGTGAGCGCCCTCCGCTCGGGAGGGGCCTCCTTGCCGGTTTCTTCGACCCGATTCCGCTCCCGCTGGATCATCTCCTGAGTGCGCAGGATCTCCTGCGCGGCCACCATGGAGGAGGGATTGATGGCGTAGGCTTTCTGGAAATCGAGGAGGGCCTCGCCAAGCTGGCCCGCGGCGCGACTCTTCGTGCCCCGATCCACGTGCATCTGCGAGGCTTGGAAGCGGGCCTTCTCCGCCGCCATCTGGTAGATGATTTCGGACGGGTCTTCGGAGAGCGCCCTTCCGTACGCCTCCAGAGCTTCGTCCCATTCCTTCTTGTCCTCGTGAGCGCGGCCCTGGGCGAGGAAGCGGTCGCCCTTGCGGTTTTTAGCCTGGAGTGGCGCCACCGGTCCGATCAGCGCGACGGCTAGAAAGACCGCCACTAAACGATTGAAAAAAGACATGTTCCTGTAATTTCCCGGCCTCTTGGAGGCGCCGTGTTAAGATGAAGTGCCGTGGAGCGGTCTCGGAGCATCTAAACTCATTGACGCGGTTGGGCTTCCGGGCGTTGAGATCAAAATGGCCGACAAAAGCGGTCCCTTCAAGATCCTGAGCGACAACCGGCAGGCCGGGCATAACTACTTTTTGATGGACCGCTTCGAGGCCGGCATGGTGTTGACCGGGACGGAGGTGAAGGCGGCAAAGGATGCCCGAGTCCAGCTCAAGGACGCCTACGCGGCGGTGCTGGGTAGAGAGGCGTGGCTCATCAACGCCCACATTGGCCAGTATTCCCACGGGAACCGCGAGAACCACCCGCCCATCCGCAACCGCAAGCTGCTGCTGCACCGCAAAGAGATCGACAGGCTGCTGGTACAGACCCGGGAAAAGGGGCTGGCGCTCATTCCGACCAAGATTTACCTCAAGAACGGCCGGATCAAGTGCGAGTTGGCACTGGCTAAGGGCAAGAAACTGCACGACAAGCGCGAAGCCGAGCGGGCTCGCACGGCGGAAGCGGAGGCGCGGTCGGAGATGCGGCGCCGGGCGTAGGTTAGTTTAGCCCGGCATGGCGTTCTCTCGTGGAGGAGACGGCGAAGCGGGAAACGTTCGATGCGTGGGCCAAGACGATCGACGTCGTGAACCAGGCCAATGTGGAGTTGGACGCGGTCGATTCCGACGGGCTGGGAGGGCCTCCCCGGCGCTGGGGTCCGGGTGGCCTGGGGAGCCTGCAGGAGCTTGCCGAGCGCACCGGTGGGAAGGCTTACTACAATCGCAACGATCTGGAGGCGGCCATGGCCGAGGCCATCGAGGACAAGCACACCAGCTACACACTTGGCTTCTACCTTGCCGGCGACGAGCGTGACGGGAGGTTTCATCGCCTGTCGGTTCACGCCAACCGCCCCCACCTCGACCTGCACTACCGGCAGGGGTATATCGCGGGTGCCGATCGCAGGATGGAGCAGGCACAAAAGAAGGCGGAACCGGGATCCGCCTTGCTGAGCCCGCTGGATTCCACCGCGGTCGGGATCACGATGAGCATCGATGCCACTCCCGGCAAGCCTCGCGGCACACTGCGCATCCGGACCATTCTCGACCCGGCTACGATCTCGCTCCAGCAAAAGGCCGATCATCGGGAAGGCAAGTTCGATGAGATGTTTGTCGAGATGAACGCTCCTCGCCGACCCTCGCCAACATTGCCGCTCAGATGGTCGCCGCCGTGATGCCCATGCAGAGATCCGAGTTGCCGCCCACGGCGGCGCAGCTCCAGGCCTGCACCCGGCAGCAAGCCGCCTACACCGCCCTGATGGCCAAGTGGGCCGCCCTGAAAGCTAAGGTGAACGGTCCGGCTGTCCCCGCGGGGCGAGGCGGCGGTAAGCAGTAGCGTCGGCCGGGGGGTACCGCCTGGGCAGAGTCGTCGATCGCGTTTCTGGGTCTGCATTTCCGTGCGGCTTCACGGGAGTGATGTCTTCAGCACGCCGTTTGGGGAGAACTGCTACTCCCTTTTCCCCCAACGGGAGCGGGACGGACGTGTGCAGGAACGACAGCGAGATTTCTCAGTTCTGCCCATCTCAGTTCAGACTCGCCGCTGGTGGCGCTGGCGCCAAACGGGCCAGGGGCACTATTCGCGCGGGCCTTGATCTTCTTATACTGCTCACTACGATGAGGATGAATGGAATCCTCACTGCCGGAAAAAAGGTTGATCCAGATCCGAAGCGCCATAATCTGTCCGCCAGACCAGCTAACAAGACCTGATTACCCTCTGGCGCTGCTCAAAATGAATAGCTAGAGGCGAATGGTCCTGGTAAGCGCCCGTCACGCCAGCGGAGCGCTCCATGATGGCCGCCAAGCCAGCCCGGCGTAATCGCTGGTATTATCAAAATCAAAGGCCATTTCTGTATGCGCTATACGGTCATCCTTGAGCAGGAAGCAGACGGCGGATACGTCGCCACCGTGCCGGCACTGCCCGGGTGTGTATCCCAAGGCGACATTCGTGATGAGGTCATGAGGAACATCCGCGTAGCGGCAGATCTGTACATCGAAGACTGTATCGCCGCTGGTGACCCGGTCCCGACTGAAGCGGGAAGAGAATACTTCGAGCTCAAGACTGGCACCCACCAGTGAAGCTCCGACGGACCTTTCCGGCCAGGAGCTAGTGAAGGTGCTTTTGCGGGTCGGATTTGTCGTCAACCGCCAACGAGGGAGCCACATCATCCTAAGGCGCGGCAACCCGTACGCACGCGTCGTCGTGCCGGATCACAAGCGAGTACGTTCTGGAACTCTGCGGCAGATTCTGAACCAAGCAGGGGTTACCGTGGAGCAACTGTTGGAACTACGCTGAACCGCGAAGGGACCGCCGAGACAAAAACGGCGAAGGCAAAAAGGTCCCGGTGGAACATTGCGGGCCGTCACTCAACTGAAACGCCCCTCACGGAAATGGGTCCCACGCAAGTCGGCCAGCGTCCCCCAACCCTCCGTCAATCGCGGGTATCGGCCCGACGTTCGGGCAGCAGTTCTGGCGAACGTTCTATAATCGAATTTGCCAAGGGCCCAATTACCCGATGCGCCACTGGCGTTCATCAAGGAGTGCCTTTCCAGCGGACGCGTCCGCCGGACGTATCACGTGACTATGCGGCTTCAGCAACGAGCGCTAACGGCCGAGATGGTTCGCAGCGGGATTGCAACGCTGGAAATCATCGAAATGTACCCGCAGGACAAGTATTTGCCGAGTTTTCTCGTGAGGGGCGAGTCCGCTGGAGCCGTTTTCCATGCCCAGATTGCAACGGATGTAGAGGGCGAGAATATCCGGATTGTTACCGTGTACGCTCCCGACCGCGATGACTGGGATGAGGGGTTGCGTGTGAGGAGGAGCAGATGAGATGCCGAATTTGCGGGGGGCTGCTGGAGCCTCGAGTCACGGATCTGCCGTTCAAAATCAGCGATTCCGCGATCGTGATTCTCAGGTCGCTGCCGGTGCTTCAGTGCCGGCAGTGCGGTGATACGGAATTGGAGCAGGTAACCATGTCGCGGGTCGATGAACTTCTCGCCAGCGTAAACGGTTCCGCCGAATTGGAAGTCATCCGGTACGCTGCCTGACGCCGCTGTCCTATCCATTGCCTGGCCGTTCAGGCCCGCCAGCGGTATCCGAAGCTGAAGCGGCCGGGACGGTCAGTTTCCGCGCCGAAACCGCGGAGTGCGATTCCCCCAAGCCCGCCAACTGGCGCTAGAAACGCCATGTCCACGGCCTTCTCCCGCACGCTCCGTTCGCTGCACGCCGACGGCTTCGGCCGCCCGGCAGCGTGGCTAGCGCTAGCCGAAATCGAAGGCATCCTGGGGGCGTAGGTGGACAGGGAGGATATTTCCCCCTGCCATTTAAATTTAAACAAAGGGGGGCTCGATTCCACCCTCTCCGCGCCCGTCTTCAATACGCCGTGGGGTATACCAAGGCTGCCTCGGTGGCCGTAGACGCGATTGTGAAGATCGAGGACATACACCGCGCGCTCGCCGGCGGCCGCGCACCGACACGACCTCCGGAATACCCGCACGGAGGACTCTCGGTTCCGGAATAAGCAGACAGCCCGTTTGGTGAATTAACGGTGAATGATATTGTCGGCTACCGAAGCAAGATGCGAGGGCACATACTCGAAGGGGCTCTCGCTCAACGCCCAGATGGCTATTCGCTTAAGCTTCCCTGAGCTGACGTTCAAGTTGGCGCAACCGAAATCTCACCTCAGCCACCGCTTGGACCAAACGAATCATTGAACGTGGCGACCGGAACCGCAAAGCGGGGTGTGGCGCTACAAACCGTGGCACCACGGACAGATCTCGCCAGGCGTCAGTATCCGTTTGAGCACACCTTGCCGTCTTTGACCTCTATACTCAATTTGCGTATATTCAAGAAGTGCAGCGTACTCCGATGACGGTCGTGGAAACCGAACGGTTTCTGAAGGACGCACGGCCCATGATGCCGGAATCGGAGCGTGTGGAACTGGTCGCATTCATAGCCGCGAATCCACAGGCAGGTCATGTGATTCCGGAGACAGGGGGCGTCAGAAAGCTGCGCTGGGGCCTTCCCGGCAGAGGCAAACGTGGCGGGGCGCGGGTGATCTACTACTACCGCAGCGAGCGCCTGCCGGTCTTTTTGCCGGCCGCTTACGCAAAGAATGAGAAGGGCAACTTGAGCAAAGCCGAGAGAAATGCGATGAGAAGAATAGGCCCAACATTGGTCATAGGATACCCACGGCAAGCATAGGATAGGAGGGAAGAATGAAGACAACGGTCAAAGCGAAGAAGGCGGCGAAAAGCCGCGTCGCCAGAAAGCACCCGACGGTTGGTGAGCGGATCATCGAAGGATTGGAGCAGGCGGTTGCGTGGACCCGCGGTGAGAATGATCGTGTTCGCGTGACGCTGGTCCAGTTGCCGCACGTAGATGTGCGTGATGTGCGACGGAGGATGGGCCTGAGCCAGGCGCAGTTCGCAACGAAGTTCGGCTTCCCGCCGGCCACTCTGCGCAATTGGGAGCAGGGTCGCGCCCGTCCGGACGCCCCCACCCGTGTGCTGCTGGCGGTGATTGCCAAGCATCCCGAAGCGGTTGAGGATGTTCTCGCCAAGGTGAGTTGACGGCCAGTTCATCCCCAAACTAAACGGATTCCGAGCGTCACCGGGAGACGAAGACTCAGCCCCTGAATACAGCCACTTCATTCCCGTATCACATCACAGAAGATGTACCTGACAGCCGCGAAGTGGGCGATGCGGCTGGAGGGCGAAGATGTGACGCCGGGCCTGCGAAGCGGGACTTGGACGGGGGCCGTGTTGGAGTCCGGCCCAATCGGTAACGCGGCCATTTCTGCGCTCGGGCTGGGCAGGCCGGTGACCTGCCCAACGCTACCGGGCGCGGCCCTTGAGGATTTCTTCCACCTGTTGACGCGCGACCGGCAGTTTGTCGATGTTCTCGCGCAGCCACCCGGTGAAATCGGTTTCGATGGCGTCGGTCCAACGCGCATCGATCTGGCCCGCGGTGTACTTCTTTTCGCGCAGCCGCTGGTGGCCGAAGTGGTCGCGTAGCTGGGTGATCTCGGAGTACTGCACCACCTTCTCCGCAAGCTGCGGCGGGATGAACATGACGCCGCCGTCCCTTCCGAGAACCACGTCACCCGGCAACACGGTGGCGTGCCCAATGCGGATGGGGATGTTGATCCCGATCATGGTCGAGTTCATCCGGTCGCCCGCCGTGAGGCTGCCGAGGTGGTGCGACGGGTCGTAGGAACGCACGAAGGAAGTGAAATTCTCCAGCTCCTTCAGGCCGTTGATGTCGCGCACGGCGCCGTCGTACACGATGCCGTTGCCACTCCGGGCATAGATCGCGTTGCCGACGTTATCGCCGATGGACGGGCCATCCTCTTTCAGCCCGAAATGATCGCAGACGTAGACGTCGCCGGGCTGGAGCATGTCCACCGGCCAGGCATTCTGGCCTCCAATGCGCCCATCGCTCTTCCCCTGGTCCGTGATCACACGGTGGATATCGGGACGGCCCGGCAGCCACTGCGCGGTCAGCGCGCGGCCCACCAGCACCTTTTCGGGATGGATGATGGTGCCCCAGTTGTCGTCGTACTGGTGGCCGTAGGCGGCCTGCTTGATCACCGCCCAGGCCTCCTCCAGGGTGACCGTCCG
>JBGPKH010000521.1:0-6568 GCA_041485845.1 Bryobacteraceae bacterium
CCGACTGCGAGTCGCCACCGCCAATTCACGCGAATCCGCTTGCTCTCCTCTCCCTGTTTCTTCTCCGCGCAAATCTCCGCGGCTCCGTTTCTCCGCGGTGAGATCTGGTTACGGTCCAGGTTATTCTTCCGTGACGCCTAATCAGTTCGCCGAGAGGAATTCCGTGAGGACCTTCGAACTGTTGCGCTTGGCGCCGCTCCGCTCGGAACCACGACCGTAACAAGCTGTACAGAACTATCGGCCGCCGATGAAGATCCGTGTTCATCTGCCGCCTTATTTCTTCTCCGCGGCCCGCCTGGCGCGGCGGAACACGTCGCGGAGCATCTTTTCCGTCAGTTTTCCGGTCGACGTGTTTTGCTGGCTGGGGTGATAGGAGCTGATCAGCAGCGGCTGGCCGGGGGCGGTGACGAACTCGCGGTTGTGGCCGAACACGAACGGAGCCCGGCTGCGGATCGCGCCACGCGACTTTAGCAGGTCGAGATAGGTATCGAAGGCGATCTTTCCGAGCGCTACCACCACCTTCACGTTTTCCAGCAGATCCAGCTCGCGCTCCAGAAATGGTCGGCAGTTGCGAATCTCCTCCGGCGTCGGTTTATTGCCGGGCGGGGCGCAGCGCGCGGCGGCGGTGATGAAGACATCGCGGAGCGTAAGTCCGTCGTCGCGGGAGTAACTGCCGGGCTGCGATGCGTAACCGGTCTTATGCAGGGCGCGGTAGAGCACTTCTCCCGAGCGGTCGCCGGTGAACATGCGGCCGGTGCGATTGGAGCCGTGCGCGCCGGGCGCCAGTCCCAGGATTACGATGCGCGCCTGGGAATCGCCGAAGGCCGGCACGGGCCGGCCCCAATACTCCCAGTCGCGGTAGGCGCGCCGTTTGACGGCCGCGATCCGCGTGCAGTGCTCCCGCAGTCTGGGGCAGAGCCGGCAGTTGACGATTTCTTCCCGCAGGATTTCCAACAAGTGCCTGTGTATCTCCTCAATGTGCCAAATCGCACCTGTATGTTACACTAAGAAAGATTAGCTTGACGGATCCGAGGCCGACCATCCATAATGGCAAAGGCTCTGGTTGCTCCGGCCGGACCGAATGCCGCTCTGGCGTCCTTCCCCCCGATTATCACCGCCCCGGTGTATCGCGACAGTTACTATGAACAGGTTACCCCTATCCTCAGTGTCCCCGGCTATCCGCTTCGCGTTGATGCTTCTTCTCATCTCCAGTCTTTCCTTCGCCGGCGCCAACACGAATAAACGCAAACACCGTCCCACACCCGCGCGCCGCGCCGTCGTGCAAAGGGCTGTGGCGACGACCCCGGCCCGTGTCCCCATCCGGCGCGCCTCGTTGCAGGTCACACGGCCGAGGCACGGATCGCGTCCGGCAATGGCGCCGGCTCCCATCATCGCGGGAGGGCCCTGGACGGAACCGACTTATGCCGATTCCACCGCCGGCGACAATGTCGATGGCGAGGATCTCGAGATTCGCCGCGCCGCTGTGGGAGCCCTGGGAGACTTCAACGGTTCGGTAGTGGTAGTGGACCCGGCCAACGGGCGTATTCTGACGATGGTCAACCAAAAGATCGCGCTCGGCTCGGGCTTCCAGCCGTGCTCCACCATAAAGGTATCGGTGGCGCTCGCGGGGTTGAGCGAAAAGGCGATCGAACCGGCGGTCAAAGTGAAGCTGGGCGGCGCGCGCATGGACCTGACCTACGCGCTGGCGCATTCCAATAATTTCTATTTCGCCACGCTCGGGGAGAAGTTGGGATACGAGAAGGTCAGCTACTATGCCCGCCTGTTTGGATATGGCGAGAAGGCCGGATTGAATATCGCGGGCGAGCAACCGGGCCGCTTCCCCGCTGCGCCTCCGAAGAACGGGGGTGTCGGAATGCTGACGAGCTTCGGCGAGGAGATTCAGCAGACACCGCTGCAATTGGCCGCGCTGATGAGCGCCGTGGCCAATGGCGGTACGATGTACTATCTGCAGTATCCGCGGAGCCAGGCCGGCGTCCGGGAATTCCTGCCGCGAGTGAAGCGCCGGCTGGAGATTGCCGACCTGATCCCCGCGATCAAGCCCGGCATGCGGGGCGCCGTCGAGTTTGGCACGGCGCACCGTGCGCGCGAGGATGGACCGATCGCGGGAAAGACCGGCACGTGCAGCGCGAACCACACGCACCTGGGGTGGTTTGGCTCGTTTAACGACGTGGGCGATCACAAATTGGTGGTGGTGGTCCTCTTAACTGGCGGGCGTCCGGCGATCGGTCCCCTGGCGGCGGGGATTGCCGGGGAGATTTATCGCCGGTTGGGTGAGAAGAACTACTTCGCCGCGTCGGCGCCGATGACGCCGGCGGCGCTGGTGTCGAGCCAGATCTGCTGCCGCTGACCGGTGGCGCGAGAAGGCCGCCGCTCGCCGGATTAATCCCCGGTCTGCTCGGATGCCGCCTTGGAGAGAATCGGCGCCTTGGTGTCGGGCCGAAGCGGCGGACGGCGCTTGTGCCGAGGCTGGGGTCGCGTCGATCAAGCGCCGCATCGCCGCGAGGCGCGCGCCGGCCTCGCTCGCGGCGTCCTGGGCAGCGGTCTGGAAGGGCGCATCTTCGCTCCCCGTCACGTCGTAGACGCCGTCGCGGCCCACCAGGTAGTGATTGTGGTTCTTGGGGTCCACCCGGATCTCGTGGTGGTCCACGCGCTTGTTGCGCGTGGGCAGGCCGGTCGGCGTGCGCCCGCCGTCGTCACGATCTCATAACCGCCGATCCGAGTGCCTGTGGGGATCGCCATGCTGCGAACGATTCTACCGCGGCGATCCCCGCCCGCCGCCTCTTGACCCACCTCCCCTATCTTTCGGATCCGTCCCGATATATATTATATTAAGGTCTGAAACTATGAATTCGGCGCGCACGCGTGAGACCCATCCGCACGATTTTCGCGTGCGTCATCGACCAAATTCCAGGGGTTCGAAATGAGGTTAAACGTGAAATTCCTACTTACTCTCATCGTCCTGGCCTGCTGCGCAACCACGCTCGTGGCGCAGGTCACAACCGGAACGATTCTCGGAAATGTCCGCGACTCGTCGGGCGCCTCTGTCATCGGCGCTACCATCACCATCAAGGAAGTCTCCAAGAACACCACCCAGAACTTCCAGACCGACGAGAACGGCGGCTACTATGCTCCCTTCCTCGTCCCTGGGACGTACCAGGTCACCGTGGCCAAGCAGGGCTTCCGCACCCAGGTCAGCCAGAACTTCGAGCTTCAGGTGGACCAGCGCGCACGGTTGGACTTCACCATCCAGGTCGGCCAGGTCACCGAATCGATTGAAGTGACGGCGGCCGCGCCGCTGGCTCGGACGGAAACCGCCGAGTTGGGCGAGGTGATCACCGAGAAGGCCATTCGCGAGTTGCCGCTCAACGGGCGCAACTTCGCGCAGCTCGTCTACCTGGCGCCCGCGGTCACACCCGGGCAGCAAGGCGAACCTCTCGGGCCAAAGCTCCTTCAATCCGCGCGCCAGCTCCAACTTCAACGCCCTGGGCAGCCAGGCCAACGCCAACGCGTGGCTGGTGGACGGCATCGACAACAACGAGTACACCTTCAACACCGTGATCGTCCAACCCTCCATCGAATCCGTGCGCGAGTTCAAAGTGCTGACGGGCACCTTCTCGGCCGAGTTCGGCCGCGGCGCGGGAGTGGTTTCGGTCTCCACCAAGTCGGGCTCCAACAACCTCCACGGCAACCTGTTCGAGTTTCTGCGCAACGACCTCCTCGATGCGCGCAATTACTTCAACGCCGCGCCCCAGGCGAAGCCGCCGTACCGCCGCAACCAGTTTGGAGCCGCGGTATCCGGGCCGGTAGTCCTGCCGAAGATCTACCCCGGCAAAGACAAGACGTTCTTCTTCATGGACTACTTCGGGCAGCGGGAGCGCAAGGGACTGACGTTCGTCAACACGGTGCCGACCGCGGAGACACGCACCGGCAACTTCGCCAACTTCACCGACACCTCGGGTAATCTGATCCGGATCTACGACCCGCTCACCACCAGCCTCAACCCCAATTTCGACGCGTCCAAGCCGGTGAGTGCCACCAACCCGCAGTACCTGCGCACTCAGTTCCCCGGCAACGCCATCCCCGCCAACCGCATCAACTCCGTCAGCCGCAACGTCGTCGGAATCTATCCCCTATCCAACGGACCGGGAAACTTCAACAACTACACCAGCAGCGTCCCACGCTCCACCGAGGACGACGGGTTCGACACGCGCATCGATCACCGCATCGGGTCGGCCGACAATTTCTTCGCGCGCTACAGCTATGAGACCTTCCGGCTCAATGCGCCGCAAGGGCAGGCCAATTGCTGCCTGCCGACACCCGCGGACGTGTTGAGCAAGTACGACCTCGGCCCCTACGTCGCGGGCACCCAGGTCACGCAGCTCACTACCCAGGGAATGGCCCTGAACGAAACTCACATCTTCCGCGCCAACCTGGTCAACGAGGTCCGCGCGGGCTTCGCGCGCACCACCCCCTTCACCCGGCAGTCGGACTTCGGCCACCAGCCCGCAACCGCCCTGGGCATCCAGGGCGTGAACATCTCCGAGTTCAGCTCCGGCCTTCCCAACATCAATATCGCCGACTTCACCGGTCTGAGCGGCGGTCCCGGATTCCTGCCTGCCAAGCCCCGCGAGACGCACTATCAGGCCGAGGACGGCGTCGCCTGGACCCTGGGCCGCCACCAGACTAAGTTCGGATACCGCTATGTCCGGCGGCTGACCTCGACCTACACCGGACCTCCCGGAGGCGGCCCGCGCGGGGACATGACGTTCGGAAGGAACTTCACCAACGATCCCGTTACCAACACCCAGGGCACGGGCTTGGCCACCATGCTGACGGGATATATCAGCGGCGGCGGGGGCCGCAGCATCCTGCTCGAGCCGTATTACACCACGAACCACGAGCACGCCGTGTACTTCCAGGACGATTGGAAAGCCACCCGTCAATTGACCCTGAATCTCGGTGTGCGATGGGACTTCTTCGTGCCCGACAAGGAGATCCGCGACCGCATCGTCAACTTCGACCGCACCAACTTGCAGTTGGCGTACGCCGGCGAGGGCGGGATCTCCCGCACCGCCGGCAAGGAAACCCGTCACGGCAACATCGCGCCGCGAGTCGGGCTGGCATACGACCTGGGCGGCTCCGGCAAGACCATCATCCGCAGCGGTTTCGGCATCAGCTACTTCCCCGTCATGCCGTCCGGGTCCAACATGCTCGGTGAGCAGGTTCCGTACGTGGTTTCGCAGACGCCGTTCGGCAACATCCCGGTGAACCCGACGGATTGGACGGTCATTCCCACCATCAACCGGCCCTTCCCCGACATCAAATCGGTGAAGCCGATGACCACCGCCGAGCTCAACGCTGCCAGCATCGGCGTGCTCGGGCATTCCTTCACGAATGAGACGCCGTCCCAGATGACCTGGAACATCAACTTGGAGCACCAGATCGGCAAGACCCTGCTGGCGGAGGTGGCTTATGCCGGCAGCCACGGCGCGCACCTGCTGTTCGGATACAATCCCAACGAAGTGCAGCCCGGTCTCGGCTCGCAGGCGTCCCGCCGCCTGTTGCAGCCGATCTCCAACATCAGCAGCATCACCGTGTTCGACCCGCGCAACTCATCCATATACCACGGACTCGCCACCAAGCTGGAAAAGCGATTTGCCTCCGGCCTCCAGTTCCTGGCTGCCTACACCTTCTCGAAGAATCTCGATTATGGCGGATCGGCGGCCAGCGGCGGGGGATCCGTCGGCGGTCCGCAGACCATTACCAATATTCGCGCCGCGCGCGGGCCATCCGGCTTCGACGTGAAGCACCGCTTCGTCGCAAGTTACCTGTATGAGCTGCCCTTCGGGAAGGGCAAGCCATGGGCTAAATCGGACGCGGCCCATTGGGTCGCGGGGGGGTGGACCTTGAGCGGCGTGACCACGCTGCAAACCGGCCGCCCGTTCACCGTGAACCTGGCTACGGGCGTCAACAACGGCGCGCCGAGCTGGCCGAACCGCACCGGCAGCGGTACGCTCGACAATCCCGACCGCCAACGGTGGTTCAACGCCAGCGACTTTGCGGCTCCTGCGCCCAACACCTACGGCAACTCCGCCCGCGGAGTGCTGTACGGACCAGGGCAGGTGAGCTTCGACACCTCGTTCGTGAAAAACAACCGTTTCCGCGAGCGCTTCAACGTCCAGTTCCGGCTGGATGCATTCAACCTGACCAACACGCCGTACTTCGGCTTCCCCAATGCGGGCATCGGGTCGCCCACCGTCGGCCAGATCACCTCCACCAACTCGGACAACCGCGACCTGCAGTTCGCCTTGAAGTTCGAGTTCTGAGACGTATACTCAACCGCGGATGAGCGCCGCGGGAAGCCACGAATCGGAAAAAGCTCGTGCAGTGGCGCATTTTTCGCTGAACTTTGGGCGCCATCCGCGGTAGTCTGATCCTGAGGAGTTCATCAACGAGCTTATGGACCAGACAGTGTGGGAGGGTCCGCTGACATTTTGTGGGCGGACTTTTTCGGTTGTCGAACTGCAACTGATGCAAAGCATCGCCG
>JBGPKH010000522.1:0-6557 GCA_041485845.1 Bryobacteraceae bacterium
CCTTTGCCGCGCTCACGCTGCACAAGATCGGCATGGTGAAGCAGCGGATTTTGGACCACGGTTACATTCTGCCGATGATCACATCGCGGGGTCCGCTGTGCACCGCCGGGTTTGTCCGCAGCACGACGAACTTCATGATCGACCTGGTGGAAGACCCGGCGGGCGCTCACAAGCTGATCGACCTGTGCACTCGGGTGGTGATCGACTGGCTCAAGGCGCAGCACAAGGTGATGGTCGACACGGTGGAGAGCATTTTCATCCTGGACGACATCGTGGGCTTCATCAACGAAGATCACTACATGGAGTTCGCGCATCCCTATCTGAAACGCATCTGCGACGCCTTCCCCGAGGACTGGATCAAGGTCTACCACAACGACGCCGAGGTGGATGCGTGCCTCGACCATCTGCCGGACGCCGGCTTCCAGGTGCTCAACTGGGGCAAGCAGAAGGACATTCGCGAGGTGAAGCGGCGCGTAGGCGATCGCATGTGCCTCATGGGCAATGTGAACCCGCTCGAAATCTGCGTGCGCGGCACGCCCGAGGAAGTTCGCGAAGCGACGCTCGACGTGCTCGAAGGCTCGGGCGGCGAGGGAGTGATTCTGTCGGTGGGCGGCGGGGTGAGTCCGGGGATGCCGCGAGAGAACGTGGTGGCCATGCTGGAGGCGCTGGAAGTCTTCAATGCGGGCCGCCTGGCGGGACAAGGGGTCGTGGCATGATCGATTACGCACTGATGAATCAGTGCCTCTACGAGGGCAAGGCCAAGGAAGTCGAGCAGATGACCAAGGACGGTCTGGCCGAGGGGCGGCCGGTCCAGGAGATTCTCAACGAAGGGCTCATTGCGGGCATGAGCGTGGTGGGCGAAGACTTCAAGCACAACGTGCTCTACGTGCCCGAGGTGCTGATTGCGGCGCGCGCGATGAAGGCGGGAATGGCCGTGCTGAAGCCTCTGCTCAGCGCCAAGGACAGCACCACGAAGCGGGTCGGAGTCCTGCTGATGGGCACGGTGCGCGGGGACCTGCACGATATCGGAAAGAACCTGGTTCTCATGATGGCCGAGGGCGCCGGTTTCGAGGTGTACGATATCGGCGTCGATCAGAGCGTCGAAAAGTTCATGGCGGCCGCGGCGAAGTGCAACCCGAACATCATCGGGATGAGCGCCCTGCTCACCACCACCATGACCTACATGAAGACGGTGATCGACGGCTTCGCGGCGGCCGGCCTGGGTCACATCAAGATGGCCATCGGCGGCGCGCCGATCAGCCAGATGTTTGCGGACGAGATCGGCGCCGACGGCTACGGCGCCAACGCCTCCGCCGCGGTCGACCTGTTTCTGCGGCTGGCGGCTCAGAACAACGAAAATGGCAACGTACAAGATTCTGTACTGGCAGGAAGTGCCCTCTCAAATCAAGGCTGAGGACGACGAGGACGAAGTCACCCTGCCGATGGGTCCGAAGTTCCTGGAGCGCATCGACCACCTGGCGGTACAGCGGGGACTTGCAGCGGGCGACGACTACCTGGCGCAGTGGCGATGGAGCGACGAGGAAGAGCGCGATGGCACGGCGCAGGAAGTGGCGGAGGCGGTGAAAGCGGAACTGGAGTCGAACGCTTCATGACTCGCATCATTCTTCGTGGGGCAAGATTGCCCGCCCCACCGAGCGGCGCATCGAGCGGCGCCAGGCGGATTCACAATCCGCCGCAGGTTGCCAACCTGCCCCACAAGCGGCGAAGAACTCAATGCATAGTGGGACAATGCCTCTGACCCTCACCATCAACGGACTCGACACCCCGGCGCTCCCCGGCGCCACGCTCTTCGCGTGCGCCGAGAGCGTGGGCGTGCGCGTTCCGACCTCCTGCCAGATGCAGGGAAAATGCAAAGAGTGCATGGTCGAGGTCACGGAGGGGATGGACTGCCTCTCGCTCCCGACCGGCGAGGAGCGGCATCTCAGCGGGTCCTTCCGCCTGTCGTGCCGGACGCACATCGCGCGCGATGCCGGCCACATCCGCTGCCACACGATGCGGCGCGGGCACATGCGCATCGAACGCGGCGCGGCGGGTTTGCCGGCCGGCAGTTGGAAACCGGAGCCGGGGCACGGCGCGATACACGGCATCGCGATGGACCTCGGCACCACCACGGTCGTCCTGCGGCTCTTCGATCTGCGGACCGGGGAACTGCTCGCGGACGCCTCATTCGAGAACCCGCAGCGATTTGGCGGGTCCGACGTGATGGCGCGTATCCATTACGATTCGCAGCAGCCGGGGAAGCTGCTGCGGCGCACGCTGGCGGGCTACCTGACGCACGCCATCGAAGACTTCCCCGTGGATCCGCAGACGATCGGCGAGATGGTGGTGGTCGGCAATTCCACGATGCGCGATCTCTTCTTTCGGCAGAGCGTCTACTCGATCGGCCAGAGCCCCTACCGGTCGATCACCGAGCTGCAGATGGCGGAGGGCAAGCGGACCACCACGAGCCTCCTCGAGACCGGGCGGCGATGCCTGCTGCCCATCCACCCGCAGGCTCGCGTCTACGGCGCGCCCATCGTCAGCGGCCACGTGGGCGCGGATGCGGCGGCCTGCATGCTGGCCGTGGACCTGGCTCACGAAGACCGCCTGGTCGCGATCATGGACATCGGCACCAACACCGAGCTGATCGTGGGCAACCGGCGCCGGATTCTCGCCGCGTCCTGCCCGGCGGGTCCGGCGTTCGAGGGCGGCGCGATCGCCTGCGGGATGCCGGCGTTGGATGGCGCGGTCGAAGACGTGGCGCTGGGCGACGACGGTACTTTCCGACTGAGCGTGATCGGCGGCGGCGTCCCCGAGGGTATCTGCGGGTCGGGCCTGGTGTCGCTGATGAGTGAGCTGCTGCGCACGGGCCGCATGAACGAGATGGGCCGCTTCGAGCAGGATGGGGACCGCATCGCGCTCGATGCCGGCATTTTCTTTTTGGAGAGCGACGTCAACGAACTGGCGCAGGCCAAAGGCGCCAACGTCGCCGGTCTGCACGTGGTGTTCAGCAACTACGGCATCGACTTCGACGACATCGATGTATTCTATTTGGCCGGGGGCTTCGGGCGGAACCTCGGAGTGGGAGCATCCAAACGCATCGGACTCATCCCCGACATTCCGGAATCGCGCATCGTGCAGGTAGGGAATGCCGCGATCGAGGGTGCATCGATGGCCCTCCTGTCCCACTCGAAGCGGGAGGAGATGGAAGCGCTGGTGCGCCGCGTGGAGCACTGCCGCCTGGAAACACATCCTCGTTTTTTTGATTTCTTTGTGGAAGGATGCCAGTTTAAACCGGTCGAGTCCATCCACGAGGTGGCGCGATGACGGTCCACGTCGAGCCCGCCGAATACCAGCGCCTGCTCGGCTATCCAAGGGGCGCGGTGTTGAGCGAACGCGCCTGCGAGCTGGCCTCGTGGGCCGGCGAGTGGTACTGGCGCAACGGCAATCCGTGGGCCTGCGAACGCCAGGCCGATCGCGGCGAGCTCCTGCCGTTTACCAGCGCCCGGCTACAACAGACGCTGGCGCGTTCGGAATCCCACAGCGTCTTTCTGGTGGCCGTGAGCGCCGGGCCCGAGCTCGAAGCGGAAGCGCAACGGCTCTGGCACGAGGACAAGCCCGACGAATATTTTTTCCTGGAAGTTTTCGGTTCGGCAGTGGTGGAGCACCTGATCACTACGACGGGAGCGCGATTGTGCGCGTGGGCCGAGGAACGCGCCATGGCGGTGCTTCCGCATTACAGTCCGGGGTATGGCGATTGGGACATCGCCGAGCAGCGGCGGCTCCTGGGACTGATCGGCGGCGCGCTTCCCGGCAAGCTCGAAGCGCTCGACTCCGGCGCGCTGCGTCCCAAGAAATCGCAATTGGCGGTTTTCGGACTGACGCGCGAGGTCGGCCGCGTGCGACGGCTCACCGATCTCGTGCCTTGCGAGAATTGCTCGTTCGGACCGTGCCAGTTCCGCCGCGCACCTTATCGCAACACGCCGCTGTATGCCACCAATCCGAAGGCGCTGAAACGCTGGGCCGCGGAGCGGCTCTCGCTCGAAGCGCGCGCGGACGGCGCCATCCAAGCCCGCTTCCGTTACGACGGCGCCACCTGCACCAACATGGGCCGCGCGCTGGCTTTCGAATACCGCGTGAAGCTCGGGCCGCGCGCGGAAGGCTACCCCATCCGCGAACAGCGCTGCGAGCCGGTTCCTGGCGACACAGGCCACGCCTGCATGTGCCAGTACATTGACAACCCTGCGAGCCTGTTGGCGGCTATCGAACGGGAAAAGCCTCTGCTCGGGCAGCCTCTGGAGGCCGTGCTTTCGTGGAAACGTCCGGCCAGCCCCGCCGGATGCTACTGCGACGTCGCGGCTCGCGATCACAAATGGGGGCTGGTGCTCGAAACGATTCATTACGCCCTGGCGCATCGAAACTCATGAAGCCTTTGCTCCACGCTCTCAAGGAACGGACCTTGCTCGGCGATGGCGCGATGGGCACGCAACTGATGCTCGCCGGCCTGGAGCAGGGCAACTGCGGCGAGGCGTGGAACCTCACGCATCCCGAGAGAGTTCGCGAGATTCAACGGCGTTACGCCGATGCCGGGTCCGATTGCATCCTCACCAACACGTTTGGCGGCTCGCGGATCATGCTCAATCGCCACGGCAACGCCGGCAAAGCTGTCGCCATCAACCAGGCCGCGGTGGCTATTGCGCGCGAAGCCTTCGGCGGCCGCGCGGGCTACGTGATCGGCGACATCGGACCCTTCGGCGGACTGATGGAGCCCTACGGCGACTTCTCCGAGCAAGAAGTCCGCGAGGCTTTTCTCGAACAGGCGCGTGCTTTGGTTGAGGCCGGCGCGGACGCTATCATCATCGAAACGCAGACGTCGCTCGAAGAGCTGCTGTTGGGCATCGAGGCGGCGAAGGCGGCCGGGGCGGCCTGCGTCATCGGGTCGATGGCGTATGACGTGACCCTCGACGGCTCCACGTTTCGCACCATGATGGGTATCGACCCGGAGCGCGCCGCGCAGTTCATGCAGGAGCACGGCGCGGATATCGCGGCGTTGAACTGCGGTACCGGCATGGATATGGAGCACGCGCGGCAGGCTGTCGTCCGTTATCGCAAGGTCGCGAAACTGCCGGTGATGGTCCAGCCGAATGCCGGCCAGCCCAAGCTGGTGAACATGAAAGTGATCTACGACGAAACGCCGGAGCAGATGGTGCGAGGCGTCGCGCCGCTCGTGGAGGCGGGCGCGAACATCATCGGCGCATGCTGCGGCAGCACGCCGGAGCATATCCGCGCATTTCGCAACGCTATGGACTGCCATGAAAAGCAAACTGTGTGACCTGAACCCCATCGCCGCGGAGAAGCTGCCGCGATTTACCGACGACAAGTCGGGCATCGGCGTGCATTACGTGGATGCCTACCTGAAGCCCATGAACACGAAGCTCGAGGACGGCACGCCCGTCAAGTGTAAACGGAAGGGCTTGAAGATCGTGCTCTCGGCGGGCGCCCACAAGGGAGAAGGGCTCGTGCGCCGGCTGGACGTCAGCCGGGATCCGATGGTCATGCTCGACGCCGCGTTGCAAGAGGCGGCCAAATCCGCCGGAATCGAATTGAGTGTAGAAGAAAATGCGATCTTCATTACGCTTTGAAACTGCGGGGCGGGCGCTGCTCGCGCTCGCCGCAGCCGCCGCGCTGCACGCCGAGACCGGCTATCATTCCTGGCTGCGATACGCGGCGTTGGATAGCCCCGCGCTCGAACAGTATCGCGATGCCGTGCCGCCGGTCGTGTCTACCGTCGCCGATTCGCGCCTCAGCGCCAGCACCCGCGACGAGTGGATCCGCGGCATCCGCGGGATGCTCGGCCGGACGCCGCGCGCGGAGTCCGGCGTTCCCTCGGAGAGCGCGGTCGTGCTCGGAACGCTTGACGAACTGCGCCGCGCCGCCCCGCAATGGCGTCTCGATGCCAACCTGGCCGCCGACGGCTACTGGCTGAAGACCGTCGTCACGGGACGCCTCCGCTACACCATCGTCACGGCGTCCAACGACCGCGGCGTGCTCTATGGAGCCTTCGCGCTCCTGCGCAAGATCGCGCTCGGCGAGCCCATCGCCAATCTCGACGAGAAGCAAGTCCCCTACGCGCCGGTTCGCTGGGTGAATCAGTGGGACAATCTCGATGGCGCCATCGAGCGCGGCTACGGCGGACGTTCCAACTTTTGGGACAACCTGCACGCCCGCGAAGACCTGACGCGAGTTTCCGATTACGGCCGCATGCTGGCGTCGCTCGGCATCAACGGATGTTCCATCAACAACGTCAATGCCAACCCGCGCGTCCTGTCTCCCGAATTCACTCCCCAGATCGCCCGCATCGCCGACGTCTTCCGCCCGTGGGGCGTGCGCGTGGTGATCGCGGTGGATTTCGGCAGCCCCAAAACCCTCGGCGGCCTCGACACCTTCGATCCGCTCGACGATAAGGTCGCGGGCTGGTGGAAGTCCCGATTGGACGACCTGTACCGCGCGGTCCCGGATCTCGGCGGCGTGGTCCTGAAGGCCGATTCGGAAGGCCG
>JBGPKH010000523.1:0-6553 GCA_041485845.1 Bryobacteraceae bacterium
CAAGCTGATCGCAAATATCGAAGTGGGCGTGCCGGGCAGCGGCGGCGAGATTGCCTTCGGCGAAGGGCACGTGTGGGTCACGGTTTTCCAGATTCCGCTGTCGGAGATCGACCCGGGGAAGAACCAGGTGGTCAAACAGTGGGTAGGGGCCGGCGGCGATTCGGTGCGCGTGGGGCACGGGTCGGTGTGGCTCTCCAATCTACGCGAGCAGAATGTATGGCGGTTCAGCCCGAAGCAGGAGTAAGAGGGACAGGCCGGCGGCAGCCGACCTGCGTTCGGCCGGGTAGGTCGGGGGCGTGACAGACCACAAAAGGCGATGGTCCGTCCTACCAATACTCCTCACCGGGAGCGAGATTCTTTTTCAGGAAGTCGGGGTTGATCTCCAGGCCTAATCCGGAACCAGTGGGGACCTTCAGCATTCCCTTGCGCACCTCGGGCGGGGCGCCGGCGGCCATGCCTTCGATGTAGTGGTTGGGCCTTCCGAGCTGGCTTTCCGATCGATAGAAGTTTTCGATCGATGCGCCGAAGTGAGCGTTGGCGTAAGTGAGCACCAGCGAGCCGACGTTGTGGAGCGCCACCGGCGTACGGAAGAGGTAGGCGTAATCCGCGACTTTCTTCGTGCCGGTGAATCCGCCGGCGAAGGCCAGATCGGGATGGACGATGTCCACGGCCTGGTTGTCCAGGAAAGGCTTGAAGCCACGCACCATCTCCAGTTTCTCGCCGGTGAGCAGCGGCAGGCGCGTGGAGCGGCGCAGCGCCATCCAGGCTTCGGAGAACGGCGGGTTGAGCGCGTCCTCGATGAATAGCGGATCCATCGGTTCCACGGCTTTGGCCACCGCGATGGCACTCGGGGTATCGAGCTCATTGTGGCAGTGGACCGCGATATCGATGTCGGCGCCGGCCGCCTCGCGGCAGTTGGCGTAGGCGCGCGCCACGTTGCGTAGCTGCTGGGTGGTGAGGGTGGGAGCGAAACGTGCCGCGGGGACGCCGAGAACCGGATCGATGCCGTTCTTGAAGGCGGTGAAGCCTTCGGGCATTTCCTTGATGCGCTGCGCCCAGTCGCGGCAGGAAGCTTTGTCGAGCATGTTCAGGTTGAGGCCGTGCGAGTACATGGGGATCGAATCTTTGAACGGGCCGCCGAGCAGCGTGCTGATGGGCGCGCCGATGATTTTCCCGGCGAGGTCCCAGAGCGCGATGTCGATGCCGCTGATGGTGGGGATGTGGGCAATGTAGGTGTGCATCAGGGACGTCATGTTGTGGAAGTGTACTTCGATGGCCAGGGGGTCCTTGCCGATCAGCAGGTTTCGCATGGTGGCGATGCGGGCGCGCGCCATCGGGCCGGTGGACCCGGCTTCGCCGTAGCCCACGAGTCCGCTATCGGTGTCGATGCGGATCAGGCAATTGCCGGCGATATTCTGGATGGCCATGGCTTTGATGCCGGTGATCTTGACGCGGTTCACATTGGGCGCGGCGAGCGCGCGGTAGCGGGCGAACAGGCCGGCCGAGGGCAGCGCAACGGCAAGGCGAATCAGGTCGCGGCGGGAGATGGGTGTCATCAATGAATAGGATACAGGGGCGGGGGGCCGGGGGCTAGCCCTGCCAGATTAGATCGGCACCCGGAGCGGTTCCCGCAATCGGAAGGTGAGACGGGTCTCGGAAGCCAGATGCACGTTGCGCTTGCCGGTCACGACAGCGCCGACCGTGCCCGCGGTTGCGCCAGCGCCGGCGCCGATCAGCGCACCCACGCCACCGCCGGCGATGGCGCCGATGCCAGCGCCGGTTCCCGCCCCGCCGCCGATCAGCGCGAGGTTGCGCTTCTTGTGATTCTTGCTGACGAATGCAGATCCGGTTGTGTCGATCATGTATTTTCTGCCGTTCAGCTCGATGGAATCGAGGCTGAGCCGCATCGTGGCGCGGCCTTTGAGTCTGCCCGAAGGCTTGGATTCAGCCAGGTGGCCCTGGCAGACGGCGCCGCGTGGGACGATTACCGCGCCATCACTCAGGACCGCCACAGCGACATGGGCAACGAAGGGCGTTCCGGGTCTATCTCTCTTGGTATCAAGCGATTGGCCCAGCCGGACGGAAAGGCGTGTACCCGCGGGCAGGGTGATCGCCCGAGGCCCGGGATTGGGCTGCGCAGCACACACGGCGGCCTGGGAAGCTGCCATGCCGAGCAACACCAGAGCGGTAGACAGGTACGAATACGCTCGTTGAAATGAATGCATGCCTGAACCTCCTGGGGGTAAAGAGCAATTCAGGGACCGATAGGGACCGATACCGGTGTATGAGCCGTCCGATGGTAGCCTGAAATCATGCAGTTCTCAGAGTCGATCTTCGCATCGCGGTTCCACCTCTCCCGGCAGGACCTGGAAAACTACCTGGCGGAGGCGCTTTCGCAGGGGGGCGATTACGCCGACCTGTATTTCGAGTACCTGCTCACCAGTTCCATCAGCATCGACGAATCCATGGTAAAGAGCGCCGCGCAAGGCGTTTCGATGGGGGTGGGTGTGCGGGTGATTTCCGGGGAGCGCACGGGATACGCGTACAGCGACGACCTTTCGCCCGAGAAGATCCGCAAGGCCGCGCGCGTGGCCGCCCACATCGCCTCGGGCCCCAGCAAGGTCGACAAGTTCGATCTCAACGAAGGCGCGCTGCACAATCTGTATCCGGTGCTGACGGCGCCCACGGAGACGGCCTTCACCGTACGGGTGGAACTGGTGAAGCGCGCCGACCGCGCGGCGCGTGCCTTCGATCCGCGGATCTTCCAGGTGCAGGCCGCCTACGCCGACAACCTTCGCCACGTGATGGTGGCAACCAGCGAAGGCATCCTGACGCTCGACCGCCAGCCGCTGGCGCGGCTGAGCGTGTCGGCCCTGGCCCGGCAGAACGGCGGGATGCCGCAGCGCGGGCACGCCGGCGGCGGCGGCCGGGTGGAGCTCGACTTCTTCCTGAAAGAGAAGACGCCGGAGCACTTCGCCGCGGAAGCCGCGCGCGAGGCCATCACCATGCTGGATGCGGTGGACGCGCCGGCGGGCGAAATGACCGTGGTGCTGGGGCCCGGCTGGCCGGGAATCCTGCTGCACGAGGCGGTGGGGCACGGCCTGGAAGCGGACTTCAACCGCAAGGGCGTCTCGGCTTTCAGCGGGCGGATCGGGCAGAAGGTGGCCAGCGAATTGTGCACGGTGATCGACGACGGGACCATCAACAGCCGGCGCGGGTCGCTGAATGTGGACGACGAAGGCCATGCCACGCAGCGCAACGTGCTGATCGAGAACGGCGTGCTGCGAGGCTATTTGCAGGACAAGCTTTCGAGCACGCTGCTGCATTCGGAATCGACCGGCAGCGGGCGGCGCGAGAGCTACGCGCACATCCCCATGCCGCGCATGACCAACACCTTCATGCTGGCGGGCGAGAGCGAGCCGGAAGACATCATCCGGTCGGTGCCCAAAGGGCTGTACTGCGTGAATTTCGGCGGCGGGCAGGTGGACATCACCAGCGGCAATTTCGTGTTCTCGGCCTCGGAGAGCTACCTGATCGAAGACGGGAAGCTGACGCGGCCGGTGCGCAACGCCACGCTGATCGGCAACGGTCCGGAGGCGCTGAAGTACGTGAGCATGGTGGGCAACGATCTGCGCCTGGACGAGGGCATTGGCGTGTGCGGCAAGGAAGGGCAGAGCGTGCCGGTGGGGGTGGGGATTCCGACCATCAAGATCGATCGGATGACGGTGGGGGGAACGGGGTAGGAAGCTGTCGGCGTTCAGCCGGCCCCGCGGACCGGATGCGCCCCTTACGCACCCGCGATCGTACCACAGGAGTATCCAGGCTGCCCGACGGGTATGCCAAATGCAGCGTGCAAAGTTCTACAACCATCACCGTCAAGAATGCTATCGCTACGAACTTGATCTCTTGGTATTCCGTACAGCCAGAAGCAAGCATACTACCCTATTCACGCGAGCGACTCTATCCGCCATTGCAGAGCCCTCCTCGCAGGAGCCTCCGAACAACTCGGAAGGGGTGATGCGCGGGATTCTTCATCGCCTCAGTTCGGCCTTGGATTCAATGTGCGGTTCACATGCTCCGGGTCCCGCGCAATGAGCGTCAGATACGCTCGCGCGGGTTGATCCGGTTCCGCCCGGCCCTGCTCCCAATCCCGTAGCGTGCCGAGCGGGATGTGATAGCGGGCGGCAAATTCCTCTTGCGTCAGTTCCAGAGCCCGGCGGATGATTTTCGCCTGCGGCGTTCGCTTCATCCGTTTGAGATCAGCCTCCGTTAGCGGCTGCGCGTCGCGATCCGCGCGGGCGGCCCGCTCGATGGCTTCGGCACTCATCGGACGCGCCGGCTCGATGCCGTCCTGGACGTCGCCGTCCGTGGCGGCCCGCTCGATGGCTTCGGCACTCATCGGACGCGGAGGCTTAGGCGTTTTGCCGGAAGTAGTCGTCTTGCTCATGTTGCGTTACCCTGCGGGCTGAAATGATCCGAATACGCTCCTCGCGTTCGGTATAGGCGACAAACAGCAGCACGTGGCCCTCCGCCGTGCCGATGACGACAAAACGCTCCTCACCCCAGTCTTCACGGTCATCGAGGCGCTCGACGGCGAGGGCCCACCCACGAAGGTCGGCCAACGGCACCAACCTGAGTCAAGCGGATACCCAGCAATAACTATACAATCTGGATTTCATCCATCTTATACTTCCAGCCAGCGGACCCGGATGAGCCCACTACCCCGGTAATCGTGTCCGGCACACGCAGGCCCTCTGCCGTAAACACGGCCTGACTTCGTACGACGCTGCCTATCTTGAAATTGCCATTCGCGCGGGCTGGGCGCTGGCGACAGTCGATGACGATCTACGGCGCGCAGCAACTGCTGAGGGCGTCCCGGCGATCTAAGGAGATTGCAGGTTGCGACCGCTCGTAATCAGGCCAATCCCAGCGCGGTCTTCAGATCGGCCGAGAACTGGCGGATCTGTTCCACCTGGGCGGGATCCGCCGCCACTTCGAAGCCCTGACCAGCCAGGAAGGGCAGCTCGTTGCGCCACACGAGGTAGGCGAGCCCCTCATCGAGCGACATGCCGGTGCTGCCGATGCTCTCGAAGCCCTGGAAGTCTTCGGTGCGGGGCACCATCGCGAGACAGCCGTCGCGCACAAACAGGCAATAGTAGCTGCCTTCGGCCATGACGGCAATATTGAGACTGATGAGACGCGCAGAGATTTCGGGATTCACATTTTATAGCGGCCGAGATCCTCGTCGTTGAGGCCCTCCAGCCAGCGGCGCAGTTCTTCGTTGTTGACTTTGTCGGAAACCGTGGCCGCCAGTTTCGACGACTTCAGGACGGTCTCCTCCACGTAGATCGGGCAGTCCAGCCGAAGCGCCAGCGCCAGCGCATCGCTCGGGCGGGAATCCACGCTGATCAATTCTCCCTCGCGATCCAGCCAGATCACGGCGTAGAACGTGTCGTCCTTGAGCTCGCTGACCACAACTTTACGCAGGCCCGTGTTGAGACCGTTCAGCAGGCTCTTGATGAGGTCATGGGTCATGGGCCGCGGCGTGGAAACCTTCTCGATCTCGAGCGCGATCGCGTTGGCTTCGTACACGCCCACCCAGATGGGAAGCACCGTATTGCCGTTCAGATCCCGCAGAATGACAATCGGCATGTTGGTCACAGGATCCATCATAAGCCCGCGAATTTTCATTTCGACTTCCATCGGCGCCCTCCCAGTTTTCATTACACCACAGTTACGCTCTCGCCCACCAACGAGTTGGGACCGGAACGCGTCACCCGCACCGGGAGGTACTGGCCGAGCGTGGGACCGGCGTCGTGGCTGTTGGTAAAATTGAGCGTTCGATTGTCGGACGTGCGTCCGATCCACTGGCCGAGCGATTCGTGCCGGCCTTCCACCAGCACTTCGCGCACCTCGCCGATCAACTCCGAGTTGCGGCGGATCTGGATGGCGCGCTGCTTCTCTTGCAGGATGAGCAGACGGCGCTGCTTCTCTTCGTCGGAGATGCGATCCGGCATCTGGAGCGCGGCGGTATTGGGGCGCGGCGAGTACTTGAAGCTGAACAGCGAATCGTACTGCACTTCGTCGAGCAGGTCGAGGGTCTGCCGGAAGTCCTCCTCCGTCTCGCCCGGGAAGCCGACGATGATGTCGGTGGTGATGGAGTAGCGGCGTTTGGCGGTCTTGAGCCACTCGATGCGGCGCATGTAGTCGTCGCGCGTGTAGAGCCGGTCCATGGATGCCAGGACTCGCGACGATCCCGACTGCACCGGCAAGTGCACGTGATCGCAGAGCACCGGGTTGGCGTCCATGGCGTCCACAATGCCGCGGACGAAATCGCGCGGGTGGGACGTGGTGTAGCGGACGCGGCGGATGCCGGGCACCTGGGCAATGCGCTCCAGAAGCGTGGCGAAATCCCAGCCGGCGGGCGAAGGATCGCGGTAGCTGTTCACGTTTTGCCCGAGCAACTGGATTTCGGTGTAGCCGCGCTCCGCCAGGCCGCGGGCTTCCGCCATGACGCTCTCGCTGGTGCGGCTGCGCTCGGGGCCGCGGGTGA
>JBGPKH010000524.1:0-6539 GCA_041485845.1 Bryobacteraceae bacterium
CGCGATCTGGTCGCCTTCCTTGTCCATGGACAGGCCCGTGTAGCCACCGCCCGGACACACGATCACCGCCGCGCCGGTGCCGCGTCCCTGGGGCACGACGTACGGCGCGAGAGTCGGCTTGGCCGCCTCTTCAGTGCCGAGTGCGCCGGGAGCGCCGTCGGGCCACAGGAGATCGACCTTCGGCATATTGGCAGGAGTCTGGGCGAGCAGGGCGACCGTGAGAAGAAGGAAAACGATCGAAAAGCGCTTCATCGGTTCTTAAGGTATCAGTTCGCGCTTCGACCCACCAACTGCGCGTCAAACGGACGAGCGATCAACTCAGCGTATCCCAGTCATCCGGATCGATGTGAGCTTGGCTCAGGATGCTGCGAAGAGTTCCGACCGGGATTTCATTCTTCCGCGGCACGATCGCCGTGTCGACGACCTGGCCGACTCGACGCACAAATTTGACGTGACTTCCTCTTTGGCTCGTTTCAACAAAGCCTGCGGCTTCCAGCCGGCGCTTGACCGCGCGGAACGGCTGAGGACTAAGTCGCCCCAACCTCGACCTCGATTGTGCGAATCTTGGGTGGTCGCGTTGCCGCAGGCGGTTCGAAATGGAGTTCCATTGCTTCCTTCAGATTCGCAAGAGCCTCCTCTTCGGTTTCGCCCTGGCTGGCGACATCGACCTCAAGGCACTGAGAAACGTACCAGTCTCCTTCACGCCAGACCGGTGCGGCAAATGGTCGCTTCATGACCTCATTCTTTCACAGCAGGCCGAAGCTTCGCACGGCTACCACGCGCACATCCCCCTTTCCCCAGACCGTCTGCCGCCCCACGCCAACCCACCGCGCCGCGCGCAGCCACGGCAGGAACTCGGCCAGTGGGCCGGCGTACTCCGCCTCCCCGGTGAAGCCGCCGATCGAATGTACCTGGCCGGTGCGCCCCGACTTCCGCTCGACCCGCTCCCACGCCAGGTTGCATCGCTCCAGGCGAATGGCGGCGGCGCGCTGGCCCATGCCGCGGAAGTCGATATCGAGCGGCCCCGCTCCATACAGCGCGCGCAGCGTGCCGATACGATCGCGCAACCGGCCGAACAGGATCGGAAACTCCGGCCGCTCCGCCACGCCGCCGCCGCTCTTCAATTCCGTGGGCGTCAGGAACCGCACCACGACGCGGTCTTTGGTTTCCGCATCGGGGGGCTCCGCATCGGGATCGAGACCAACCACGCACGGCGGCTTCGGGCTGTCCTCCACGGTCTCCGCGCCGCCGGCCAGATCCAGTTGCTCGATGCGCTCCAGGCCGGCACGGCCGCGCCGGGAGCCTATGCCGCTGCGCACCAATGCCGCGAACGCCGCGCGAAAGCGCGCCAGCGTCGCGGCCGGCTGGTGGATCTCGAAAACGTGCGCGTCGAAATAGAAGCCGCCGCCTGGCGGAATGGTCCGGCCGTCGAGGTGCGCGGTGCGGAAAACGAAGGGCCGCGGCCAATCGGCCAGCCCGCTGGGCGCGTCGCCGGCCAACGCCGTTCCCGGCTCGAACAGGCGGGCATACTCGGCGGGCGCCGCGGTGTCGCGGAGCAGCACACCGAAGGCCCCGCGAACCACGTTGGCGCTCTTCCCGGCGGGGAAGCGCACGGCGTCCGCGGCTCGCAACTGGAAGCGGTATCGGTAGAACTGGAATGCGTTCACAGCGGGCAACGGATGTCCCTGGCTCCCGGCATCACCTGTTGTATAATGGTATGGCATTTGACTCTTGATTTCCGCTTCGTGATAAAAAGGGGGTTGCGTGAGTCCATCCGCACCCCCTTTTTCGCTTTCGAGGCGGGGTCGGAGCCGCATGCAATCAGAACAGCATTTCAGTAAAGAAGGATTAAAGGCAGATGAAAGAAAAAGGTACAGTGAAGTGGTTTAACGCAGCCAAGGGCTACGGCTTTATTCAGCGTGAGAACGGAGAAGACGTCTTCGTTCATTTCTCGGCGATTCAGACGCAGGGATACCGTTCCCTGGAGGAAGGCGCGCGAGTGGAATTTGAAGTGACGAAGGGCCCCAAGGGTCTGCAGGCGACCAACGTCACAGCGGCCTGATAGGAGGCACGCGGACCGGACCCACCCTGGTCCGGTCCGCCTTCCCCACCCTGGAGGTTTATGAGCAAAGAGGACAGCATCGAGGTAACCGGAACGGTATTGGAAAAGTTCCCCAGCGGACTTTTCAGCGTGCAGCTCGAGCACGAACGCGTGGTCCTGGCGCACCTGGCCGGCAGGTTGCGCCGGAATCGCATCCGCGTCCTCGCGGGCGACAAAGTGACCTTAGAGCTATCTCCTTACGATCTGACCAAGGGTAGAATCACGTTCCGGCACAGGTGATCCGGCCCCTGCCCCCGATTAAGCGATTTCGGGCTATTCCGTGTTGAAGTTTACATACACCTTCCTTTAAGCCATGATAAGAGACAGGAGTGTGCCGGGGGTGCAGCAGCCGGCGCACACCTTTTGCGTTTCCCCGCCGTTGCCGGTAAATGGCGATCGGCGTCGTAGCAGGATTGGCACGCTAGGGCCACTTTATGAAAGAACCGAACCGTCCCGAAGAGAGACGGCGCAGGCGGGCTAGAGCTTCCGCACCCGTAATCGTCAAGTCGGAGGGAGGAGTGGATAAACCCAGAAGCTCGCAAAACAAGTCGAGAAAACCCTCGACGGATCCGGCCGAAGATCTCATCGCCGTTTTATCGCAGAAGGTTGTGGGACAGCCTACCGCCACCAAGGTCATCATTCCCTATATTCAGATGTACCAGGCGGGCCTGGCTCCGGAAGGCCGGCCGGTGGGCATATTCCTGTTGCTGGGGCCCACGGGGACGGGCAAGACGAAAACCGTCGAGGCGCTGGCCGACGTGCTTCACGGCAGCGAAAAGAACGTGCTCAAGGTGGATTGCGGGGAGTTCCAGATGGAGCACGAGGTCGCCAAGTTGATCGGCGCTCCGCCCGGCTACCTGGGCCATCGTGAAACGCAGCCCATGCTGACACAGCAGAAGCTGAACGCCGTCACCAGCGAAAAATGCAACCTTTCGCTGGTCCTGTTCGACGAAATTGAAAAGGCCGCGCCCTCCATGACCCGCCTGCTTCTGGGCGTGCTCGACAAGGGCATCCTGCGGCTGGGCGACAACTCCACGGTCAACTTCGAAAAGTCCCTGGTGTTCCTCACCAGTAACCTGGGCGCGCGCGAAATGCTGCGCGAAATCAATCCGGATTTCGGTTTCCAGTCCGTGAGGGGCGTGGAGCGCACGGACCTCACCAGCAAGCTCCAGAACATTGCTTTGGTCGCCGTCCGCAAGCGCTTTTCGCCGGAGTTCGTCAACCGCATCGACTGTATCATCACCTACCAGCCGCTCTCTGCGGAATCGCTTGCGGCGATCCTCGACAAGCAGATCGCCGATCTGCAGAACCACGTCAACACGCGGCTGGGCAATCGCTCCTTCACCTTGGAAGTGCCCCCTGAGTCACGCCAGTTCCTTCTGCGCAAGGGCACCAGCTCGGAATACGGAGCGCGCGAGTTGAACCGCACCATTCACCGCCACCTCACCCAGCCTTTGGCCACACTGGTGGCCACCAACCAGGTCAGTCCCGGTGCGCGCGTAGGCGTGGAAGTCGCCGAAGATGGGGAGAAGCTGAACATCCGGACGGTGGAATCGAATGCCGCAGCCGCGCCTTCAACCCCCACCGTGCTGCTGGTGGACGACAATCGCGACCTGTTGCATTTTCTCGAGCGCCTGATGGCTAACGACGGCTGGACGCTGCTCACCGCCGAATCGGCTACCGAAGCCAAACGCCTGGTGCGGGAGAACAAACCCGATGCCGCGCTGCTCGATTACATGCTGCCCGATGGCAACGGCGTGGAGCTGGGCGCCGAGTTCCTGCAATCCGTGCCGCAGATGCTGGTGATCGTCATGACCGGGACCATCCTGCCGCCGGAAGAGGAGGCGCTCTGCGAGGAGCACAACTTCCCTGTTCTGCGAAAGCCCTTCCTGGCATCGGACGTGATGAACCAGATCCGCAGCCGCCTCACCCCGGCCGGCGACGCCGTGCGGGCGTAGAGGTTCGGAGGCCCGAGCATTCTGTGAGTATAGAATGCATATAGAGGGATTGGACCATGGATCGCAAGCTCACAATTACCATCAGCGAGGAAGCATACGAGGGTCTTCAACGGACTGTCGGCATCGACCGGATCGGCCAGTTCCTCGAAAAGCTTGGCCGGTCGCGAGTCTTGCCGGAAGACATCGAGGCAGCCTACCGGGACATGGCGGCGGACGAGGCGCGGGAGTTCGAGGCGCATCGGTGGTCCGAGGCGCTGATCGGCGACGTCTCCGGGGATCATCCCGATGCTGCGCGGTGAGGTGTGGTGGGTAGATCTTGAGCCTTCCATAGGCGGCGAAATCCAGAAGACACGCCGGGCAATAATTGTCAGCAACGATGTCTCCAATCGGAATCTGAACCGCGTTCAGGTGGTCCCCGTTACGAGCAACATGTCTCGGCTGTATCCGTGCGAAGCCGCGATCGTTCTAAATGGGGATCCGCGAAAGGCGATGGCGGACCAGATTGCCACCGTCAGCAAACAGCGGTTGAAGTCCAAACTGGGGAGCCTCTCGCCGGAAGATATCGCCGTCGTCGAGCGTGCTATAGGGTAGTTCGTCGACGGCCCCGCCAGTTGGTCTCGCGCAACCTGATCCAGCGCCACTTCCGCCACCTGCTCCATGGCCTTCTCGTAGTGAATCTTCATGTCGCCGATCTGTTCGCTCTTGAGGTCCTCGCGAACGTCGACCGCGTTTTCGAACGGCAATCCGTGCCGCCGATGCTGATGATCGTGATGACTGGGACGATCCTGCCGCCGGAAGAGGAAGCGCTGAAACCAGGTCCGCAGCCGTCTCACCCCGGCCGGCGACGCTACGCGGGCGTAGAGGTTCGGCCGAGGGCCGATGGATCGCACGAGACCGCGTCCTCACCATTTCCTCACAGTTCCCTCACTCCCACCCGACTCTCACGGCCTAGACTATTGATAGAAGATGTCTCGAAGCAGCCTGATCGGCGCCTTGGCCGTCGTGCTCTGCCTTCCTGCCGCCAACGAGATGGACCTCCCGCTGGCGCAGGCGTCCTCCCGGGCAATGAGTTTCAGAATCTTTTCGATCTCCGTGTAGAAGGAATGCAGCATCGCACAAGCAGAGGCCGTTTCAATGACGCCAACATTTGGGTCATCTGACCGGCAAATAAGGGGGGACAACTGGTCGCGGACTGTGGAAAGCTCCTCAAGTCCCAGTTCAATTTTCGTCCCGAGACTAGCCGACACGAACGAGTTCCCCGCTTCTCAGTAAGTGCCGAACGAGGGGAGTTTCGTCGTCCAAATCAACCAGATCAAGGGGGCGGCCGAGGATGTCGGAAGCCTTGCTGATTGCCGAGAAATAGACTTGCGGCGACAGGCCCGATACTGCCATGTCGATGTCGGAATCCGGTCGCAATTCGCCCCTGACTGCCGAGCCAAAAATGAAGACCTGAGAAGCGCCCATGTGGCGTAGCAGACTTGCCGCTGCCAAAACGGCTGCGTTATCGATTGGAACCGTGGACATTTCCAGTCCTCGAGCACTGTGCCGGCGGGGGGTGTTTCCGCACTCGACTATACCACCGCTGCCGCTCTCTGGAGGAGTGGCGCCATCGCCTGCGCCCCTCCATCCCTTGTTCCCCTTTGCGACCCGGCAACAGGACTGCTACGCCGCACGTGACAGAAATCTGACTCTCCCCTGACGGTCATCCGTGTTTCCGGCTCTAGAATTGAAGTAGCTGTGTTTCGCCCTCCGAACTCGGTGCTTGCGGCGCTGTTGACCACTGCCGCGGTCGTCACGCTGGTTCTCGGCTGGTTTGGCTGGCGCATGCTTCAGCAGGAGAACGCCATCCAGCGGGAACGCACGCGCGAACGGCTGGAAAACGCCGCGGACGCCATGGCCGCCAGGATCCGCGGGAAACTGGCAGAATCGGGTGAGCGTCTGAGCGGCTGGCTGGCTCATCAGGAAACGCCGGCGCCGGAGGTGGAGGGCGCGGTCATCTTCGTGCAAGGTCCGGATCGCGTCGAGGTGGCCCCCAAAGGCGCGCTGCCTTATGTTCCATATTTGATCCCGAGCAGGCCGGCCGCAAGCCTGTTCACCGAAGCGGAAGCACTCGAGGCCGGCACTCAACCGGAAAGGGCGGCCGAGAGCTACCGGAGGTTGAGCCAACACAGCGACAAGCGCATCCGTGCCGGTGCCCTGCTGCGACTGGGAAGGGTCTTGCGCAAGTCGACGGACCTGAAAGGCGCCATGGTTGCGTACCAGAAACTTTCCGGGCTGGGAGATGTTCTGGTCGAGGATTACCCAGCGGAGTTAGCGGGCTTGAATGGCCAGCGGCTGACGTTGTTCGCGGCGGGCGACCATGACGGCGCGCAGCGGACTGGACTCCAATTGGCGCAGCACCTGGATAGCGGCCGGTGGCTGCTCACCCGAGGCATGGCGGACTACTTCCGCGACGAGCTGACGCAGTCGGCCAGGCCCGA
>JBGPKH010000525.1:0-6527 GCA_041485845.1 Bryobacteraceae bacterium
GCGCCCAGGACTGCGCTCCTCCGCTCGCTCCGCGTTCTCGAACCCGACTGCGAGTCGCGACCGCCAATTCACGCGAATCCGCTTGCTCTCCTCTCCCTGTTTCTTCTCCGCGCAAATCTCCGCGTCTCCGTTTCTCCGCGTGAGATCTGGTTACTGTCCAGGTTATTCTTCCGTGACGCCTTAGTTAGGGGTCCCCCAGCCAGGCCTTCACGCGCGCGACCGAGTTCTCCAGATCGTCGCGGATTTCGTAGACCCAGAAGCGCAGGATGTCCCAGCCGAGGTCGCCGAGGCGGCGGGAACGGATCTGATCTCGACGGCATAGCTCGCCGTCCCAGTTGCGGTGGTAGTTCTCGCCATCCACTTCGATGTCCAGCTTTCGCTCACCTTGGAACAGGGCAAAATCGAGGGTATGGGGCGCTTCGTCGTACTGCGGGACGGGGCGCAGACCGGCGGCGTACATGGCCTTGTAGAAGACTCGCTCCCACTCGGAGACGTGCTCGGGATGCGCCACCGGCGGGTACTCGGGGCCCAGTTCCTGGGACGGAACGTGCGCCTCTTGCGTCGCGAGATCGCGGGCGTACTCGGCAAACCTGGCGAGGTAACTGACTCCCGAATCGAGCGCGGCCTGGCGGTCGCCTACCACCACCAGTTCCGAGCGGGCGCGCGTGATGGCCACGTTGAACAGGTTGGCGTGGCTCTTGAGGAAGCGCAGCGTGCTCTCGCCGACGCCGGCGGACACGACAGGTGAAAAGAAGATCACGTCGCGCTCATCGCCCTGGAATCCGTGGACCGTATCGACCACGAATTGCAGTGACGCAAGCTGGCGCGAGAGCTCGGTGTCCTGATGCACGAGCGTGCGGATGCGATTGGCCTGGGCGCGGAACGGAGTGACCACTCCGATGGCGCCGTTGTATCCCTGCTTGACGATCAGGGTGCGCACCTCGGCCACTACCGCTTCGGCCTCGGGCACATTGAGGGCGCCGCCTCCCGTAGGGCGAGTGACTTTTCCCTTCAGGCTCACCCAGCGCACCGCCGGTCCCTCGGTCTGGGGACGGTTGAGGGCTTCGTGATCCGTCGCGATGCGGAGCCCGCCGCGGTAGAAGTGGCGGTTGGAAAACGAGATGATGTCGCGGTGCGAGCGATGGTGATCGCGGAGGTTCACGATGTCCTCGCGGCGGCACAAGCTGCGGGCGAGGTCGAAGAGCGAGTTCACCGAATAGGCCCAGGCCGCGCGTCCCTCGGCGAGTCCGTGGGCCGCGAGAATGAGGCGGTCCTGCTGGGGAGCGACGGTGCTGACGTGCTTGAGTTGCAACGGATCGCCGATGATCACGGCGCGCTTTGCGCGATAGAGTAGCGGCAGCGCCGACGCGATATCGCACTGACTGGCTTCATCGATCACCACCACATCGAAGCAACCCGGTTCGAACGGCAGGCGCCCGCGCGCGGAGAGCGAAGTCACTGCCCAGCAGGGGAGCACCTTGGTCACTTTGGGAAACAGGCTGTAGTAACGGCGGAAGACTCTTCGGCCCCCGCCCTCGTCGTAGCGGTCGCCGCTGGCAATCATTTGCAGGAGAGAAAGGTACTCGCTGAGCAGCTTGCGTTGATCCGGATTCCAGCGGGCGGGGCGGAGACGCAGCCAGCATTGCCACAACTCGAGCGCGTTGTGGGCGGACTCTTCGGCAATGCGAGTCAGTTCCGAGGCCAGTTGCTCGATGGGCCGCGCGGCGCGCAGCCGGCCGAGGCCCTGCATGTAGGACTGGACGCGGGCGGCCCATTCCACGCGGTCCGCGAGCGTCTTTTGAAACTCCTGCCAGGCATCGAGATTCGGCTCTCCGGGCAGTCCATCGGGAAGCACGACGTCAAGCCGTTCGGCATCCGGGCGCAGTAAACCGGCCGCCTCGGCGATGCGCTCGAAACGGCGGCCCTTCATGGGGTCGCCGAGCAGCCGCACCATCGCCGGCTGTCCGGTTCCACTGGCCGCATCGAGCGCGGCGGTGAGCGGCTGCACGCGGCAGCGGAGGTTGTCCGCATCCAGCGATCGGAGTGCGGCGAAGCGTTTCTCGCCGAACACCGCGCGCGCCGGTTCCGCGGCACGTTCCAGCTCGTCCACGTCGTTGCGCAGACTCACCACCTCGGCCATCTGACGCTGCACGGAGGCGAATCGAATGCGATCCTGTTCCTGCGCGCTGGTCAGCCAGGCGTAGCGGACCTGGTCGTCGGCGCCGGAGGATTCGGCCAGCTCCGCGGTGAGATGCTGCGCGATGCGCGCGTGGTGCTCTTCCTTGCCGAGGCGGAGAAGAAGAGGATACGGCCCCAGGTCATTGACTCGCGATTCGACCACGTCCACCGCGTGATTGTTCTTGCTGGAGAAGAGCACGCTGCCGCCTTGCCAGGCGAGGTTGGCGAGAAGTGACGTGACCACTTGCGACTTGCCGGTTCCGGGCGGACCAGTTACCACGGTAATGGGCGCGGCGAGCCCTTGCACGACGGCCTGCCGCTGCTCGGTGTTCAGCGGCAGAACCTCGAGAATGGGACGGTCGTCGGGCGACGGAGTCTGGATGTCTTCGCCGCTCAGCCAGAGTCCCAGCGCGGTGTCGCGGACTGCGGCGTCGTCCAACTGCGCCAGTTTGCGCAGCTCGATCTCGAGCCCGTAAGTGAATGGCGAGCGCGTGCCGGCGAACAGCACGGCACGGTTATGGATGCCCGACGAAGTCAGTTGGGCGAGCGGAGGGCCGGTGGAGAGATCATACGGATTGAGATCCTCCCGCCATCTCCAGTCCGGGCGGCAACGCGGGAGGCGCAGGATGATCTCGTCCCAGGGCGGCAGTTCATCCTCCGGGTTGGCGAGGCCGAGCTCTTCGGAGAGATGGATGGCTTCATCGATCACGTTGCCGCTGTCGGCGGCGATCAGGGTTTTGAGTACTTCGAGGTTGAAGAGCGGGATGCCGCTGGATGGACGGAGCGCCTCGGCTGGCTCCTCGGGCGTGTCCTCGATGGGATAGAGCAGCACCGGCTCGATGCGCATCTCGTCCTGGTTACGCAGGTGGACTGATCGCAGGCGGATGGCATAGCCGAGATAGAGCGTGAGCTGGCTGCGCTCGCGGCGGACCTTCTGCACCAGCCGTTTGACGGAACGATCGGTGACCGAGGGCTCGTTCCCCGGATGCGCGAAGGGAAGCTCGTTTAAGACTACGTAGTCGCCGGTGTTGGCCGCGGGAATACTGATGCCGGCGCCACTTTCGCGCGAGAGACATTCGAGGTAGTAGCGGCAGAGATTCGCGAGGAAGGTTCGCTGCGCCGGGGCGATGCTGGCGCCTTGCGGCCCGCGGGTTTTCGGCCACCAGCGGTAGGCGTTGTCCTGAGTGACCTCGCCGAGGAGGGCGTGGAGGGTGGTGACTACCTGCGACCGGTCGAGCCCCAGTTCGTTGGCAATCTGCTGGGCCTTCAGTCCGGGCTTGTGGGACAGCAGTTGCTGGATGCGATCCGTGTGGCTCATGGGGGACAACTACACAGTATCGCAGGAGTGGGGGAGGCGCTCTAGCGCGACGAGGGATCATGAGGGATCATGAGGCTGGGGCGGTCGCCGTGGACGATGAAATGGGATGGACGCTAAGAGTTTTCGACGTATCATATGTCCATCTTGTAAATTTCGACAAAGATCAAGAGATTTCGACATTTCTGTTACAATGAATTTCGGCACAGATTGAGAATAGATGGGGATTTGCGACCGCCGGAGGTGATTTTCGACCGATGAGGGTAGAACTGGAATCTGTCGCGATCTTCCAGGAGAAGACCGTCCCTCGCGGCGCCAGACTGGCAGGCTGGGCGGCCCTGGTGCATGCGCTAGCCATTTCTGCGCCGGTTCGGAGGCCGAGTTGTGTTTCGGAACAGTATGTTAGAGGTAGCCGCCGGAAAGAAGGGGGCTGGATCGTCTTCGACAAGCGATATTGGCCCGGTGAGAGCTTCGCCGATCACCTGACTTTCGCTCTCCGGCACGAAGACATCGATCTCCTGATCCTGAGGCGGGTTTTCGAAGCAGTGGCGCAAGGCGAGGTTGAGGATCTGGTGCGAGCTGCGCCCACAGGGATTCCGGTCCGCCGGGCCTGGTATCTGTACGAGACCCTGACTGGCCGCACGCTCGCCGTGGAGGATGCGCCTCGCGCAACGGCGATCGACCTTCTCGACCCGAAAGCGTATTTCACGGGCAAACCGCGCCTGTCCAAACGGCATCGCGTGCGCGACAATCTCCTGGGCACCGGCCGGTTCTGCCCAATCATCCGGCGCAGTGAGTCTCTCACGGAATTCGTGGAACTCGACCTCGCCGCCAGGGCACGGGAAACCGCGGGGCGCACGGGCGCCCACCTGGTCGCGCGCGCCGCCAGTTTCCTGCTGTTGGCCGACAGCTTGGCCAGCTTCGAGATCGAGGGTGAGCGTCCACCGCGCAACCGGCTGGAGCGATGGGGCCGCGCGGTTCTGCAAGCGGGGAAGAACCGGTTGACGCTGGATGAAATCACCCGCCTGCAACGGGTCCTCATCGAGGACACACGATTCGTGCGCCCGGGACTGCGCTCCGACGGCGTCTTCTTAGGAGAACGGGACCTCAACGGCGATCCGCTCCCGGAATTCATCGGCGCCCGGCCCGATGACCTGGCCGATCTCATGGCCGGCTTGCTGGAAGCCAACGACCGCATGCGCGACGACGGCGTTGACGCAGTGCTGAAGGCAGCGGCGACGGCGTTTGGTTTTGTTTATGTCCATCCGTTCCAAGATGGCAACGGGCGCATGCACCGCTGCCTGATCCACCACGTCCTGGCGGAAAGGAAGTTCACGCCGCCGGGGATGGTGTTTCCGGTTTCGTCGGTGATGCTCGACCGCATCGAGGATTACCGCTCCGTTGTGCAGGCGCATTCGGGTCCGCTGATGCCCGTCATCGAGTGGCGGCCTCCGCCCGAGCGCACTGGCGAAGTGTTGAACGCGAGCGCCGCCCTGGATCGCTACTTCGACTGCACGGAAGCGGCGGAGTTTCTGTATGCTTGTGTCCGGCGAACCGTCGAGGAGGACCTGCCGCGCGAGATCGACTATCTGCGCCGTCACGACGAAGCGATACGCCGCATTATGGACGTGGTCGAAATGCCGGACCGGGTTGCGGAAGGTCTGGTCCTGTTCATCCGGCAGCACAACGGCACTCTGTCCAGAAATCGCCGCGAGGGAGAGTTTCAAAAACTGCGCGACGACGAAGTAGCGTTAGCTGAGGGGATTGTCCAGGATGTGTTCACGGGTTACTGAACGCGTCAGTCGCTTCCGCCGGAAACCCGCCGGCGTGCATACACTGAGGCGGGTTTGCCGGCGGTTGGTGGAGCGGGTTACTTCTTGGCGCTTGGGGTGGGCAGAAAGTTCTCGAGCACCCAGACTTCTGAGGTAGGCCGGGGTCCCGGATCGGTCACGACGCTGGCAGCCTGCCGCCCGTCGGGATGGAGCATCCAGGGAATGAACTTCTTGTCGGGCGTCCCTTCGAGCTTGCGGGGAGGGCCGCCGTCGACTGGGATCTGCCAGAATTCTCTGTCTCTTTTCACATCGGCGAACGACTTCATAGCGAGGAACGAGCGGCTGTCCGGGGCCCAGGCCACGCCGCTCACGGATTGCCCTTTGGCCCTGTTTTTCAACTCCGCGGGTTCAACCTCCGATGCCACGCGCATCGCGTGCCGAGGCTCTCCTCCGCCAATCGGAATGAGCAGCATGGTTCTCGAGTTGGTGGACGGATCGACGCTGGCAGTAATCAGATACTTGCCGTCGGGCGAGGGGCCCACGCCGCCCAGGGAAGGCCGGCGGATCAGTTCCTTTTCGTTGCCGGAAGCGAGATCCCATTGGAAGAAGCCAGCTTCGTCACTCTGGGAGAAGGTCCGCTTGTAATAGAGGCTCTTTCCATCCGGCGACCACCTCAACCACTCAATTCGCGGTTGGTTGGGAGCATCGAGGACGAGGGCAGAGATATCCCCTGACTGCGTATCGATCCGAAAGGCTCCGTTACGGCCGTCGAAATCACGCCCCTGCACCAGGAGGGAGCGCCCGTCGGGCGCCCAGCCAGCCAGGTTGTAGTAAGTCAGCTTCGGCTGCAGTTCTCGAACCACCTGACCGGTTTCCGCCGCGCGGATCACCAGGAAGCGGCTGTTCGCGCGCGCCCGGCCGCGCAGGGAAACATAGGCGAGGTACTTCCCATCCGGCGACCAGAAGGGCTGGGAATTGGACTCCAGATAATCCTGACTCACGTCGCGCGGTGCGGATAGCAGCTTGCCCGTTGCGAGATCGAAGGAGGCAACCTGGACACTCGACCCGACCCTCCCGCTCCTGATCCCGTAGTACATCGCGCCGGAACGGGTGACTCCCATCGATTCCGCCTCTCCGAGTTCCGCCTTGATCAGTTCGGGCTCGCCCTGAGGCTTGCCATCCGTGAACGGCAGGCTCCACAGCGCCATCGAGCCGGTGCGGTCACTGGCAAACAGGAGCTGTTTCCCATCGGGCGACCAGCC
>JBGPKH010000526.1:0-6517 GCA_041485845.1 Bryobacteraceae bacterium
GAGAGCAAGCGGATTCGCGTGAATTGGCGGTCGCGACTCGCAGTCGGGTTCGAGAACGCGGAGCGAGCGGAGGAGCGCAGTCCTGGGCGCGGCAGCGTGTCCCAGGGCGAAACGGGCAAGTTATTTTTGCGCGCGCGCTTATTGGTCCGCCCCACGACTTGTGCAGAATTCCCGGCCCTGCTTAAAGTAAGCGCATTGGGGCTTTCGCCTGCCAACCGGTGCGTAGCGCATTGAAGCTACTGAGCCGCGCACGTCAGTAAAGCGGTTGTAAAGCGGTGTTTGGGGACTTCCGCTACGGCCTGATAGCCCTTTAACCTGGATGACACCGTAACACCCGCGCGAAATGGCAGGCTGTTCCGGGAAACTGGCATAGAATTACGTCCATGCACAGACGCGAATTCCTGCTGGCCATGGCCGCGGCCGGCGCTGCCGGGGCCCAAACGCCGTCGTCCGCGCCCGGGAAGCTCCCCGGGAAGCTCAAGGTCGATGCATATTCGCGCCATCTGCAGTGGCTTCGAACGGCGGACGAGGTGGCGGAAGCCGCCGTCGAGATGGGGTTCGACGGCGTGGATATCACGGTGCGGCCCTATCCCGGTCACGTGAATCCGGAGAAGGTCGCCCAGGAACTCCCGCCCTTCGTGAACGCGATCCGCAAGCACGGTCTGCAGGTCGTCACGATCACCTGTCCGATTACGGACGCCGACTCGCCCAACGCGGAAGCGATTCTTCAAACGGCATCGTCCCTGGGCATCACCCACTATTGGTGGGGTACGTTCCGGTACGAGCAGGGCAAACCGATCCTATCGCAGATCGAGGCGCTCAAGCCTCGGGTTGCCAAGCTCGCAGCGATGAACGCGAAGTACAAGATGACTGCGATGTATCACACCTATTCGGGTAGCGGAACCGTCGGGGCGGCGATCTGGGACCTGCTCTACGTGCTGAAGAACTTCGATCCCGCGCAAGTCGGTTTGCATTACGACATCGGCCACATGACGAACGCCGGTGGGAATGGCACCTGGGCGCTGAACATGCGGGCCGCAGGGCCGTACATCGCCGGTGTTTCCGCCAAAGACTCCGTGATGGAACCGATGCTGGTCGTCTCCGGCGGTGGTCCCTTGACTCCCGAAATGGCTGCTACCGTAGCCGCTTCCGGCCGGGGACGCGGTGGACCGGGAGCAGGCGGACCTCAGGGCCGGGGAGCAGGTCGGGCGGCCGGTCCGGGTGCGGGGGGCGGACCTCCGGGCGGAACCCCTGCTCCAGCAGCCGCTGCGCCGGGCGTTGGCCGAGGAGGCCGAGGTGGTGTAGGCCGAGGTGGAGGTGGAGGCGGGGGCCGTGGCGGCGGCATGCCCGGATGGCGAGTCCGCCAGGTGCCTCTCGGCGCCGGCATGGACGATCTGCCGCAGGTGGCCGCAATCCTGAAGGAGATCGGATTCTCGGGCCCCATCGAAATCCAGTCCGAGTACCCCAACGGCGGCGCGGAAAGCGCACAGGACAAGATCACGCTCCCGCGCGAACAGGTCCTGGGAGCGATGAAGCGGGATCTGCTGGCGCTCAAGATGGCATTCGGACCGTCGGGGCTGCTATAGCAAAGGAGATTGGGAAATGAGTCTGTGTCGCATCTTGGTTCTGGCGGCCGCCGCACTGCCGCTCTTGCAGGGGCAGGCCGACTGGCCGAACTTTGGCAACGATCCCGGCGGAATGAAGTATTCGACGCTGAAGCAGATCACGCCCGTCAACGTGACCAAACTCGCCCGCGCGTGGACCTACGACACCGGCGACACCGGCGGCGGCTTCCGCGGCTGGCAGGTCACGCCGCTGGTGGTCAACGGAGTCATGTACTTCTCAACGATGGGCGGCAAACTCGTCGCCTTGAACGCCGACACGGGCGCCGAAATCTGGAAATTCGACGGCAAGACCGCCTCGCCCTCCGGCCGCTTCGCGGCGCGCGGCATTTCCTACTGGCCGGGCGATGCGCAGACCCCTGCGGCCATTGTAGCGGCGACCATTGACGGCTTCCTGATCCAGGTGGACGTCAAGACGGGCAAGCTGGCCCACCGGTTCGACCGCGACTGGGTGGTCGATCTGAGGAAAGGCATCGCCGAGAAGTTTGGCGGCGGCTATCCCATGGCGGCCATGCCCGCCATCTACAAGAATCTCGCGATCGTGCTCCCCATGACCGGCGAGCAGGGCCGCTACGGTATCCCCGGCGATCCGCGGGCGTTCGATCTGCACACGGGCGAGGAAATCTGGAGATTCCACACCGTGCCACAACCGGGCGAGCCGGGTTTCGGCGCCTGGGGTCCGGATGGCTGGCAGGATCGTCGCGGCCCCGGCGGCTGGGTGCCGATGACCGTGGATACGGCGAACGGCCTGGTGTTCATTCCCCTCGGCAACGCGACCGATCAGAACTACGGCGGCAGCCGTCCGGGCTCGGATCTATACGCCACCAGCCTCATCGCGCTGGATGCAGCCACCGGCAAGATGAAATGGTACTTCCAGTTGACGCACCACGATATCTTCGACTGGGACGTCAACGCGCCGCCCACGCTGATCGAAGTCAACAAGGACGGCAAGAAGATTCCCGCGATCGCCCAGAGCACCAAGCAGGGCTTGCTGTTCATCTTCAACCGGCTGACCGGAGAGTCGATCTTCGGCGTCGAGGAACGGCCTGTTCCGCCGACCGACGCGCCCGGGGACAAGGCCGCGCCCACGCAGCCCTTCCCGGTGAAGCCGGCGCCGATCTCGCGCGTCGCCATGACACGCGAAGAAGTCAGCAAGATCTCCGCGGAGACCGAGAAGAATTGCAAAGCGCAGTACGACAAGGCGGTCAACGCCGGCCCCTACACGCCGTACCTGATGGTGCCGAGCATCGTCTTCCCGAGTTCCGAAGGCGGCGGAAGCTGGTCCGGCGCCTCCTACGACCCGGGCCTGGGCTACATCTTTGTGAACACCCGCAGCTTGGGCACAGTGGCGCAATTGCAGCCCACGATGTCGTCGGGCATTCTGCCCTCTTACGCCAAGCGGAAGATCCCGTTTGACGACGCGGATGGTTATCCGTGCAGCGCTCCGCCATGGGGCGAACTGATGGCCATCGACGCCAATACGGCCGACATCGTCTGGCGCGTGCCCCTCGGCGAGTACAAGGAACTCACCGCGAAAGGGATCCCCAAGACCGGGACGCCGAATGCGGGCGGTCCGATCGTCACCGCGGGCGGCGTCCTGTTCATCGGTTCCACTGTGGACTTCCAGTTCCGCGCGTTCGACCCCAAGACGGGCAAAGAGCTGTGGTCCACCACGCTGGAGAATAACGCCGTCGCCACGCCGATGACTTACCAGGGGCGCAACGGCAAGCAGTACGTCGCGACAGTCGCGGGCGGCGGCCTCGACAACTTCGTGAAGCCCGAGCCGGCGTCGAAGGGCAAGGTTCTGGTGGTGGCGTATTCCCTGCCGTAGCATGGCTTCATGAGAAGGCTCCCGCTCGGGCTGATCGGCTCGGGGATTCAGGCATCGCGCACGCCCTCGATGCACGAGCGTGAGGCCGCGGAGCACGGGCATCTCTGTCTCTACCAGCTCATCGATCTGGAGCCGCGAGGTCTGGGAGCCGGCGCGCTTCCGGAACTCCTGACGGCTGCGGAACGAATGGGATTCGCCGGCCTGAACATCACCCATCCCTGCAAGCAGGCGGTGTTACCGCTCCTGAGCGATCTTTCCGAAGACGCGCGATCTCTCGGAGCGGTGAACACGGTGGTGCTCCGCGAAGGCTGGCGGTTCGGCCACAACACCGAGTGGCTCGCATTCTTCGAGAATTTCCGCCGCGGCCTGCCGGAAGCGGCGATCGGCCGCGTGGTGCAATTGGGCGCCGGGGGCGGTGGCTCGGCTACTGCGTACGCCATTCTCAAACTCGGCGCCGGCCATCTCACGATCGTCGATGTCGAGCCGGAACGCAGCGCCGCGCTTGCCGCCCGTCTCAACGGCATCTTCGGAAATGGCAGAGCCTTCGCATCTGATGATGTTGCCTCTGCACTGGCAGACGCCGACGGCCCGATCCACGCAACGCCAACCGGTATGTACGGCCACCCCGGCCTGCCACTTCCCGCCGGATTGCTCCGACGAACGCTTTGGGTAGCGGAGATTGTATACTTCCCGCTGGAGACGGAATTGCTGCGCACCGCGAAAAAACTGGGCTGCCGGACACTCGACGGCAGCGGCATGGCCATACAGCAGGCGGTTGAGGCGTTCCGGCTATTCACCGGTATGGAGCCCGATGCCGAACGCATGCGCCGCCACTTTGTCTTCATGGTCCAGGTCTCCATGGGCCAAGCCCAATGAGGGTCTCCCCTCGACCCACGGATTCCCGGGTCCGATTCCGGGTTCTCGCGCTCATCTCGGTCGGCACCATGATCAACTACCTCGACCGCACGGTCCTGGGTGTCGCAGCGCCCCAAATGACTGCGGCGCTCCACCTCTCGCCGGCGGTCATGGGCGTGGTGTTCTCGGCGTTTTCGTGGAGCTACGCGGCGGCGCAGATCCCCGGTGGATGGCTTCTCGATCGCGCCGGCACGCGGCTGACGTATTGGCTCGCGGTGACACTCTGGTCGGCGTTTACGTTGATGCAAGGTTTCGCCAACGGCCTGGTCTCCCTGATCGCCTTTCGTTTGGGCCTCGGCGTGAGCGAGGCGCCGTGCTTTCCGGTCAACAGCCGCGTGGTGGCGGCGTGGTTCCGCGAGGAGGAGCGTGCCCAGGCCACGGCGGTGTACACCGTCGGCGAGTACCTGGGGCTGGCCTGTTTCGGCCCGGCGCTCTTCTGGATCGCGGCGCGCTTCGGCTGGCGCGCCCTCTTCTTCCTGGTGGGCGCGGCCGGAGTGGCATTCGGCGTCGTTTGGTGGATGGTCTACCGGGAGCCGGAGACCTCGGGTCCAGCCGTGCTTCCAGGCGGCCAGCCGCCGATCGCCTGGGAGCAGGTGAAGCGATTGCTTGGTTTCCGGCAGATCTGGGGGGCGAGCCTCGGGCAGTTCGGCGGCAACTCCACGCTCGTCTTTTTCCTCACCTGGTTCCCCACTTACCTGGCGAAAGAGCGGCACATCGATTGGATCCGCGCCGGCTTCTTCGCCATCCTGCCGTTCCTCGCGGCGGCATCAGGAGTCCTGCTCGGCGGATGGGTTTCCGACACGCTCTTGAAACGCACCGGTTCCCGGAATCTCGCGCGCAAGCTTCCGATTGTGACCGGGCTTTTCGGCGCCGCCACCATCATCCTGGCAAACTACGTCCACAGCAACGCGATGGTGATCGCCATCTTCTCGTTCGCGTTCTTCTGCCAGGGCATGACCGGACTGGGGTGGACCGTCATCTCCGATATCGCGCCCAAGGAACTGATGGGGATCACCGGCGGCATCTTCAACTTCGCCGCCAACCTTGCGGGCGTGGTCACGCCCATCGTGATCGGCGCGATCATCGGCGCCACCGGGTCGTTCTTCTACGCGCTGGCGTACGTTGGTGCGGCTGCCCTGATCGGCGCCCTGTCGTACGTGTTCGTACTCGGCGACGTCGAGCGCATCGTGTTGGACAGGCCTCTCCCGGCCTTGCATAACCGCTAACTTAGGGCATTCTCGCCGGAGCTGAGCACCGGGTCGAAGTGCGGCTGGACTTTCCCGAACGACTCTCGGGATCTTGGAGTGCAGCCGGGCAGCCGACAAACCCGGGTTTGGTCCGTGTGGAACGCCATCAACGGCCGCAAGGGCGTTTTATCGGTCCTAATCTGGGAGGGTCCACGCACTGAGACCTCTTTCCGAGTGATCCGACCAGAGAACAATCGACCGTGCGCCCACTTCTACGAGATGGCGACAAACCGTCAAAGTGATTAGTTGACGGTGCGGCCGAGCCTGAGAACATCCCGGGCATCTGCAACAGAGTCTTGCAACGGGGCCAACGCCAGCAACGGTGCGGTGTCCGGCCCGCTTTCCCTTCATTTTTGCGATTGACATTTGCAACACGCCGGGGCCAATGTTTACAGGCCTTTCAGCAATGTTGCAAACTTACCCTTTTTGGGACGGTACGGGAGATCATGAATTACCCTCATCGGCTATAGTTGTTCCATGCCCAACAATACATGTGAACACTGCGGCGGTTCACAACTCATCAGCGGTCTCACTGTTTCTGCTTCTGGTGGTGGTGGTGACGTACGTCCCGGCCTCCTCTGCAAAGAGAAAGAGAAAGGCTTTTTCAAACGATCCGAAAGGGAGAAAAGGGAGACCCTTTTTGCTGACCTGTGCACCTCTTGCGGCACTGTAAAACGGTTATACGTGAAAGACCCGAAACGTGATTGGGTCGTATAGATTCCACGGTTTCAACCGGGAGTGTCCCCGGCCCAATGGGCGCAAAGGACCCTTTATGCAACGTGACTGTGTCCACTCGGACGAGAAACGCCCATTCCGTTGAACTGGCCGCCAAAACGCCCCGGAGTCCCGTTCTGGGAAATTGCAACCAAATATACGGGGGCCGGACACCGATTGCGTGCGGC
>JBGPKH010000527.1:0-6508 GCA_041485845.1 Bryobacteraceae bacterium
GCCAGCAGCAATTGGGCCTGATGCGCCCGCAATGTGCGTGCCGGTTCCGTGCCCGTCGGCCACCATCGGAAACGCCCCTTGGACAAGCGCTTGGTGGCCAGCCAGAACCCCTGGCCATCGTACTGCAAAAGTCGGATGGCGGTTCCGCGCCGCGTCCGGAAGATAAACAAGTAGCCGGAAAATGGATCGGCGTTCAGTTTCTCCCGGCATAGCTGGGCGATGTGACTAAGTCACTGTCGAATTCGGGAAGCCTGCGCCTGACTCCAACTTGCCCCGACGGACCGCATTACGGCCGAATCGCCGGCCAGCCGGAAGTTAGCGAAAGGCGCTTCCCTGTCGCTGTTCGAGATTGATCCAGACTGGGTGCCCAGTCAGGATGCAAGGTCCAGTTCGACAGCGATGGTCATGTGAACAAAGCCGTTGCGTCGGTTCGAGCGGAGGGGGAATTATGCTGCCAGAGTTCTAAAATACGTCCAAGGTGGGGAGCCAATGTGGGGGCCTTTGTGGAAGCCGGCCCGAGAACGAGTTTATCGGTGCCGAATAGGAGGAGTAACGGCTGGTATTGACCGTTATCCGGAAAGGAGAAGAATGAGTCAGGCATGGAAATGCCTGCTACCACGGACCAATGCGCAGCGGCCGCCCTACTGGCCGCTCATCTGCTGGATGGCGTACTGCAGCGCCTGCAGCCGCTCGTCCGACCCCACGAACAGATTCCGCGGAAACCTGCGGTAGTTCAGGATGTCGTTATAGATGCTTCCTTCCATGCTGACATTCAGCGCCAGCCCGGCCAGGTATTGCAGCCGCAGATTGCCATCGCGATTGATCTCCGCGCCCGTGAGCCACTGCCGAAGATCCGACTCCTGCCCGGCGTAGTTGGCCAGCAGGCCAGTCATGGAGCTGAATCCCACCTCGTGCAGGGAACTGGCCGCCACTCTGTGGTCGGGCCGGTCCAACCGCTGCTGGATGGCGTCCAGGTCGATCTTCGACGGCTCGGCCTGTCCCAGAACGACGGTATCGTAGCCGCCGCCGTTGGAGTTGCCCCAGAGCGTGCCATTGGGAAATACATCGAAGAAGGTGGCCAGCTCGCTCTTCACCGTCCGCAGATCGCTTTCATAAAGCGGCACCCACTGGGTGACCACGCCGCCCGGGTTCAGGTGCTGCTTCACTAACTCGAAATACTCCTTCGAATAAAGCGTGGCGCTCCCTTTCACCCACGGGTGAATCGGGTCGGAGGTGATGATGTCGAACTTCTCGCGCGTGGTCAGCACGAAATGGCGCGCGTCGTCATACACGATCTCGACCCGCGGATCGCGCATCACGTTGTAGTTCTCCTTGCCGAAATACTGCGTGGCGATGGGCGGAATGAGAGGCTCCATCTCGCAGATCACGATGCGCTGGATCTCGGGGTAGGGCACGAAAGACCCGGCCGTTACGCCTGCGCCGAACCCCACGATCAGCACCGAGCGCGGATTTGGATGGAGCAGCGCCGGGAGGTGGCCGAGCATGCGTTGCAGCCGCATGTCGTACGGCTCGGTGGACGCCTCCACTTTGCCGCTGACGTGGAATTGCACCGCGCCGTCATCCCACTTGGAGATGGCGATCGACGAATTCCTGCCCTCGCCCGCGTACAGAATGGTGGAGCGGTTCATCGAGGTCATGATGCGCCGGCCATAGGCAATCAACATGCCCGGAGGCCCGGAAACATTGGACGCCATCACGCCGGCCACGATCAAAGCGGCGCCCAGCCCGAGCGACCCGAGCACCGTCCTGGACGACATCACCAGCGGCGCGAGCACGAAGAGCGCGCTCACTGCGGCGAGCACGATCAGCACACGCTCGCATCCCGCCGTGCCGATCCACGGCACCAGCATCACGCCGAAGCACAGCGCCCCCAGGATGGCGCCCGCGGTGTTGGCGGCGTAGATGCCCCCCACCAGGTTGGCGGAATCCTCCTCGCGTGATGCGGCGGATGCCAGCGCCAGAGGAAAGCTCGCGCCCCACACCAGCGTTGCCGGCAGGATGGCCCAGATGCAGCGCACCAGGTCGATCTGAAAGGTGAACCAGAATTTCGTGGACAGCAGCGGGTTGATGGGCCAATAGGGCAGGGAGCTGCTCAGCATGAAGGCCGTCCACCCGATGGCTGCCACCAGCAGCAGTTGGCACAATCCGAGGGCCAGCCGCGGCTTCACCACCCGCACCAGCAGCGATCCGGCGCCGCTGCCCATCCCCAGACCCACCAGAAACACGGCGAGGATGATGGAGAACGTGTAGACCGTCGCGCCCAGCATGAGGCCCAGGAGCCGCGTCCAGATCGCTTCGGCTCCCAGCGCTGTCGCGCCCGAGAGCGCGATGGTCACATACACCGGCCAGTAACCGGGCTCGCCGGTGGCGCGGTCCGCCACGGGTTCGCCGGCGGCGGCCCGCTGCGGCGTCCGTGCGGCGAGTTGCAAACTGATCAGCGCGACCCCCACGTTGAGCGCTGCCGCCACGAAGGTCGCGGTAGCCATGTTGAACTCGCGCAGCAGGTAGAAGCCCGCCAGTACACATCCGAGAACCGCGCCCCCGGTGTTGGCGCCGTAGAGCAGGCCCATCCACGAGACGCCTTCGCGATTGGTCTCGAGCCATCGCGCGGCGGCCGGCAGCGACGCGCCCATCAGGAAGGTAGGGGGCAGCAGGCACAGCGCGCACAGCACCGCGCGCAGCAGAACCGCGGGCATTCCGTGACCCACGGCGGCGGTGTAGACACTATCGAGAAGCGGCATCCCGAACAGCACCAGCACACCGCAAATGGCAATGCCGATTTCGACCCTGGCATAGACCCGCAACGGATGCTCTTTCCGTACGGAAAGAATACGCGGCAGCGCGAGACTGCCCAGGCACAGGCCGCCCATGAACGTGGCCAGCAGGACGCCCAATGAAATGGCGGTGGAACCGATCACCAGTTGCAGCAACTGGTACCAGACGATCTCATAGATCAGCGCGGAGCAGCCGCTGCCCGCGAACAGCAGCAGCAACAAGGGCAGATAACGGCTGGGCTGCTGCGACGGGCTACCCGGCTTGTCCGTTGGCGCCGGCGCGGACGACACTGCTCCCTTGGACTTCGTATCTTGTTTTGGCATTTGGACGAACCTATCAGGCGTCCTTCCGCCATGATACGTTACCGCGGGTCGGGCACGCGCGGAACCGTATAGACCTTCTTCAGGGCTTCCTGGTATTCGCCGAACAGGGCGCTAATGCCGTCGAACTCACGCTTCACGGCGGCGCGGTAATCGGCGTGCGTGGCGAAATCGAAGAGCAGCGCGGCCATGGCTTGCGCGTCTACTACAAAGCCCTGATGGCCCACTTCGGCCAGCGCGTCCGATTCCATTTCGTAAGTGTGGTTGGCGGCGTTCGAAGTGCGCGCCCCGAAGCCCAGCCCGGGAATCGCGCTCGACACGCTGCCCGTCTCTTCGTAGCCTTGCGGCTTTCCCGGCGCATCCGCAATCTGCGTGGCGCCGAAGCGCTTCATGTGGGCCAAGCCCACCTCGGCCAGCGTGGCCACCGAGATGCCATCGCGGGTCTGTCCGTAGTTGTCGATTTTGACCTTGGTGCCGGTGGCCAGGGCCGCGGCGCGCGCCGCGTTATCCACGGCCTCGCGAACCTGCGCCAGGTAGATGGCATCCGGGTAGCGGATGTAGAAATCGGCCGCGGTGCGGTCCGGCACCACGTTGGGCGCGGCGCCGCCCTCCGTGATCACGCCCTGTATACGCGCTTCGGGCCGCATGGTGGTGCGCGCCGCGTCGATATTGTTGAACAGGTGGATGACGCCTTCGAGCGCGTTGCGCCCGGCCCACGGGGTCATCTGGTGCGCGGGCGCGCCGGAGAAGATGTACTTCACGCCATCGATGTTCAGGCAACAGGTGCCGAAACCGGGCGCGGGACGATTGGTCGTGCTGGTTGCGTGGCTGCGCAGGATCACGCCGGCGCCGTTGAAGACTCCGGCCTTGAACATGTCGGTCTTGGCGTTGGGCGGCATCATCTCTTCGCCCGGAGTGCCGAACACCACCACGCTGCCCGCCGCGTGGCTGCGTTCCAGATACTCCGCCATGGCGATGGCCGCCGCCATCCCGATGGGCCCCTGCGTGCTGTGCTGGTCGCCGTGGAAGGCGCGCTCGGTGCCGCGCAGCGCGTCATATTCCAGGATCACCCCGAGAACCGGCGCTCCGTTGTTGCCCTTGTAGCGGCCCACGAAAGCCGTCGGCAGGTTCGCGACGCCCGTGGTGATCTCGAAGCCGTGGCGTCGCAGGTAGCCGGTCAGCAACTGGACGGAGCGCTTCTCTTCGAAACCGATCTCCGGATGCTTCGTGAGGTCGTCGCCCAGGGCGAGCAACTCAGTATCCATGAGCTGCTTGGCGCGGGCGGTCACCAGGTCGCGCGCCGGATTTGGGGCGCTGAGCTTCGCTACCCAGCCTGGCACGTCGACCGATTTCTCGAGCTCGGCCATCTTCTTGAGAACGTCGCGGGCGGCTTCCCGCTCGGTCGGGGTTTCCTGCGCGCGAAGTCCGGCCGTCAGCAGCGCGGCGAGAATGCAGAATCGCATGCAGACCAGTGTGGCACAGACGGTGGGCTGGCGGTTTTGCCGCCGTGAATCGGGTGCTTTAACCGGTTTGGGGATCACGGCCTGAGACCATGTTGTAGGCTTGTGCCGGTGGCAGACTGTGGCGAATTGTGCTTTCCAGGCGAGGTAGGGCGGGATGCGCACGCTGGGGCAGATTCTTGCGGAATCTGGCCGAGGCTTCTGGTACCTGGTCCAGAGCGGCCAGAGTGTCGCGGAGCATGAGCTTCAGATCCAGGGCTCCCGGTGGCTGATCCAAGGCCCAGAGCGCCTCGGCAAAGTCGGCATCCAGTTCGAAGAGCTGTCGAATCAACCGCTGCGGGATCTCAGCAGGGGCCAGATCCATTTGGTCCAGAGCACGAAACAGCGCCAGCAGATCGAGCCGGGCCGTTTCCAGACGGGCGCGGAGATCGGCAGGGACTTCCACCGCGGAGCGACGGGCCATGGTCCGAGCATGGCGCATGGCGCCACCGAGGTCAACTGATCTGCGGGCAACCGGGCAAGCAACGTTAGGCGGGCGAAACCATGCGCAGGCGGTCCAACAGCGCCCAGTTCTCGTTCAACAACAGCAGGCGCAAGGCTAACAGACAACGGGCTCCCGCTTCGCTCCAGCGCATTCCGGCTTGGCGAAAACGAGCATGGACGACTTGCTTATGGGCGCTCTCCACAGCCCCGCTGCCGATCCCATAACCCAGTCGCAAATACTCGTCATAGCGCATGCGCCCGGCATTCTCGCTGTAGTAGCGGATGAGCGTTTGCAGGCTCTCGCGCAACTCCGGGGTTTTCGGCCGCACAGGTTTCAGTCGGACGATGACATCTGACACTTTCCCGGAGCGCAGATTCCCGGCGATGGCTTGATTCCGCAATGCCGGATTGCCGCAACGTTCCGGCGGCGCCCATCTTGTGACGCAAACTTCCCGAGAACCCTCCATATTGCGTCACAAGATTTCGAATCGCGTCCGCAACCCACAGAAAGCAAGGGGGTTGATAACCGTGATTTTTTTGCTCGCGCACCACCCGTTTTTGCGTCATTTGCGTCACCTCAATCTCTCATGCATTTGTAGACGACCTGTGCTATTCTCCCGTACTGACGGGGCACGTTACTCCATTTAAGAGGTTTACAAATGCATCGCAATGTACGGCTGGTATTCTTACTACTGGCAGCCACGGTGGTGGTCTGGGGGCAGGCTGACGCCAACCGAGCCCAGCTTGCCGGCACCGTGCTCGATCCTCGCGGCGCCGTCGTCCCCAACGCCAGCGTAAAAATCACCAACACACAAACCGGTCTGGTCCGCGAGCTCACCTCGAGCGGCGAGGGTCAGTTCCGCGCAGTGCAACTCGACACCGGAACCTATGACGTGGTAGCGCAGAGCGCCGGGTTCGCGCCGACTACGGTCAAAGACGTGGTGTTGACCGTGGGGGCTGCGGTGAGTCTCAACATCACCCTGCAAGTGCAGGCCACCACGCAATCCATCGAAGTGTCGGGCACCATGATCAGCACCGATCTTCCCGCTCCCTCGACGGTCCTCACCAATGCGGCAATCTCCAACCTGCCGATCAACGGCCGGCGATTTCAGGACTTCGCCTCGCTCACCCCGACCGTGGTCGTGGACCCTTCGCGGTCGCAGATCTCCTTCGCCGGGCAGCGCGGCATCAACTCCAACATCATGGTGGATGGCGCGGACTACAACCAGCCGTTCTTCGGCGGCATCCGCGGCGGCGAGCGGAGTAACAGCATCATCACCGTGCCGCAGAGCTCGGTGCAGGAATTCCAGGCCATCACGACCGGGTATTCCGCGGAATATGGCCGCTCCACCGGCGGCATTCTGAACGTGATCAGCAAGAGCGGCACGAATGGATGGCATGGAGAGGCCTTCTACCAGAACCGTAACTCCGAGCTGAGCAAGAACGGGC
>JBGPKH010000528.1:0-6495 GCA_041485845.1 Bryobacteraceae bacterium
CTTACAGTCGGATCGGGAGCTGGGGCTGGTGGTGGTCGACTACCTCCAGTTGATGAGCGGGCAAGGGCGTTTCGAGAACCGCAACCAGGAGGTCAGCGCTCTCTCCCGCGGCATGAAACTGCTGGCTAAGGAACTAAATGTGCCGATTATGGTGCTTTCGCAGTTGAGCCGCGCGGTGGAAACGCGCCAGGGCGACCACCGGCCGCAGCTCAGCGATCTGCGCGAATCGGGCTCCATCGAGCAGGATGCCGATGTAGTGGGCTTTATCTTCCGCGAGGAAGTCTACCATCGCGATCGCGAAGACCTGCGCGGTTTGGCCGAGTTGATCATCGCCAAGCAGCGCAACGGCCCGGTGGGGACGGTGAACCTGGTGTTCCTGCATTCGCAGACGAAGTTCGAGAACCGGGCCGAGGACACGGGCGAACTGCCGGAGGACTAGCAATCCGCGGCACGAGTCGCCGGAGACTGTCGCGGACCGGGACCGCTCTCTGCGGTCGCGGCTCAGTAACGCGTTTCGATTGACGCCGCCTGTTTCCGAGCCGTGACCATAGGGAGGTCCCGATGGGCCGCGGCGCCCCACCAAAGGGCATGAAGACGCGGCCGGTGCGGGCCGGGTATTTTCGCCGGTTCTTCGCCGCGTCTTCAACCGAGCGGTTGCTTGCCGAAGCCTGCTAGCGCGTCACGTACAGCTCGGCGTGCGTGAACCCCACCGAGTGGATCCGGTCCTTCAGGGTGCTGTACGAAACCATGCCGCTCGCGAAGCGCAACCGCCCGGTCTCGGCCAAGGCGAGCTCGCGCACGAACCGGTCGGCCCGGTCGCGATAGGAGTATCCCGAATAAACGGCGCCGCCCCCAACTACGTTCATCAACAAATCCCAAAACATCTCGCGGCGGAAGAGACCCTGGCGCGCGACCGCGTCGCGCGGAATCTCGATGGTCTGCCGGCCTCCACGGAGAACCGCGCGGACGCATCGTTCCGCGGCAAACGGCCGCGACGGATCGGGATCGGGAAAGGTCGCCAGGACTTCGCGAAGGCTATCGGAATCCGCCGCCCAACCCGTCCAGCGAAACCGCGTCGCGCCGCTCACCAGGCTGCCGCGCAGCAGAAACTCGCGAATGCGCGGCTCGTCCTTGCCGGTGACGCCGAGCACGTGTTCGATCAACTCGCGCACGGGAAGTTCCTGCACCACGACCGGCGTAAGGGTGATGGACTCGGCGGCTTCGGAGCTTAGTTTGACCCGGACGGTCGCGGTTAACGCCATGCCTTATTTTCACGCTAGCATAAGTCCGTGACGCCTCTTGAGAAGGTGCTGGCGGAGATCGGACGCTACCAACACGCGCTGCTCTGCTTTTCGGCCCGCGAGCACAGCGGCGCCATCGAACTGGTGATCGAGCTGAAGGACCGCGGCCTGGGACTGCACACCTACTACGCTCCCATCCACCCGCGCGACATCGAGCACCCGCAGTTTCCCTGGACCTTCCAGCGCTACCTCTGCGACTGCATGCACGACTACCTGGTGGAGATGTTCATCCGCACGCCGCAGAGCCGGGACGTGGAGCCGTGACCGCGGCCGGGGCGCTGCTGGCGGACGAGATCCGCCGCCACGGGCCGGTGACGTTTCGCCGCTTCATGGAGGTGGCGCTCTACCATCCGGAACACGGCTACTACCGCCGGACGCGCGATCCGTTCGGCAAAGCCGGCGACTTCTTCACGGCGGAGCAGATTCAACCCGTTTTTGGAATCCTGATGGCGGCGCGCATCCGGCAGCTTTATGGCGACATGGGTGAGCCGCGCGATTTCACGGTGGTGGAGTTGGGCGCGGGACGCCGGGAGATGGCGGACGCGTTTTCCCGGTGGCGTTACGTCCCGGTGGAGATCGAGGGCGGCGACTTGCCGGAGCAGTTCCGCGGTGTCGTGTTCTGCAACGAGTTCTTCGACGCTTTGCCGGTCGATACCGCGGTGTACCAGGATGGCGCTTTTCGCGAACAACTGGTCGCACGCGAAGCCGGGCACTTCGTGTGGGTGACGGGCGGCGCGGTGCGCGCCGAAGTGGACGCCTATCTGCGGCGCTACTTCCCACCGCCCAAGGAAGGCCGGCGGTACGAGGCGAACCTCGCGGCGCTCGCCTGGCTGGAGCGAATCGCAGGCTCGCTCGAAGCGGGTTTTGTTCTCACCATCGACTACGGCTACACGCGCGCCGAGTCGGTGCGGTTCCCCGCCGGAACCTTGATGGGCTACCGGCGGCACACCGCGCGGGACAACGTCCTGGAGGATCCGGGCGAACGAGACATCACGGCGCACGTCAATTTCTCGGCGCTCGAAGAGTGCGGCAGTGCGTGCGGCCTGCGGGCCGACCGCTTCGAGACGCTGGCGCAAACGCTGCTGGCCGCCGGTGAAGCGGATCGGTTCGCGGCGGCGTTGAGCTCCGGCGGTCCGTCCGATGAGTTGCGCAGGCGGATGCAACTCAAGACCCTGCTGTTTGGGATGGGGGAAACGTTCCAGGTGCTGTTGCAGTGGCGTACCGCTCCGTGAGGTCGCGGCGTTGCGGCTTCGTCGGGCCAGCGATGACGTGCCTGGCATTGAAGATTGGGGGAGTGGAGAACCGGAGAGAAAAGCCTGAAACAATGAAAAAGGCCCCGAAAACCGGGGCCTTTGGTTTGGAACCTGTTTGCTTGCCCCTCTTCAGGGCGCGCCCAAGCTACTTCTTCTTCTTGGCAGGGGCCTTTTTTTTCGGGGCGGCTTTCTTAGTTGCGCTCTTCATCGATTGATTCTCCCTAAACATCAAATTTTGCGATTCGAAAATCGCAATGTGATTCATATATAAGGTTGTTCGCGAGGAAAGTCAAGAGAAAAATGCATGTCGAGCTGGCTTTCGGCATCTTTCGCGTTGCGGCGCGCCGCAGTTTCCGGAAGAGAACCCGCACGCTGCTAAATCTTGATCCCCTACTTCACTCGTATATACAATAGACGCGCCTGCACGTTTGGGCTGAACAAAGGTTTTGGCCAAACGCGGCGTCGAGGACCCAAGATTCTAAAATGATGTTCCTACCCATCTGGCTCGCCATCCACGTCGCTGGGAGCGACGTCGAACTGATCGAGCGCCTGCATCGTCACGATCCGCTGGCCATGGCGGAGCTGTACGATCGCTACGGGCGACTGGTTTACTCGCTGATTCTGCGCATCGTACGCGACACCGGGATCGCGGAGGATCTGGTGCAGGAAACTTTCCTGCGCGTTTGGAATCGGGCGCAAGCACTGGATTCGCACAAAGGCTCGATTGGCCCCTGGCTGCTGGCGGTAGCGCGGAACCGCGCGATCGATTACCTGCGGTCGGCCGGAGGACGCGAGCGTAACGCTGTGGAGTTCGAAGAGACCGATCATCCGGCGCTGTATACCGACATGGAACCCGACATCATCGCTTCCGACAGGGCCCGGCAAATCAAAACGGCGATGGAGAGACTGTCGCCGAACCAGCGCCAGGTGATCGAACTGGCATACTTCGAGGGACTTTCCCAAACCGAAATGGCCGAGCGGATGGGCCAGCCGCTGGGCACGGTGAAGACCTGGGTGCGCGCGGCGTTGAAGAACCTGCGCGATGAGCTGGGGACGGCGGTGCCGGCATGAAGTGTGAAGAACTGCAGGATTATTACGAGCTCTACGCGATGGGAGCCGCCGGCGAACCGGAGAAGAGCGAAATCCGGGAGCACCTGAATCGGGAATGCGAGGTTTGTATGGCGGGCATGAAGCGGGCGAGGAGCATCACGGCGGTGTTGGGCGGCACGGCGCCGGCGGCCGCGCCCTCGCCAAAATTGCGGCGCCGCATCCTGGCTTCCATTGGTGTCGAAGAGCGGCGTTTCGGTTGGACGCCGTTTCTGGCGGCAGCCGCAGCGCTCTCCCTGTGCGCCGCCATCTATTTCGGAGGCCGGGAACGCGAGTTTGCCGAAATGGCGGCCCGCCTGCGCGATCAACTGGGCAGGCAGAACCTCGAGCTCACCAGGTTGAACGAAGCGTTCGCGATTGTCAACGGACCGGACACCACGATGACCAGCTTCGGCGCCGGCCAGCCCCAACCGCCCAAGGGCAGGGTCTTCGTCAATCCCTCGCAGGGCGTGCTGCTGGTCGCGTCCAATCTTCCGCCGGCGCCTTCCGGCAAGATTTACGAGATGTGGGTGATCCCCAAGGGCGGCAAGCCGGTGCGCGCCGGCGAGTTCCAGTCGCAGAGTGACGGCACCGCGATCCACATCCATCGCGGCGCGGTGGATGTGAGCGCTACCGGAGCGGTGGCGGTCACGATGGAGAACGAAGGCGGCGCCGACCAACCCACGCTGCCGATTCTGGCCGTCGCCGCGCTTCAGTAGGACAGGCCTCCGGGCCTGTCCAGCGTCGGCAGGCTGAGAGCGAGAGGACAGGCCGGGAGGCCTGTCCCACCTAACACAAAACCTGGCGGCGAGAGAGCAGCGCTTCGGTTTCGGGCTTGGTGAGGACCCACAAGCCGTAGATTCCCAGTGCCGTCCCGAAGGGAATATGCAGCAGATCGAGCGCCGAGATCACGATCATAAACACGCGCGACCAGGACGCCATCTTCAGCAGTCCGATGCCGCCGATCAACCCGGGCAGCGAGAAGATCGCGATCACGATGGCGACGATGCCGCCGATTCCGCCCAGGATCGGCACGGCGGCCGCCGCATCCGGAGCGTGGTCCGACATGCTGACGATGCTGGCGAGACCGCCGAAGACGACGAGCACGATCAGGGCGCCCAACACGCCAAGCGATCCCAGAGCCACGTGCAGTATGCCCACGACCTTGATGTGCGTCTCCATGATTCCTCCCGCTACGCCCAGCGTCCGGCCAGGGGCGCGACAGGCGACGCTATGGATTGAAAACGCGCCAGCTTCACGCGATCGCTTCCCTTGATCGAGATCAGCGGCATCAGGCCGCCGGAGAGCAGCAGGTCCACGGCTTCTTCGGTGAGCAGAACTTCCGCGCAGGGTTTCAGCTCCGCTTCGATATCGTTCCGGTATACGTGTGCCGGCAGCCCGGTGATATCGCTCACTTGGCCGGGCCGCATCTCCCAGCCGGATCGCGTGAAGGCCTCGCCCAGCAGGTAGACGCACGCGATCGCCGGATTGCCCCACAGGTAGCGCTCGTGCTCCGGCGTCGCGGGCATCTCCTCGAACGCGAACCGTTCGGTAGCATCGGTCTTTTCGCCATACGGCAGGCGCAGCAGGAAGCGCGGCATGGCGAGCCCGATCCAGCGGGCGTCGGCCGAACGGCGAAGGGAATCGAACACGGGCGTCAGCCCGACCACCTCCGGCGCCACTCCGGCGACCAGCGGCGCACCGGCCGCCCGCGCAAGGGCTGCGATCTGCGCGAGCACAGCCGCGTGCTGCGGCCCAAAGGAATAGAGTCCCGCCACTACCCCCCACGGAACTCCGCCCGAGATGCCGACGGTCTCTTCCACGAGGACGCGACGCAATGCCGCCAGTCCTTCCGCGGCGATCAACTCGGCCTGGGGCATGTCCCACATGTAGATCTTCAGGCTCACTCCAGTCTCCAAGCGGCGGGTCAGAAAGAACAGACCGCGCCAGGCCGCTTCGATCTCCTGGAATGCCGGCTGATGGAGGATGCCGCGCATTTCGCCGGTGATCGCGGCGTCGGTCTGCCGGATCCATTCCGGCTGGCGCGGGTCGGGCTTAGGCTCGGCGTAGGGCGCCACGATGTCGTGCAGCAGGGCATCCCAGGCGTTGCGGTTAGCGGGGGCCGCCGCCGCGGCCGGTTGCTCGCCGATCATCATGCTCAACAGATCCGCCCCGCCAATGTTGGGTGTCGGGGAAGCCGACGGCAGCATGCCGCCATCCTCCAGTTGTTCCCGCAGGTTGCGCAGCGACTGGAACGGGGCCAGCCGTTCGTACAGCCGATCCGGATGGAAGTCGTCGATCTCGCGGAAGCCAATGGCCAGCGGCGCTTTGGCAAATTCCAGCCGGACTTCGGGACCGAAGAGCGCCAGCACGTCGTCGAAATTGTCGCGGTCGATGGCCACGGGCTTGCGAATCCGGCTGGCGCCGCCGCTGAAATTGCCGGCCACGAGGATCCGAAACGGTTCGTCGGAATCGGGCCGCGGCAGCGCCTGCGACTCTTCCTTCACATCGAACTGAACCGACGCTAGTGTAGTTCGAGCCATGGTACTTGAACTGTAGCTCAACCGTGGGGCGGTCGCAACGGCGAAGAACGGTTGCAACGGTTGCCGACCCCGACCCCACTCGGCGGGAGCTTCTGGAACTGCTGGCGGCGAGGACCTTCCGGTCACGACGCCGGCGGAGTCGTTCCGCATGAGCCTGCCGGCGATCTCGCAGCACCTCAAAGTGCTGCGCGAAGCGGGCCTGGTGGAGGAGCAGCGCGAGGACGGTATCGCGTATACCGGCTCGTCCCGGAGATCACCTGGAGAGGAATCCATGAAACGGGACATCCGTTTGGAAGTAGTCTATCCACACGC
>JBGPKH010000529.1:0-6475 GCA_041485845.1 Bryobacteraceae bacterium
TAGACCAGCAGCGCCACGGCCTCGCGGGATTTGCCCAGGCGTTCGGCCATCTCCGCGGTGGACAGTCCTTCGATCTTGGCCATCAGGATAGCCTGCCGGTAGTCTTCGGGCAGAAGCGACAAACGGGAAAGCAGACGTTCCACGGCCTCCTGCTGGGCAAAGAGCCGGCTGGGCGTTTTCGTGTCGGCCGGCTCCGGTCCGGCGGGGTTGCTGGCCGACCGGAACGGCACCTCCTCGCCGGCGCGCCGTTCGCGACTCTGGTAGCGGACGCGATCCACGATGACGTGGTCCGCGATGGCCGAGAGCCACTTGAAGAAGCTGCCGTCAGACTGGTACTGGAAGCCGCCGAGATCGCGGAAAGCGCGGAGGTACGTCTCCTGGACCACGTCCTCCACCTCGGAGAATTCCCGGGCGCGCGGGCTGAGCTTGAAGTGCACGAGGACGGCCAAACGGCGGCGGTACTTCTCGAAGGCCCGCGAGAGCGCTTCTTCATCGCCGGCCCTGGCCTTCTCGAGAAGCGTAAACGTGGACGTGGGAGTTTCCAGTGGCACAGGCATTCCTGCCTGTGTGAGTGTAACATGCGCTTATGGGCGTACTTCAGGCGCGCGAAATTCGTACTTGGCGATGGCCACCACGGTGCCGGCGGCGTCGCTGCGCAGAATCAACCCGTGAACGCAGAGGTGCAGAGGCTCGCCGTCCTTAGAAGACGGCCAGGCGAGTTCGATTTCAATCAGTTCTCTCTTCGGGAACACCGAATTGCAGCGGAATAACAATCCGCTGGAACTGATGTTGGCTAACTCGCCCCTCCCGGTTTGGCCGGACAGCAGTTTGTATCGTAGGTCCATCGCGACCGAGAAACGGCGGTGCTTGCGCCGCTCGGGTTGTGCGGGTTCGGTTTCCGTGGCTATACGCCTCCTTCCGCGGAAACCTACTTATACGCTGCCGGTTATGTCAGATCAATAGAGCAAGAGGCATTAAGAGCTAGTACTATTGCTTTACTACCTCAGGGCTTCAAAGAACTCCCGAAGCAGTTCCACGCACTCTGCGGCCAGGACGCCTTCGACGATCTCCACGCGATGATTGAGGACTTCCGAATCGGCCAGCCGGAACTTGCTGCGCACGCCGCCGAAGCGCAGGTCGCGCGCGCCGAACACCAGGCGGCGAACGCGCGCCGCCACCAGGGCTCCCGCGCACATGATGCACGGTTCCAGCGTGCAGTACAGGGTGGCGCCTTCCAACCGGTAGTTGGCGGCACTCTGCGCCGCTTCGCGGAGAGCGAGGATCTCCGCGTGAGCGGTGGGGTCGCTGCGCAAGATGGGGGAGTTCCAACCGCACCCGCGGATTTCACCGCCGATCTGGACCACCGCGCCCACAGGCACTTCCCCGCACGATTGTGCCTGGCGCGCCAGCCGTAAGGCCTCCTGCATGAACTCTTCGTCTGAGGTCACTAGCCTATAATACGGTAGGTACCCGCCATGCCCGAACTGGAGATCCACCACGAATCGGAACACGCCATAGACCCCATGGGACAGAAGGTGGGAGTTCTCGCGGCCGTTCTGGCGGTGGCGCTGGCAGTCGTGACCATCGCTTCCCACCGCACCCACACCAGTGCCATCATTCACAAGTCCAACGCCAACGACGCGTGGTCGCACTATCAATCGACGCGAGTGAAATACCACAACCTGGAACTGGGTGAGAACCTTCTGGCGTTGCTCGACATCCAGAGCGCAGCGGCGGTCAAGATGCGTGCCGATTACGCGGGAGAGAAGCAGAAGTACGACCAGCAGGGCAAACAGACTGAGGAGGAGGCGCGCAAGGCGGGAGAGGCGGCCGAAGCCGACGAGCACCGCGCCCTGCGCTACGATCTGGGCGAAGGGCTGCTCGAAATCGGGCTGGTGCTGAGTTCGCTGTATTTCATCTCGCACAAGAAGATGTTCCCGGTGATGGGAGTGATCGCGGGTGTGGTGGGCGGCGGAATAGCGCTGTCGGGGCTGCTGTAGTGGGACAGGCCTCCTGGCCTGTCTACTGGAGTTTGGCCATTTCGCTCACGCGAGGCGGACCTGCCCATTCGCTGCGAGGCCATGGCCTCCTGGCCTGTCCTTCCTAGTGGCGGAAGTGACGCACGCCGGTGAAGACCATGGCTGCGGTCAGCCGGTCCGCCACGGCGATGACTTCCTCGTCGCGCACCGAGCCGCCGGGCTGGATGAATGCGGTCGCCCCGTGCTTCACCGCTTCCTCGACCCCATCGGCGAAGGGAAAGAACGCATCGGAGGCAACCACCGTTCCGGCCAGCGGCAACACCGCCTTCATGGCGCCGATCTTGACCGAATCGACACGGCTCATCTGACCCGCGCCGACGCCCACCACCTGCCCCGGCCGCGCATACACGATGGCGTTCGACTTCACGTGCTTGGCCACTTTCCACGCAAATTCGAGCGCCTTCCATTCCTGGGGCGAAGGCGCGCGCCGCGTTTTCACCGTCAAGGCCGCGCGGTGTATCCTGGCGTCGTCGGCGGTCTGCGCCAGAAATCCGCCGGAGATGGACTTCACCACCAGGCGATCGGCTGCGGCGGCGACCTGCATCACCCGCAGATTCTTTTTGGCGCTCAATACGGAAAGGGCCTGCGGCGAATAGCCCGGAGCGGCGATCGCCTCGATGAAGGTCCGGGCGATCTCGCGGGCGGTCTCTTCGTCCACCTCGTGATTCAGCCCGATGACGCCGCCGAATGCGGATACCGGATCGCATTCCAGCGCCTTGCGATACGCCTCGGCGAGAGTTTCCTGCTCGGCGCACCCGCAGGGATTGGTGTGCTTGATGATGGCCGCGGCGGGCGACGAAAACTCGCTCACCAGTTGCCAGGCGGCATCCAGATCCACCAGGTTGTTGTAGGAGAGTTCCTTGCCGTGCAACTGCCCGGCGCCCGCGACTCCCTGCCCGCGCTTGCCGTAGAGCGCCGCGCGCTGGTGCGGATTCTCGCCGTAGCGGAGGTCCATCAGCTTGGGAGCACGGAGGCTGAGATCCCGCGGCAGGGCGTCGGCGGCATCCACCTGCGCCAGGCGCTCGCTGATCGCGGCGTCGTAATCGGCGGTGGTGCGGAACGCCTTCTTGGCCAGCCGCCACCGGGTCTCGGCCGAGAGCCCGCCGCTGCTCGCGCGCATCTCCTCCGCGATGGCCTCGTAATCCTCGGGTGAAACCACCACCGCGACATCCTGGTAGTTCTTGGCCGCGGCGCGGATCATGGACGGCCCGCCGATATCGATGTTCTCGATGAGCTCTTCGAGCGGCGCATCGCTGTGGGAGGCGACCTCTTCGAATCGGTAGAGGTTCACCACGACCATATCGATGGGCGCGATTCCGTGTTCCGCCAGCGCCTGCATGTGCCCGGCGCGCCCGCGCATGGCGAGGATCCCGCCGGCGATCTTGGGATGCAGGGTCTTCACGCGTCCGTCCAGCATTTCCGGGAAGCCGGTGACCTCCGAGACGTCCTGCACGGGGATTCCCGCTTCGCGAATCATACGGGCGGTGCCGCCGGTGGAGACCAGCTCCGCTCCCAGTCCGGTGAGCTTGCGGACCAAGTCGACGAGGCCGGTCTTGTCGGTGACGCTGAGGAGGACACGATGAATGATGGGCATCTACCCGCACGATAGCATGCGAGGAAGCTCTCGCATGCCGTATCGGCGAGAAGAACAGTCACAAGGTGGAGAGGAGGAACCCGGTGGCGCCGGCGAACATGGTGGCGCGGATGCCGATCACCTGGGCGATGGCGCCCCCGGCGAGCGCGCCCAGCGGCAGAATGCCGCGGAACAGCAGATCCATGGAGGCATTCACGCGGCCGAGGATATGATTCGGCGCGACCGCCTGGCGAAGACTCGTTTCGCTGATGCTGTATATCGGCCAGGCAGCGTCGAACAGTTGGCCGGCGGCCAGGAATGCGGCGCAGACCGCAACCGGTCCGTGTGCCAGCACCGGCACGAGGCCGGTGAAACCGGTCAGCACAGCGGCCCCGATGAAGGTCGGGCCAAAGCCGAAGCGGCGCGCCAGGCGGTCTGCTGCAATCGCACCGAACAGACTGGAAACACCGCCTACCGAGATGACGGCCCCCAGAAGCGCGGCGTTCAAGCCGAGCTCGCGGGTGGCGAAGGCCATGTACATGCTGCTGATGAAACCCATGAAGAAGGAGCCGGTGGCGGTCCGCTTGGCTACCGCCCGCAGGGCAGGCTCGTGCCACGCGGCGCGCAATCCTTCCGCGATTTTCGCGCGCGAGGTCGGGCCGCGGCCGGCGTTCGGGCAGAGGCTCCGGCTTGCGGATCAGCGCGATGGAAACTGCCGAGCAGAGAAACGACACCGCATCGAAGAGGATGGCGAACGGCGCAGTAATCGTCTGCACCAGGACGCCGGTGAGACCGGGGCCGGCCACCTCCGCCACTGACTCGGTCAAGACCAGCCTGCTGTTTCCTTCGAGGAGATTCTCGCGGTCCACCAGCGACGGCAGATAAGCGTGGTAGCTCACATCGAAGAACACCGTCATGATGCTGCCGGCCGCGGCGACCAGATACAGATGGCCCATGGTCAGCGGGTGAAATGCAGCCGCCAACGGACTCGTTCCCAGCACCAGGGCGCGCCCGAGGTCGGTGACGAACAGGATGGGGCGGCGGCGCAGGCGGTCCGCCCAAGCGCCGGCGAAGAGGCCAAAGACGAGGACGGCGGCGGCGCCGGCGCCGCTGAGCAGCCCCATCTGGAACGGCGATGCTTCGAGAACGAAGATGGCGGTGAGCGGCAGACCTTCGCGGCTGATCCGGGACCCCATCTGGGAGACCGCCTGCCCTATCCAGAGTTTCAGGAAGTCCGGGTCTCGCCAAACTCCGTTCCGAGGCATCTCATCTGAATGGCACGGTGGAGTGGCTGCGATGGGAGGGCACCGTGAAGAGGGCGGGGCCAGGGGGCCCCGCGCGGACCCGGGCCATGGGCTTAAATTAGGGCGTCGCCGAGTTCTTCTACCCCTCGGGCTACCCCTCCGAGAATGCCTTTTAGAGCCCGCTAGAGTGACTGCTGGCGGTAAGGGGCCGTTGAACTAAACCCGCTTGCGCGGGTAGATCGGGATCGTGGTACGATTTGGCAGGACACTTGCGATGTCGGCCGGCTCTCCAATGCCCACTCATGGAAATTCCGACAGAGATCGCAAAGCGGAAAACCGATTCAATTCCCATAAAGCAATTGTCCTGCCAAATCGCCAATAGGGTTCAGTTCAACGAATTCTATCGGCAGTGCCCGCCCCGCGGAATTCTGACCCATCTCCCCACAAACCCGCGGCGGGCACCACCGATAGAATGCTCTTCGTTCTCGCCAGCTTGTTCGGATATCAAATGCGAACCTTCATCGAGGACCAGCTTCCCAAGCTGGACGTCGCCGGTTCGAATCCGGTCTCCCGCTCCATGTTTTCATATATTTACGGGCACTGAGCTGCTTCCGAATCTGGCCCTAATGGAATAACCGAAGAAAACATCTCATCGCAAGGTACTGATTACGAGGTGCTTGCTCCTGGTGAATGCCAGCACACCACGCTGGCCTTCAATCAGAAACGGCGAGCATCGGCTGTTTTATCGTTGTTGCGGCAGGCACGACCAAAAGTAACTTCCGGGTTGCCGACCACTCGGACACAATCGCGCAGGCACCTGCAAAGCGGGGCGTTTGCGCGGTCCTGCGACTGGAAATGTGATTCCCAACAAGACTCTTGACGGGCCACGCAAAAGAAGCCTAAGATGGAATCGTCCCTGGAACTGATTTCCATGGTGAGTATTGCTAGGCGGTTGCCCTGTTGGTCGCCGGTCGAAACGCATGCCGAGAATTTACGAGGAAATCAAACAAGACAAGCCGATGCGGACGCCCGGCCTACTGGCCGTGATCACGATCTTGCGTACCGCCGATATCCTTCGCCATGCCGTCGAGAGACCGCTCTCTGTGTTCGGCCTGTCGCATGAGCAGTACAATGTCCTCCGGATCCTTCGAGGTGCGGGAGAAAGCGGACTGCCGACCCTCGAGATTTCCAGCCGCACGCTTTATCGCAGCCCCAATATTACGAGATTGATCGACAGGCTGATCGCCAAGAAGCTCGCCCGGCGCAGCCCGTCCAAGGAAGACCGGCGCGTCGTTCTTGTATTTGTAACCTCCCAAGGGCTGGAACTCCTGGCGCATTTGGACGGAGTGGTGGACAAAGTGTTTGACAACTTCCCTCCGGCAACAAACGCTGAAATGGAGGCGCTGCTGGATGTCCTGGACCGTATTCGCGAGCACATGGCCGTGAAAACGGCAGCGGAACTTGCTCTCGAGAAGGCAAAACCGGGCCGCACGTAAAAAATCCAAACAAAACCCTTGACAGGCGTATCAGTTCACAGTACATTAGTTTCCATGGCAACTATTACCAAGGTAAGTATTAGATGCTACAGTCCAATTTCAAGGGTCCGGGGACTGCTAGCA
>JBGPKH010000530.1:0-6446 GCA_041485845.1 Bryobacteraceae bacterium
CAAAGATCATCGGCAGCCCTACGGCCACGCCGGCGGCGGTCAACAACAGCGCCTCGCGCAGAATCATCCAGAATACGCTCCGCCTCTCGGCTCCCAGCGCCATGCGAATGCCAATCTCGTTTGTCCGGCTTGCGACGCTGTAGGAGAGAATGCCATATAATCCGATGCATCCAAGCAGCAATGCCAACAGCCCGAAGAAGCCCGAGAGCGTGGCCATCAGCCGCTCGCGCAGAATGGTCGATTCGACGATCGAGTGGAAACTCTGAAAGCTAACGGTGATCGCCGGATTGATCTCGTTGAGCACCCGTCGCACCTGCGCGACAATCCCGGACTCGGGCAGGCGCGATCGGATGAGAATCCGTCCGCCCGGCCCCCAATTCGGGTCTTGGGCGGGCGCGGTATAAGCAATCGGGGTAAACTCTTCACGTAAGTTCGCATTCTTCGTGTCTCGAACCAGGCCGACAATCTCGTAGGCCGTCTCCGGGGAGCCCGCCATGGCCCCAATTCGGAAACGTCGGCCGACGGGATTGGCGCCGGCTACGAACCTACGCGCGAAGGCCTCGTTCACAATCGCCACGTTCGGCGCTCCTGCCCGATCGCGCGCATGGAACTCCCTCCCTGCCAGCAGCCGTATTTCGAGCGTCTGGAAGTAGCCGGGGCCAACCCGGCTGAGGCTTGCTCTTTGCCCCTGCCCCTGCTCGCCCTCCATCCAGACGGTGGTGCCACCTTCAAAATCGCGGAGCGGGATCGCCTGCGTCATCGCAACCGCTTGCACTCCTTGAATCCCACGAATACGTGCGAGCAACTCCTCCTTAAACGGCTGGTAGCGTTCCGGTGGAAGGTTCCGCCGCTGGAAAACCACGCGCGCCGTCAGAACGCCTTCTGACCGGAAGCCCGGGTCCAGGGTCATCAGATTGCCCAGACTGCGCGAGAACAACAGCGCACTCGTCACCAGCACAAGCGAGAGGGCGACCTGTGCCGCCATCAGCGCCCGCCGCCAGGGGAATCGTTCGCGGCCAGCCGTCATCCCTCGCCCTCCCGCCTTCATCACCGCACTCGGCTCCGTCCGCGTCGCGCGGATCGCTGGCGCCAACCCGAAAAGCAGACAGGTCAGGAGTGCCACCCCCGCGGCAAAGCCGACCACCCGCCAATCCAGCGCGAGGTCAAGAAAAACCGGATCGGCGCCTGTGCTGAGGTAGGCAACCAGCAGTCGGCTCAGTGTCCGCGCCAGCCACGCGCCAAGTGCCGCGCCCGCCAGCGCGAGCAATAAATTCTCGGTCAACAACTGGCGAACCAGCCGTCCGCGGGAAGCTCCTAACGACTGCCGTACGGCGATTTCGCGCTCTCGCGAACTCGCTCTGGCTAACAGCAGGCTGGCGAGATTGGCGCAGGCGATTAACAGCACCATCGCGGCAATCGCCAACAACAGCCAAAGGGCTTGCTCATACCTTTCGCGCAACTGGGAAACGCCCGAGCCGGCGGGGATGGCGTTCAGTTTGGATCCCAGAAAATCCTTCACCCTGGCGGCAGGATAGTTCGCGGGTAGTGCCGCTTCGAAAACACCTGGCGAGATCCCCCGAGTATGCGCCGTGGCCTGCTCCAATGTCCAACCCGGTTTCAAACGGCCTATGACCGTGAACCACCACATTGGTCCATCGAGCGCGATCTTATTGCCGCGAACCAGCGGAATAGCGCAGACCGGCAACGCCAGATCGAAAGACCGCCCCACTTCCATGCCGAAGAAGTTGGCGGATGTAACGCCGATGATGTTGAAGGAGTGATTGGACAACGTGAGAGTGCGCCCGATGACGTCGGCGCTACCCCCGTATTCCCGCTGCCAGAATCCATGGCCGATCACCAGACCCGGCGCACCGCATCCCATCTGATCTTCTTGAAGTGTGAACAATCGCCCCATTGCGGGTTGAACACCGAGCGTACTGAAAATGTCGCCTCCGGCATATAGCATCCGCACGTTGCGCACCTCGCCGCCCGGCGCGAGGTTGACGTCTTCCATGTACCACGCAAAGATCCCGGAGAAGGCTTGTTGCCGCTCCCGGATCTGCTCCCATATCCGATTGGTGACCGTAGGGTACGAGGCACTGGTAACGCCGCCAGTCACCCCTCTCGTGTTCTCCATGCGAACTTCCGCCAGTTCATGCGGCGCTTTCACCGGCAGCATGCGGAGCCGCACCGCGTCGATCAACTGAAAGATCGCCGTGTTCGCGCCGATGCCGAGCGCGAGCGACATCACCGCCATCGTAGTGAACACGGGAGCGCGCTGGAGTTGGCGCACGCCGTACTGCATATCCCGCCACATCGAATCGAGCTCGGGGACAATCTGCATATCTCTCTGCCTCTCTCTCAGTGAGGTGATGTTGCCGAACTGACGCCGCGCAACTGCCGCGGCCTCGTCCGGACTCATTCCTTGTCGGACATACCGCTCCGTCAGCAGGCTCAGGTGGGTCTCGATTTCACCGGACTCCTCCTCCGGCGTTCGACCGCGGAGCAGTCCTTGGAGTTTCGCTGTGAATACTCGAAACCACGACAAGATCGTCATCGCTGCCCTTCCAGTCGCAGTACCCGGCCGATGACTCCCGAAATGCGTTCCCACTTCTCGGTCTCGCGGGCCAACTGTTTCAGCCCTGCTTTACAGATCGAGTAGAACTTGGCCTTGCGGCCATTTTCGGACGTACCCCAGTCGGCCTTGATCCACCCTCGTTGCTGTAGCCGAAGCAGCGAGGTGTACACGGTGCCTTCGTTCAGTTTCAGAACTTCCTCGCTCACCTGCTCAATGCGGCGCGCGATGCCGTATCCATGTTGAGGCCCCAACGCCTGAAGGGTCTTCATGATCATCAGGTCAAGCGTGCCCTGCAGAACTTCCGATTTCTCCGCTCTATCGCTTCCTTTGGTCATTGCAAATAAGATAACACGCCCCCTTTGGAATGTCCAATGGAGAGGGACGAAAATCGTTCATCGAACCTCCGGAACGACGCGGCCCGCGAGACTTCGGCCGCTGAAATTAAGGTTATGACGAAATGCGCAGGGATCCGTTAGGATACTACCGCGCTGACGGCACTACTGCCTCCTGGGGTCCGATACAGGTCTTCGCTGGATAAGCTTCGGGAACTGAGCGCGGGTGTTCCCTGGCGCCCCTTCCGGCCCTCCTGCTTTCCCGCCGCCAGGCGGGCCGGATCTGGCGGCAAAATCAGCCAAAGTTCTTGCAACCGGCGCTGTCGAATAGCGTATTAGCTACCATGGGATCCGCCTTCCGCAACCTCCGGCACGCCGTCCGCTCGCTTATGGGCGATAAGGGATTCACCGTCACGGTGGTCCTGACCATTGCGGTTTGTATCGCCGCGAACACTGCCACCTTCGCGGTGGTGAACTCGGTGTTGCTGCGGCCGCTCCCGGTGCCGGACGCGCGTTCCGTCCTGCTGATGGCGAATCGCTACCCGAAGGCGGGCGCCGATTTCGGCTACAACAGCGCCTCGGGCGACTACTACGACCGCCTTCGCGACGTCCACGTTTTCTCGGAGCAGGCGCTATTCCGCACCACCGGCCGAACGCTCGAGATCCAAGGTACGCCGCAGCGCGTAACCGGCATGCTGGCTACGCCTTCACTGTTCCGTCTGCTGCGCGTATCACCCGCTTACGGCCGCGCCTTTTCCGATACCGAGGGCGAGCCCGGCGCCGACCAGAAGGCCATTCTGAGCGACGGCCTGAGCCGGCAGCTCTTCGGGAGCCCGGAGGCGGCACTCGGTCGCGACGTCCGCATGAGCGGGCAGCCATTCACCGTAGTGGGTGTGATGCCTGCGGGCTTCAACTTCATCGACCCCGATGTCCGCCTCTGGGTGCCGGCGGCGTTCACTCCGAAACAGCGGGAGGTACGCCACTCCAATAACTGGCAGAGCATCGGACGGCTCAAGCCGGGCGCCACGCTCCAGCAGGCGCAGGCCCAGGTGGACGCACTTAACCGAGCCAATCTCGACCGGTTCCCGAGTTTCAAGGAACTCCTGATCAACGCGGGCTTCCACACCCTGGTTGTGCCGCTGGAAGACATGCTGGTGAAGGAGGTCCGGGGAGCGCTTTACCTGCTCTGGGGAGGAGCGGCGTTCGTGATGCTGATCGGCGCGGTGAATGTCGCGAACCTGGTGCTGGCGCGCGCCACGCTGCGGCGCAAGGAGTTCGCCACCCGCATGGCATTGGGCGCCGGGGCTGGCCGTCTGATACGCCAGTTAGTGATGGAGAGCATTCTGGTGGCCCTGGCCGGCGGCGCTGCGGGGGCCGCGCTGGGCACGGGATTGTTGCACGCTCTGGCACACAGCGGGATCGAAACGCTTCCGCGCGCGGGCGAGGTCCGCGTGGATGGCATGGTGGTGCTGGCGATGCTGGTGACGGCGGCGCTGGTCGGGATTGTAATTGGGCTGATTCCCTCGGTGCAGGTGATAAGGGCGCGGGTCAATGAAGTGCTCCGCGAAGAGAGCCGCTCGGGCACCGGCGGGCGGCGGGCGCGCCGCGTGCGGCAGGTCCTGGTCGTGGCGCAGGTCGGGTTGGCCTTCGTGCTGCTGGCCGGAGCGGGATTGGTCCTGGCGAGCTTCCGCCAGTTGCTGCGCGTCGACCCTGGATTCGATGTCAATGGCGTGGTGACGGCTTCCACCAGCGTGCCGCAGTCGCTATATCCCAAAGACGCTGACGCGAGCGCGCTGATGGACCGTGCGCTCGAGGCCATCCGCACGATTCCCGGTGTGAGCGCGGCCGGTGCGACCACCACCATCCCATGGGGTGGCAACCATAGCGACAGTGTGATTCTGGCGGAAGGCTACTCCATGAAACCGGGAGAGTCGCTGATTTCGCCCGAACAGGTGACGGTTACGCCGGGCTACTTCGAGGCCATGCATATCGCGATGGTGGCGGGGCGCCGGTTTGACGGGCGCGACCTCGAATCCGCCCCCGGAGCCATCATCGTGGACGAGCGGCTGGCGAACCACTTCTGGCCAGCTCGCAACCCGATCGGCCGGCGCATGTACCTTCCGCAGGACATCAAGAACCTCCTGAAGACGGACGAGCACACGCACTGGATGACCGTGGTGGGGGTTATCCGCCCCGTCCACACGGCGGACGTGGAAGGCAACGGCAGTCCGGTGGGTGCTTATTACATGCCCTACGCACAGAACGTCCAGCGGGGATACGCGCTGGCGGTCAAGACTTCCGGCGACACCGGCCCGATCCTGCGTGCCGTGCGCGCCCGGTTCGCGGCTATCGCGCCCAGCCTGGCGTTGTTCGATGTACACACCATGGAGGAGCGCGGCGACCTGGCGCTGGCGTCGCGACGGGCCTCGCTGACGCTGGCCATGTTCTTCGGCTGCCTGGCTCTTTTCCTCTCGGGCGTCGGCATCTACGGCGTGTTGGCGTACCTCGTGACGCAGCGTCAGCGCGAGATCGGGATCCGCGCCGCGCTGGGATGTACCGTGGGCGGCGTGGTGAAGCTGGTGGTCGGCGAAGCGCTGTGGCTGCTGGGCGCCGGCCTGTTACTTGGCGTGGCAGGTTCGGTAGCGCTACGCTCGGTGGTGGCGGGCCAGCTCTACGGCGTGAAACCGCTCGACCCGGTGGTGATGTCGGCGGTGATCCTTACGCTGGCGGTTGTCGGCCTGGCGGCGTGCGCGCTGCCGGCCCGCCGGGCCACGCGCGTGGACCCAGTGATAGTGTTGCGGGAGCAGTAAGAGCCGGCGGCTCAGCCGTTCGTGCAGCTAGGCCGCGAGCTTCAGGTGCTGGGCGGATAGCTACCGATGTCCGTTAACGCCCTCAATAAGGCCGATTGCTGGTGCATATATGGCCGTACCGGCGCCACTTTCGGAGTGGGCGACGCTCCTGGAGTTGAGCGGCTTCGTTCTACACTACAGCGTTTGAACGAAGCCGCTGGCACGGCGGACGCTGACGCGTTATGTCATTTGGCAGGGCAACTGCGATGTGGCGGCTCAAACGACGCGTAGCACGTTGCCGCATTACGTATCACGATTCCGATTGAATACCCAATAGGCAATTGCCCTGCCAAATCCCGGGCGGCTTCCTTCAAACGTCTCTATCCGAAGTGACCGGCGCTCCGGATCCAGCCCTTCCCCCAGCACTTACTCGCCGGGTCACTCCAGATAGAGTCCTAGCGTTACCCGAGATCTATACAGCAAAAACCTCTACGGATTGGCCTCCGTCCTTGCTCTCAGCCGCCCAACTGAGGCATACTGATGTCAGTAACTGAGGGAAGATGGATATGAGCAAGCCGAAGGACCTCGTGCAGGGTACCTTGGACCTTCTGATTTTGACGATCGTCGACCTAGCCCGACTTTCGCGAATCTGATGGGGTACAGCACCGACGCCGGGCTTCCGGAGGCCTGTTAAACAAGGGTTTCGCTCCAATCACAGACCTCTACATGGCTAGATGAAAGAATATG
>JBGPKH010000531.1:0-6413 GCA_041485845.1 Bryobacteraceae bacterium
GGGTCTAAAATGAAGAAAGCTTAAGAAATCTCAGGAGCGCGCATTATGAGATCCCGGATTCTGTTCATCTCCGGGCATCGCGAAGATGCCCCCCGCCTCTCGCAAATGCTGCATGCTCTTCCATTGAAAGTGGATCATGCCGACACGGTGCAGCAGGCGCGCACCAAGCTTCAGCAGAAAGACTATTCAGTGATTCTGACCGAGGCCGCTCTCCCCGACGGGAACTGGCTGGACGTGCTGCATCTGACACGCGAGAGCCCCCGTGAACTGGAAGTCATCGTCACCGACCCGCAGGCGGACGCCCGCTTCTGGGCCGAAGCGCTGAACCTCGGCGCCTACGACCTTCTCGCCCAACCTTTCTACGAGCCGGAGGTGCGCCGCATCTTGTTTAACGCATGCGCTCACCTGGTCTACGAACCGTATCCCAGGGCCGCCGTATAATGGTTTGTGTCCCAAGCCACCGACGCGTACGTAAAAAAGAACCATGACCGCTTGCTGACCGAGTTGAAGGAATTCATCCGCATTCCCAGCATCAGCACCCTGCCCGAGCACCGTCCCGATATCGACCGCGCCGCCTCGTTTGTGGCGGAAGGCCTGCGAAAAGCGGGGATGGAAAACGTCGAGATCATTCCCACCGACAAGCACCCGCTGGTCTATGCGGATTGGATGCACGCCCCCGGCAAGCCCACCGTGCTGTGCTACGGGCATTACGACGTCCAGCCGGCCGATCCTCTCGAATTGTGGGAGAGCCCGCCGTTTGAGCCCACCGAGCGCAACGGCAATCTGTACGCCCGCGGCGCCGTGGATGACAAGGGCCAGATGTACATGCACATCAAGGCCATCGAGGCGCTGCGCGCGGTCAACGGCACACTGCCCGTCAATATCAAGTTTCTGGTGGAAGGCGAGGAAGAAGTGGGCGGCGCGTCCATCGCCAAGTACGTTGCCGAGAACCCCGAAAAGCTGCGCGCCGACGTGGCCCTGGTGTCCGACACCGCCATGTACGCCGAAGGCATGCCGACCCTGTGCATCGGGCTGCGCGGGCTCATCTATATGGAAGTGGAAGCCAGCGGACCGGCGCGCGATTTGCATTCGGGACTCTACGGCGGCGCCGCGCCCAGCGCGGTCTACGGGCTGATCGAACTCCTGGCAAAGGCCAAGGACGCCGACGGCGTCATCCGGATTCCCGGCATCTACGACGACGTGGACGAACCCGCTCCCGCCGAATTGGAAAGTTGGGCGCGGCTGCCGTTTGACGAAAAGGAGTTCCTGGCGAAGGAAGTCGGCGCTTCGCGGCTCACCGGCGAGCCTGGCCGGTCGGTGCTGGAGCGCGTGTGGTCGCGGCCCACGTTCGAAGTCCACGGCATCGCGGGCGGCTTCACCGGCGCGGGCGCCAAGACCGTGATTCCCGCCAAAGCCACCGCCAAGGTCAGCATCCGGCTCGTGCCGCGGCAGGACCCGGACAAAGTGGTCGCGAGCTTCCGCGAGTGGGTCGGCGCCAACGCGCCGCAGGGAATCCAGACCGAGGTGCGGGTGCTCAGCGCATCGCCGGGGCTGGTGGTGAATCCCACGCACCCGGCGATTGACGTTGCCGCCCGCTCCTTCGGCGAGATCTTCGGCAAGTCCACCGTGTTCATTCGCTCGGGCGGCTCCATCCCGATCGTGGGCGATTTCGCCAACCACCTCGGCATTCCGACGATCTTGATGGGCTTCGGCCTGCCCGACGACGGGCTGCATTCGCCCAACGAGAAGTACAAGGTGGAGAATTACTACCTGGGCATCATGACGATTGCCCACTTCCTCGAGCAATACGGCGGGTAGCCAGGACAACCGCTGTGCCGGCGCCTTTCACGGCCCGAAACATTTAATACTACTATTGTCGAGCGGGCATCCCGCCGGAAGGGCAACTGGTTTACAGCGAGACGGCAGACGGTCAAAAAGCGGCTGCGGAGCAAACTGCAAGCGGTGCGGCAGGAGTTGCGCAAACGGTGGCATGAGCGGGTTTTTGAGAACGGCGAGTGGTTGCGGCCGGTGGTGCGGGGCTACTTCAACTGTCACGCTGTATCGGCGGTGGCTAGTCATGCTTTAGGGCAGCGGCGTCTCGCGGTGGAGCAGGTGGAGGATGTTCCCGTCAGGATCGTTAAAGAACACGGTGGAATTGCCACCCTTCTTGACCGGCTCCGTCAGGAACGGGACGCCCCGATCTTTCAGGCGCCGGCAGGACGCCTCGAAATCATCGACCGTGAGGGCCAGGTGCCTCAGTCCTGGATCGTGCATCTTGGTTGGGCCGCCGGCAGGCCGTTCCGCCTCGATGATCTCGATCATCGATCCGTCCGCGGCCTTGACGAAAACAGTGCGGCTATTCTTCGACTGATAGTTGATGGTGAAATCCAGATGCTCCACGTACCATTGGGCCAACCGCTCGGGGTCGGGCGACGCGATCGCGGTGTGTTCGATCCCTTTGATCATAATGGGCAATTGTAGCGCGTGGCAGGGGCGGCGCACCGCGCGTGCGGGGACCGGTTGCGCCTGCTGGAACTGTTCGATGGCCGCGCGCTACGCTTGAATCGCCGACGATTCGAATCCTGCCCATGGAGCGCCGCAGCCGTTAGCCAAGCAGTCCCGGGAGTTCTTCGATCCCGTTCAGAAGCGCGTCGGGACGGGACTCGCGCAAGCGGCGGCCGTCGACATACTCGCTGAGAATCGCCACCGCGAAGACGCCGGCGTTCTTCCCCATGTGGATGTCTTCAGGCGTATCGCCCACGTAGCAGGCTGCCTCGGGCGGGCAGCCCATTAAGGCGAGCGCCTTGTCCAAGCCTTCCGGGTGGGGCTTCTTTTCGATCACGTCCTCGCAGCAAATCACGGCTTGAAACGTGGTTTGCAGGCGGAGTCGCTCCAGTTCGCGCTCCACGCGCCCGCGCGTGCCGTTGGTGACGATGCCGAGCCGGATCTCGCGCTCGCGCAGCGAATCCAGCACTGCGGAAGCGCCCGCCACCAGCTCCGGCTCTTCCTCCCGATAGTGGTGCAGCCACTGCTCGTCGGCTTTCGGCCAACAGGAGACTGGGAGCCGTAACCCTTCGTACATGCGGTACCATCTCGGCGAGTACACCGCTTTGTACTGGGCATCCGTAAACGAGATGCCGAACTCCGCGAGTGATTTTCGAAAGGCTCGCAGGCTGGCAGGACCGGAATCGCAGAGCGTTCCGTCCCAGTCGAAGCAGACAGTTGTGATGGTTCCCGGGGCCAACGCCCAGAATAGCAGCCGCTGGTGGAAACCATGCTCACGTTGTATGATGCATCCGGACGGAGGAGATTCCGATGAAGCGCAGTGAGTTTATTGGGAGGCTTGCGGGGGGCGCGCTCGCCGTCCCCGCCATGGGCGCGATGACCGATGAAGGCCCGTTTGCGAGCACCAGCGTCGAAGTGGAACGCGCTCAACCCGGGAAACCGCATACCGGGAAGGTGCTCGCCGCCATCCAACCGCATGCCGACGATCTCGCCATCTTCGCGGGTGGGCTGGTTCTGAAACTGATGAATGAAGGCTATTCGGGATACCTGATCCGCACGACGAACGACGACCATACCGGCCCGGGAAGCGTCGGTGAAGGCGTGCTTGCCAACGAGCGGGACAACCTCGCCGTGGCCAAGTCGTTTGGGCTGAAAAAGGTCTACGATCTCTGGTACCGCAACCACATGCTGGACGCAGTTTCTCCGCTCGAGCTGCGGATGCGACTCATCTTCCTATTCCGCCTGCTGAAAGTGGACACCGTGATCTGCTACGACCCGTGGGGCCACTACGAAGAGAATCCGGATCACTACGTGACGGCGAGCGCCGTCGAGGCGGCGTGCTGGATGGCCGGCATGGGGAAGGACTATCCCGAGCATTTCGACGCAGGACTGCAGGCGCACTCCGTGAGAGAGAAATACTATTTTTCGCGGGGCCCGGAGTACGTCAACCGGGTGGTGGATATCGGCGACCTTATGGACCGCAAGATCGCGGTCAACATCCTGAACGCCGCTCAGGGGCCGGCGGGCCAGCGCGGAGCGCAACTGCGGCAGCGGCTCAGCGGGCAAGGCTTACACCTCCCGCTGCTGGGTGACGACGACGAGACCGCGAATCGGGAGTACGTCCGCAAGTTCGTGCTGGACCGGGACGCGGAAATCGGGAAGAAGTTCGGATTGAGCTACGCGGAGGCGTATCATTACATCGGGCCGGAGCCGAGCAAGATTGAAGACTACGTCAAGGCCAATGCCGTAAAGCTCTGACGGTGCGCGGACGGTGACGGCCAAAGCATGCAGCGGTAGCCAAGCTTTCTCGCCGCGCCACCCCCACTCCACGTCCTCCCAGTAGAACGGAGCGAAGGCGGACGGCTCCACCACCGGCAGCAATCGACGATCGGGCGATGCTACTCGGCCGCCGAAATCGAATCAGTGCGATCGACGAAATCGCGCAGTCGCCGGAGACGGTCGCGAGCCGCTTCCTACGCCGGCAGACGCACTGGAAAATCTATCGCGGCCCGGATCTGGAATCGCCTGGCGCCGCTCTCCGGCGAAGAGGTTCTGGCCGGATGGGATCGATCCGCTGCAGGCGTAGCGGCTTTGAGCGTGGTTGTTTAGTCCAGCAACTCCACGCGATATTCTTCGATCACCGGGTTGGCCAGCACGTCGTGGGCGATGGTTTCGATCTCCTTCTGCGCCTGCTCGCGGGTGGTTCCATCCGCCAGGGCGATGTCGAAGAACTTGCCTTGCCGCACATCCGAAATGTCGTGATAGCCGAGGCCGTTGAGAGCCGAGCGGACCGTTTGGCCCTGGGGGTCCAGCACCGTGGACTTCAAGGTAACAAAGACGCGAGCTTTCATGCGGAACCTCGATTATCTCACGGGCGACGGCACGGAACGTGCAATGGACGAAGCATGAAGCTCAGACCAGCGCTGCGCAGGGCCATCGGAGTTTTCGATTCCGGCGTAGGCGGGCTCACCGTTCGGCAGGCGCTGCGGCGCCGCATGCCGCATCGCGATTTCGTCTACCTGGGGGATACGGCCCGCGTCCCGTACGGCCGCAAGCCGCCCGGGATGGTGGCCGATTTCGCGGAGGGCATCGCGGAGTTCCTCTGTGGCCTGGGAGTGGAGGGCCTTGTGGTGGCCTGCAATACGGCATCCGCGGTCGCGTTTCCGAGTCTCGCGGAGCGCTGCGCCGTCCCGGTTTGGGGCGTAATTGACCCAGGTGTGGAAACGGCGACACGGCTCACGCGCACCGGGAGAGTCGGCGTGATCGGCACCAAGGGGACCATCGCCAGCGGAGCCTACCAACGCCGCCTCGCAGCGCGCGGCTTGCGCGCGTGGGCACAGGACTGCCCCATGTTGGTGCACGTGGTGGAAGAGGGACTGGCCAGTTCGCCTGAGGCCGAAATCCTGGCACGGCATTATCTGCGCGCGCGGCCGGAGATCGACACGCTCATCCTGGGATGCACGCACTATCCCCTGCTACGGGACGCGTTGCAGCGCGCAGCCGGCGCCGGTGTGACGCTGGTGGACAGCGCCGAAGCGACCTCCGAGGCCGTCAGTAGGGCTTTCGAGCGTGCGCCGCGATGCTTCACGCAAGGGCGCGTCATCCACTTGGTGACGGGCGATCCAGTGGCGTTTGCGCACACCGCCGGAGCGATCGGCGGAGTGGCGGGAGAGATCCTTCCGCTGGCCGTGACGGAATTGGCGGCAAAGACGGAGGCCGCGGGACGGGCATCGTAAGCGGCGCCGGGCGAGCTAGGGGTCGGGCATCCGCCGCCGCCATGCCCGGAGACACCCGCAGTTTTCGCAGTCCGCGGCGATCGCTTGAGATATTTCCACCGATTCAGGCTGCGGCGATGGGGTATTGCGGAATCCATGTCTTCGCGCTGCCGCGCGCGGGGTCGAACCTGCCGGCGTCGCCATGGATTTCGAAGAAGACGGTCCTGCATGAGATCTTCGGCCTCGCTCCGGTCGCGCAGGATGCGCCAGGCAATGTCAACAACCAAAAAAGAATTGGCTGGAAACTCACCGTGTAAAATCGTCGAAACAATTGTGAAAAGCTGCTCCGCGCACGATACAAATCCGTCCCACCAGTTGAATAATCAGTAAGGCCCGGTTGGGGTGTGTAATCTCTACCGGCACGCTCTTCGTGTGCCGGTTCCCAGTATAGGAGAAATAAGATGAAATTGAGTGTACGTGGAATTGTCGTTACGACTGTCGGAATACTCGGTACGGTTGCCGCATGGGCGTACCCTTTCGGGCCTCCGAATGGCTACACGCCGGCGCCGGGTGACCGGCCTGGCGTCGCTTGCACAGCTTGCCATAGGGACTTCGCTCTGAACTCCACGGGCGGTAACGTTAAGGTGACGTTTCCGAACGGTTTGACTTACACTCCGGGTCAAACGCAGAACC
>JBGPKH010000532.1:0-6406 GCA_041485845.1 Bryobacteraceae bacterium
ATGGCAGACCGCAGCATGTGGTCGAGCCGCAGGCCCCGCCGGGGACTCAGGTGGCCCAGGGTTTTGCCGTCCTCGTGCTCCATCACGATGTAGTCGGCGCCGTTCTCCGAAGCGATGTCGTGGATGGTGACGATATTTGGGTGGTTCAGCGCGGAGGCGGCCTGTGCCTCCTGGATGAAGCGGCGCCTGCGATCCTGGTCCGCCGTTTTATCGGTGGGCAGCGTTTTGATGGCAACCAGACGGTTGAGCCGGGTGTCGCGCGCCTTCCAGACGACACCCATGCCGCCCTCCCCGAGTTTTTCGAGGATCTCGTAGTGGGAGATCGGCTGGGGGGACATGTGACTATCGATGATACATTCTTTTGGAGTGATCTGCGGTCCGATGAAGACAAATGTGGAAAACTGAGGGCTTGAAGATTCTGGGACCGTGGGGTTCATCGTCGAGGATGTGAGATGAAGGTGCGCGACGCAATCAAGCTGATCGAGGAGGACGGTTGGAAGCTCAAACGTACTCGGGGAGCCCACCGAGTCTACACACACGCGACGAAGCCGGGCATCGTGGTGGTCCCCGGCCATCTTGGGTCGGACGTCGCGACGGGCACGCTTTCGAGTATTCTGAAACAGGCGGGACTGAAATGAGATATGCAGTAGTAATCGAGAAAACCGACACCGGCTATTCGGCGTACGTGCCCGATCTTCCGGGTTGCGTGAGCGTTGGCCCCACGCGCGAGGAACTCGATCGGAATATTCGCGAAGCCATCGAGCTGTACGTGGATGAACTCCGCGAGCAGGGCGCCCCAATTCCCGCCCCGAGCACGGATACCGAGTACATCGCAGTTTAGCGCACGCGCCGGTTCAACTCCGCCGACCGCTTCCCATCGACGCGATCCAGCCGAACCTGCCCGTGCGCGCCCTGCCGCGTCGTGTAGTGCAGCATCACGCCATCGCTCCAAACCGCCGCCGCCGTCTGGATGCTCCGGTCCGCCGGCGCGATCCTGTAATTTGCAGGCTCACGCTGCTCCGGCTTCGCCGGGGGAGTCTGCTGGGGCGGTTTCAACTGGCCGGTGATCGCTCCGATGAACTGCGAATGCGAGGCGGCCTGTGCGGCTCCGGCCAGTGCCGCTTCGAAATCGCCCGCGAAGTTGGCCTTGCGCATGATGCTGGGGCTTACCGGCTGAATCTCGCCGGGCGCGGGAGGACCTGCAAACCGGTAGTTCTGCATCAGCCACGCGTCGCCGGGATCACGCGATTGGGCGAGGCACGTGGCGGCGGTGAGGAATAACAGGATCGCGAGAGATTTCATGGGAGGCTCCTACCCCAAAATACTAGGCGTGTGCATGCGCCAAATAATGCTGCCGCAGCAGGTCCTTCCCGTAGTCGTTCCCGTTGGGCGTCCGCACCACGCAGTGAATGTGCTGGCGATTGGGCAGGCGATCCTTCGACATCGCCGCCAGGTTCGCCGGCCGCTGATGATCGAACTCGATCAGAATCACCGGACTGTGGATGCGGTAGTAATAGACGCTCGACGAATCGGTGCCGCCGATCCACGCAAACGACGTGCGATCGAGGTGGCGCCGCACCTCGTCCATCTTCACCCGCGCGTGGCCTTCGTCCATGTTGCCGACGTAGAGATCCACCAGGTCGAGCAACTGCTTGCGCCGCGGCGCCGCGAAGTCCGCCACCCGCGTGCCCGCGTAGTCCAGAACCACGTTGTCCTTGAAAGCCTCGGTCAGGTTGTAGTTCTCCGTCTTGTCCGGCCGCAGAATCGCCTTCGCGCGTTGCGTGTTCTCCAGCGCCAGCAGCATCGCCAGCCCCTGGTTCTGTTCCTCCTGGAGAATCGACACTCCCTTGTACTTCCCCGAGTTGGAGATCACCGGCTCGGAACCGGTGAAGAACGGGGTCATCACCACCTGGTCGCCCATCGCGAAGTAGTTGACGATCGCGTGGTGGCCATCGAGCTGGAAGCCCCAGGGGCCGGTCGCCGACGGCTTGCCCATCACCGTGAGGAAGTAGAACCACTCCCCCAGAAACTGGTGGTCGTTGGTCAGCTCGGCGAGCGTCTCGTTCAGCCGCATGATGTCGCGGGTGAGCTTCATGCCCCGCGCGCTGAGCGCCGCCTCGAGCATCCCGAACGCCGCGGTCCGCTGCGCCTCCGTCATTTCCTTGAAGCTGACGCCCTGCCGCACATAGAAATGCTGGTTCATCCACTTGCGCCATTCCGGATCGTCCACCGGGAACAGCGCGCGGTCGCGTTGCTCTTTGGTCAGGCTGGCGAGAAAGCGCTCGGTCGCGTTGCGCACCGGCGCCGTGGAGACGCCGCTCGCATGAAGCCCGAACAAGCCGGGCTCGACAGTCCCGTTGGCCGTGATGCCTTTGAACGGTTCGGCGAGTCCCTTGCGCTCGGCGTCCGCCGACATCTGACGGAAGCGTTCCGCCATGTCCGGCGTGTTTTGCGGAAAGGCGTGTGGCGCTAACAGCGCACCAGGGACGATGGCGGAGAAGAACGACCGTCGCGTAAAGCGCGGGCGAGCCTGGTGATGATCATGGACACGGTCATGCCTGTGCATCGTGGGGTTCATTATATCCCACGTGCCCCGCCAGCACGAGCCAACCCGCCAAAGTCGCCAGCTTCTCATCCTGCCGCCACGGCGGCCCCATGGATTTCCCGAAAGCCGCAATGCGGCGTTGCAGATCCTCCGCCGCGACGCCCAGTCCGGCGGCCCCCTCGGCCCACACTTCGCGTTCCTTGAATCCCGCGACCGCGAGACCGCACGCCTCGCCGGCCCGCCGCAGCGCGTTGCGGAAGAACTCGCCCTCCGCCGTGTGGATTGCCGGATGCGACGCGAGCGTGGCCGCCAGATCCCCTGTGGGCCTGCCGGAGCTCAACAGCACCGCACAACCGATCGCCTGGTAACCCTGTGCCGTCAGTTCCGCGAGCGCATCCCGCAAGCCTGCCTGCGCCATGGCGCGCGCCGTACCCGCGCAGGTCCGCAGGAACCGCTCCGCGTCTTTCAGATCCATCTCCGCCGCGGCGTGGTACGGTTGCCGCGGAATCCCGGGCTTCACCATCTCGACTCGGCGCCGTAACAGCACCACCGGGTCCGCCGCCGTCCCTCCCACCGCCACCATGGCGGCCCATCCGGAGTGCGCCCGAAATCCCAGGGCCGCCGGCCGGGTTAACAAGGGTACGCCTGCAGCGGCGCCGACGCGTCGAACTTCGGGATATAGCGCCCGTCGATGTCGGTGAAGCCGTACTCCTGGGCCAGATCCGACACCCACAGAAGTTGCCCGGTCTTCTTCATCACCTGGCCATCCGCCGCCAGAGCCGCTACCGCGCGCCCGATGTACTCGGGAGACTCGCTCAGGTCGAAGCGGAATTGCCGCTTGCGTTCCTCCGTCGTCATGTACTGCAAGACTCCCTCCGTGCGCATGAATCCCGGATTGAGTCCCACCACCGCGATCTTCGACTTCTTGCCATCGCGGCTCATCGCCGGCACCAGGCGATTCAGGCATTCGTGGCCCATGTCGTGGAGAATCTGCCCGCGATACGCCGAGGGATCGGAATGCAGGTTGTCGGTGACGTGAACGATCAGCCCGTGCCGTTGCTTCTGCATGAGCCGCGCGGCGTGCGCGCTGGTCAGCCAGCACACGCTGACCGTCTCCAGCGTCTCCCGCCAGATCGCGGCGCTCAGCTCCCAGAAGCGCTGGGACCACACCGGCATGAAGTTCGCGGCCCACGCCGAGTTGGCCAGCACGTCCAGCCGTCCGTGCTCCTTCTCCACGCGCCCGAACAGCGCCGCCACTTCCTCTTCCTTGCTGAGGTCCGCGCGCACCGCGATCCCCACTCCGCCGCGCACCGCGACCTCCTCGGCGGTGTCCTCCACGGTACCGGGGACGTCGTGCGGCGGCCCCGCCCGCGAGGTCCGCGCTGCCACGTAAACAGTTGCGCCGGCCTCGCCAAGCGCGAGCGCGATCCCTCGGCCCGCACCCCGGCTCCCTCCGGCGACTACGGCGATCTTACCTTCCAGATGTTTCATGGTCTCAGTCTGCGCTCTCATACCTGACACCTGATGTCATGTTTCCCTGATAAAGTTTTCCTTATGCGCGCCGACCGGCTCCTTTCGATCCTACTCCTGCTCCAGGTGAACCGCCGGCTCACCGCCCGCGAGCTCGCCACGCGACTCGAAGTCTCCGAGCGTACGATCCTCCGCGACATGGACGCCCTTAGCGGCTCCGGCGTTCCGGTGGTCGCAGGGCGCGGCGCCGGCGGCGGATGGAGCCTCCTCGAAGACTATCAGACCAAGCTCACCGGCCTCAGCCTGACGGAAATCCAGTCGCTGTTTCTCGCCCGGCCGGGCCGCCTTATGGCCGATCTCGGTTTGACGCACGAAGCCGAAGCTGCCTTGATCAAGCTCCAGGCCTCGCTGCCCGCCGCCTCCCGGCAGCAGGCGGATTTCGCGCGCCAGCGCATTCTCATCGATACGCGCGGCTGGCGGGATCCGGCCGAATCCGTCGCCTGCCTGCCGGTCCTGCTCGACGCGCTCTGGCGCGAGCGGCAGGTGCGCTTCCTATATAACAAGGTGCTGTGCGAACCGAGCGAGCGGATCGGCGATCCGCTCGGCCTGGTGGCCAAAGGCAGCGCCTGGTACCTGGTGGCCCGCATGGATGGCGACCCGCGAACGTATCGTGTGTCGCGCATGTCCGGGGCGTCGATCGCCGACGCGCCGGCCGCGCGCGACCCACACTTCGACCTCGCGGCCTACTGGGAGCGCTCCGCATCGGAGTTCCGCCAGCAGCTTCCGCGCTACTACGCGACCTTCCTCGCGAACCCGCCGGTGATGCGCTGGGTGCGCTATCGCGGCTGGCGTCTCGAAGAGGAAGCGCCCGAGGGCAACCGCATCCGTGTGCGCCTGCGCTTCGACGTCGAAGAAGAAGCCGTGCAGTTCGCGCTGAGCTTCGGCGCCGGCATCCAGGTCGTCGACCCCGAGGGGCTGCGCGCAAGAGTGCTCGAAGGCGCGCTGGCAACTGTCCGCCAGTACCAAGCCTGAACTGGACAGGCCGGGAGGCCTGTCCTACCCCAGTCTCGCCGCCGGCCGGCCTCGCTCGTCATATCCTATTTACATGCACGTTTCGGAAATCGATACCCCGGCCCTCGTCGTCGACCTCGACATCCTGGAGCGCAATTTGCACCGTGTCGCCGACTACACCAAGCGGCACGGCCTCCGCCTCCGCCCCCACACCAAGACCCACAAGTCCCCGCGCATCGGCAAGCGCCAGCTCGAATCGGGCGCCGTCGGCCTCACCGTCGCCAAGGTGTCGGAGGCCGAAGTCATGCTGGGAGCCGACCCCTCCGACCTCCTGGTCGCCTTCCCCATCATCGGCCGCACCAAGCTCGAGCGCCTCATGGAAGTGGCGCATCGCACCCGCGTCACCGTGGCGCTGGACAGCACCTTCGCCGCCCGCCAGCTCTCCGACGCCGCGCGCGCCGCGCAGGTGGAGGCCGGAGTCCTCGCGGAGGTTGATGTCGGGCTCGGACGCGTCGGCGTATCCCCCGGTGCGCTCCTGCAACTCGCTCAGTGCATCGACAAGCTCCCGCACCTTTCCTTCGAAGGCATTACCTTCTACCCCGGCCAGATCAAGGACGTCGAGGAGTCCGGCCTCCGCGCGCTCGCTCAGGTAGGCGAACTACTACAGTCGATTCTCTCCCAGTTCCGCGCCGCGGGCCTGGAGGTCAAGATCGTCAGTGGCGGCTCCACCCCCACGCTCTACCACTCGCACGAATTGGCCGGCCTCACCGAGATCCGCCCCGGCACCTACGTCTACAACGACGTCAACACCGTCCGCAGCGGCGGCTGCGCCCTCGAGGATTGTGCTGCCGCCGTTCTGGCCACCGTGGTCTCCACCGCCCGACCCGGCCAGATGATCGTGGACGGCGGCTCCAAAACATTTTCGTCCGACCGCCTGGCCAACTCGGCCGAGCTCACCTTCGGCCACGTGGTCGAAGCCCCCGGGGCACGCTTCCACAAGATGAACGAGGAGCACGGCTACGTAGACATCACGCACGCGGAACGGGAATTCTCGATCGGAGACCGCGTCCGCATCATTCCCAATCACATCTGCGTCGCGGTCAATCTCCACGAGCAGATGTACGGAATCCGCGGCGACCGCGTGGAAGAGGTGTGGAAGGTGGAAGGCCGGGGCAAGCTACAGTAACATGGGGAATCTTCGACAAGATCTCCGCTAAGCGCTGCGCACGCTCGCCCGCGCGCCAGGCTTCACCGCCATCGCGGTCCTCACCCTCGCCCTGGGAATCGGCGCCAACACCGCGATCTTCAGCCTGGTGCAAGTGCGGCATCCTGAAGCCGCTGCCGTTCCGCGATCCCGCGAAGCTCGTGGCCGTCTGGGAC
>JBGPKH010000533.1:0-6394 GCA_041485845.1 Bryobacteraceae bacterium
GCTACATGCACGAATGAGCAATTTACATGGTGAACTCCTTTCAGTTCACAAGATCAGCCAGGCTTAGCCTGGTATTCCCAAGCCGCAGAGACGCATAGAATTATCGCGAACGGCATCTTGTCGGTTTGAGGTCGAAGACCTCGCTAGTTCACGCCTACTTCACGCTGGCAAAAATCGGCCCAAAAAAGCCGCGCCGAAGGACGCTAACTGATTGAAAGGAGTGGCGGGGACGACGGGGCTCGAACCCGCGACCTCCGACGTGACAGGCCGGCGTTCTAACCAACTGAACTACGTCCCCGCAATATCACGCTGACGTTTTGATCGTAACACGGAGCCGGCAAAGCCGCAAAAAGGGGTCGCGTCGGGCTGCCTGCCAAACCTGGTATTCGCACGCACCCCGACCGCGTGCCGCTCCATATCTCAGGGGCCACGGCGGCGCCGGCGCCGCCGGCGCCGCCTGTGGGATTGACAACGCTCCCCTGCTATCCGATGCTATAGGTTGTACGTCTACTGTAGAGCATCCACTGGAGGCTCGATCGTATGCGCGAATTTTGGAGCCGGTTGCGCGCCTGGACCTCCCGCCGCCGCGGGATCCCGGGCGACCTCGCCGAAGAACTCCAGGCCCACCTCAAAATGGAAACGGAAACGCGCGTCGAACGTGGAATGGATCCGGGAGAGGCCCGCCTCGCCGCCCGCCGCGAGTTCGGCAACAGCACGCTCATCGCCGAGCGGGCTCACGACGCCTGGGGCTTTCCCTCGCTCGAAAGCCTGTTCAACGACGTCCGTTACGGCTTCCGCGCGATGCGCCGCTCGCCGGCCTTTTCGCTGGTGGTCATCCTGACCCTGGCGCTGGGCATCGGGGTCAACACCGCGATCTTCAGCGTGGTACACGCGGTGTTGTTGAGACCCCTGCCGTATCCCGATTCCGAGCGCCTGGTGTGGTTCGGCGAATCCGCGGGCAGGGCCTCCGGCATCAGCGTCACCTGGGGGAACTTCAAGTACTGGCGCGACGGCAATCGCACCTTCGAGGCCATGGCCGCCTTCCAGTTCACCGGCCTCACGATGACCGGCCGTTCCGAACCGCAGCAGACGCGCGGCCTGGTGGCCACCGCCCCCTACTTTTCGCTGCTGGGCATGCGCCCCCTGCTGGGCCGTCTCTTCAACGAGGCCGACGACCGCCCCGGAGCGCCCGCAACGATCGTGCTGAATCACCGTTTCTGGTCGAGCCAGTTGGGCGGAGATCCGCACATCGTGGGCGCGACGCTCACCTTCAACGGAAGGCCCTTCGAGGTGATCGGCGTGGCCGCGCCGCTGTGGGAAACCTGGCGCGTGGATTCTTACCTGCCGCTCGGCAGAAACACCGGCGGCGTTGTGGAGCGCAGCCGTCATGGCTCCATACGCATGATCGGCCGGTTGAAGCCCGGCGTCACCCTGGCCGCGGCGCGCGCCGATCTCGACGCCATCATGCGCCATCTGGCCGAAGTCGATCCCGGCCCCGAGAACGAGCACCGCGCCTTTGGCCGTTTTCTCGCCGAGTACGCCACGGGAGATGTGCGTGGAACGTTGTTCATCCTGATGGGCTCGGCGGCGCTGATCCTGCTGATCGCCTGCGCCAACGTGGCCAGCCTCCTGCTCGCCCGCAATACAGCGCGAACGAGCGAAATCGCGCTGCGGAAGGCCATCGGCGCCGGCCGCTTCCGCCTCATCCGTCAGTTGCTCACCGAGAACGCCACCATCGCGGCCGTGGGCGGGCTGGCAGGCGTCGTCCTGGCCTACTGGGCACTGCGCGTGCTGATCGCAGTCGCCCCGCGGGATATTCCGCGCCTCGCCGAAACCGCGGTCGACCTGCCGGTCCTTCTCTTCGCCTGCGCCATCACTCTCGCGGCCGGACTCGTCGCCGGCCTGGCGCCGGTGATCACCGCGGGCAAGCTCGACCTCAGCAGCGCGCTCAAAGAGGGTTCGCGACTCGTGGGAGGCGGCCGGCGGCGCCAGTCGCTGCGCGATCTTCTCGTCGTCGTCGAAGTGGCCCTCACCTTCGTGCTGGCGTTCGGCTCGGGCCTGTTGTTGCGCAGCCTGATCGCCGCGCAGAGCGCCAATCCCGGCTTCGATCCGCAACATGCCCTGTCCTTCAAGCTCCAGTTGCCGTCGGCCGCCTATACGAGCCCCGAAGCCATCGGCGCCTTCTACGCCCGCCTGCTGGCGGACCTGCGCTCGCTTCCCGGAGTGGCCGCCGCCGCCGTTCATTGCCAGCCCGGCGAAGGCGATTGCGGAGACTGGTTCTATTCGATCTTCGGGCGCCCCATACCCGCACAGAACGAAGTGCCGATTTCGCTGTTCAACGCCGCCGATGCCGGCTATTTCCAGATGATGCGCATCCCCGTACGCCAAGGACGCGAGTTCCACGAATCCGACCGCGCGGCGGGCTCCAAAATCGCCATAGTCAACGAGACCTTCGCGCGCCGATGGTGGCCCAACGAATCCGCCGTCGGCCGCCAGATCAAAGTCGGCGGACCGTACCAGGAGGGCGGGCTGCTGGAAATTGTGGGGGTGGTAGGGGACGTGAAGCAGTTCGGGCTCGATTCGCAGCCTATGTCCGAAATCTACCAGCCGTTCTCCCAGGCCGGCGGCAGCGACATGGCGATCGTGGTCCGAGCCGGGGGCGACGCCGAAGCGCTGATGCCTGCGGTCCGCGGCCGTGTCCTGGCGCTCGATCGCAACCTGCCGCTGCGACAGTTCGCCACCTTCGAGCAGACCCTCGGCGCCGGGCTGGCGCGCCGCCGCTTCAGCACGCTGTTGCTCACCTTGTTCGCGGGGCTCGCCATGGTGCTTGCGGCCATTGGGATCTACGGCCTGCTCAGCTACTGGGTGAGCATTCGCGAGCCCGAGATTGCGATACGGCTCGCGCTCGGCGCGCCACGCTCCACGATCATGCGCTGGACCGGCTTCCACGCCCTGCGCCTGGCGGTCATCGGAATCGCCTTCGGAGTGCTGGGAGGATGGGCCGCTGCGCGCGGCCTGGAGGAACTGGTGTTCGGAATACCGCCGCGGAATCCGGCGACCCTGATCGCCGCCGCCGCCGCAGTGGCTGCGATCGCCGTGGCCGCTGCTGCCATCCCTTCCTGGCGCGCCGCGCGTGTGGATGCCGCACGGCGCCTGCACTACGCGTGATCGGGATAGCGGGCAAGACCACTCCCTACGGTCGCAGGTCAGCGAGCGTCTCCGAGCCGCGCCTGCACTACGCGTGACGCTCCCTCCGGTCACGCCTCAGCCGGCGTTTCCGAGCCGCGACCAACGTTTCCGAGCCGCGACCAGCGTTTCCAAGCCGCGACCAACGTTTCCAAGCCGCGACCGGCGTTTCCGAGCCGCGACCGTTGGGAGGTCCCGATGGGCCGCGGCGGCCCACCAAAGGGCATGAAGACGCGGCCGGTGCGGGCCGGGTATTTCGCCGGTTCTTCGCCGCGTCTTCAAGGGAGTGGTCTTGCCGGAGTTTCTCAGCCGGCGGCGCGCTAAAATGGGGATCGTACCCGACATGAAGAAGCTTGCCTTGGTTCTCGTGGTGTTTCTGGGCGCGGCCGCAGCCGGCGCTGCCGATATCGATGCGCTCATTGATGCCGCCCGCGCCGCGCCGGGTGAATTCGCGGCCGATGCCATGATCCGGATTGCGGGCGCCGGCCATGTCGAAAAGGCGCGCAAAATCGAGTTGGTGGAACAGGCGTTCCAGCGGGCTTCGGAAGCCCAGCAACCTTACCCGCGCCATGCGGCTCCTCTGAAGCTCGATGGTTCTTCCGGCTACTGGAATCGCCTCTACAAGCAGGATCTCGACGCCCTGTCGCTAAAGCTGCGGGCGATCGAGGCCATGCTGGCGCTCGACGGCCGCAAGGCCGGGGAGTGGTTCACCAAGATTCCGCCGCTGGAGTTGCCTCGGCTGACCTGCGAAGAATTCATGGTATATGACGTAGCCAGGTTCTATGACGTGCTCGGCAGTGTCGCGCGCCTGGACGCGGAGCCCCACCAGCTTCTCCGGAAGTACGCCGGCGCGGTCGCTTCGCCCGTGCAACTGCCGCCCCTGGCCCGCGTGCTCGCCTCCGCAAACGTGAAGGACCAGGACTTTCAGGCCCTGGTGGCATTGTTCGCCACGGCGATGGGCAAGGTCTCGGGGGACGACCGGTCCTTCACCTTCTCGACTTCTCTAGGTAAGGAGATCCAGGCCCTGGTCGACGAGTGCCAACGCCGCGGCGTCACCCCCCTGCCGCTGATCGAAGGGTACCGGCTCTACCTGGTGGTGAACTTTTCCGGCGTGCGCTGCGCCGACGACGACCGGATCCAGGCGGGACAGCAGTCTTTCGGCATCTACACCGGACAACCGGCCGAGCAGGTGGCCGCCGGCTTCGTGAGCTTCTTTAACGAGAAGCTGCGTATGGCTCCCCTGGCGCCCATTCAGGAGCTGGAAGCGACGCCTTCGCGGCTGGAGGGCGTGGTTTCCGCGCCGCACTACTGCGAGGACGCGGAATGCAAGGCCTTCGTCGAGCAGTTTCGCGGTCTGGTGTTCGCTGAGAACGGTATTCCCATTCCGACCGCCGAGCGCAACACTCCGGAGTGGCAGGCCCGGCTGAAAGCGCGGCTCGCGGCGTTGGCGGAATGGAAGGAAGGCCCAGGCACGAACCCCGCCGAATACTTCCGCGAGAAATCGGGCGCCTATAGCGATCTCCTGAATCTGGCGCAGAACGGCCCGAACCGGGAGTTCGTGCTGCGCGCCTGGCTGGAGTTCGTCAGACAGAACCCGTTTCAGAAGGTGAACCGCATGGAGTGGTTTCTGCCGGTCAACGCTTTGGTCGGCCGCGTGGGTCTAGATCCCGGCGGCCTGAGCAAGTTCGCGGAGGAGTTGCGGAAAGTGAACGACCCGCTGATTATGCTGTACGCCAACCTCGAGACGATCGCGCCGCGCAGTCCGGACACCATTCTGCCGCTGCTGTAACCAGCCGGGCCACCGCCTCCCTCGCGGCTCCTGAGCAGCTACAGCACGTCCGCGAACCCGCGCTTCATGTGGCGAAAAAAAAGACCGCCGGCCAGGAACGCTCCCGCGCCGCAGGCGGCCACGAAGGCAAAATCGCGCGGATCCGGCAGAGACGACGTGAGCAGAACGGCGCGATACGAACGAACCGCGTAACACAAGGGATTGGCTACCACCAGGAATTTCGCCCAACTCGGGAAGTTCTGGTCGCTGATAAAGATCGGGGTCATCCAGAACCACATCGTCAGCACCACGCTCAGCATCTGGGCCGTATCCCGCAGGAAGACGTGCAGGCTGGCGACGATCCAGCCCAATCCCACGGATAACAGTCCGATGACCAGAATGTAGAACGGCAGCAGCAGCAGGAAAATGCTGATCTGGTTTAGATAGACTCCCGCCGCGGCGATCATCAGGTCCAGCGCCAGAAGATGGCTCACCAGCGAGGAAAGGAAGACCGAGACGGGGATGATCTCCGCGGGAAACACGGTCTTGGTGATGAGGTTGGAATGATCCAGAAGGCTCGATGCCGAGCGCTGCATGGTCTCGCTGAACAACAGCCACGGCAGCATGCCCGCAAAAAGGAACAGCGGATAGCTGGTGGTGCCGGCGCCTTCCGGAACGGGTTGGTGCAGGCAGAACTGGAACACGAACGTCCAGCTCACCAGAAGCACCAGCGGATGAATCAATCCCCAGATCCAGCCGATGGCCGAACCGACGAAGCGCTGTTCGAAGTCGCGGCGCACGAGCTGGAAGAGCAGGCTGCGCCGTTCAACCAAATTACGCAGAAATAGGGTTCCGGGAATTCGCCTGGGCACGGTAAAATTCGACAATATCAATTTTATCAATAACTTGCAATTGGTAGTTTCGGGTTGACAACACTGTGTTTTTATTGTTACAGTTGCAGTTTCGCCAATTTGGTTGTCTGTTTCAAATAGCCCCAACCGGATCCCGGGACTGGCAGTTCGTTCCGAATCTAAAGGAATCCGGACGGAGAAGACTATGAAGCAAGAATACTTCGTTGTGGTCCTGGCCCATTCTCTACGCGGCAGGCTGCGGCGTGTTCATATTCCTCAGCACGCAGTTTACGCAGTTCTGGTCTTAGCTCTCCTCGGTTGCTTCTCGGTATTCGGTTTCGTCGCCAGTTATGCCCGCATGGCGCTGAAAGTCGCCAACTACAACGCCCTGAAGCGCGAGACCGACAATTTGCGCGTCCGCTACCAGGCTCTGCTGAAGAATGTCAGCCGCACCGACGAACAGCTTGCCAGCCTCCAGCTCTACGCCAAGGAAGTGACGCTGGCCTACGGAATCAAGCAGAAAATCGAGGGCTCTTCGGACATCTCGGCGCGCGACAAACTGGTGCCGACGTTCGCCGAAAGCGTGGAA
>JBGPKH010000534.1:0-6393 GCA_041485845.1 Bryobacteraceae bacterium
AACGTCCGAATCGAGGACCGGTACGGCCAACGAAGTCGGGGTCTTCAATCTGATTGCCGTGCAGCCCGATACCTACAACCTGCGGGTGGAGCAGCGCGGGTTCAAGGCCTATGAACGCCGCGCAGTGGTGATCAGTGCCAACGAACGGGTTGCCTCCGGCGATATCGTACTGCAAATCGGCGAAGTGACGGAAACCATCAGCGTGGTAGGGGAGGTTGCGCAGGTACAGACTGACAGCTCCGAGCACTCGGCGGTCCTTACCACCAATCAGCTTGCCAACCTCACGTCACGGGGCCGCGATGTGGTCTCCATGCTCCGCACCATTCCCGGGGTGCAGTACCAGTCCGATCAGGATTCGGTCGGCGGCAGTTACGGCACCGGCACGCCCAACATCGGCGGCGCTTCGTCGAACACCAACATCCTTGCGGTGGACGGCGTCGTGAGCAATGACATCGGGACGCCCAGCGTTTTCTCCAGTGTCACTACGCTGGACGCGATCGGCGAAGTGAAAATCGTTCTGAACAGCTATCAGGCCGAGTACGCCGGCAATGGCGGAGCGGTCGTGCAGGTGGTCACGAAGTCCGGAGGCAATGAGATCCACGGCGGTGGATACTACTTCATCCGCAACGAAGCCCTGAACGCCAACGATTTCTTCAACAACCGCAACAACGTGAATAACGGGAGGCGCCCCCTATATCGCTACCGGACGTTGGGCGCAACTTTGGGAGGGCCGATTTACCTTCCCGGCCGCTGGAACCAGGATAAAAGCAAGCTGTTCGGCTTCTATAATGTCGAGGACGTGCGGATTTCCATTCCTGGTTCGGTGAACCGGTACACCATGCCGACTTCGCTAGAACGCCAGGGCGATTTCTCCCAGACGCTCGACGTCAGCGGTAAGGTCATTCCCATCGCCGACCCCACTACCGGCGCTCAGTTCCCCAACAACGCGATCCCCAAAACGCGCCTGAACCCCAACGGACTGGCGCTGATGAACATCCTGCCTCAGCCCAACTTCTTCGATCGCGCGATCTCCGGCGGCAACTACAACTACCAGATCCAGGAAGTGCAGAAGTGGCCCAAGCGGAGCCAGCTTCTTAAGTTGGACTGGGTTCCCACGGATAAAGACCGGTTTTTCGTTCGCGGCAAAACGTGGATTGCCCAGCAGCAAGGCTACTCCGTCGCCGGCGGGGCGAGCCCGGTGGGCTTCTTCGCCCAGTGCTACTGCTTTACGGAAGAGGGTCTCGGCTTTGGCTACACGCGTGTCTTCAGCCCTACCGTGGTCATGGAAATCAATACCGGAGTCCGCCACAACCGTGAAGCCTGGTACCCCTATGGCGACAACGAAATCCAGAAGGTCCTTCGCTCTGCCATCGGTTACAACCTGAGCCAGTGGTATCCCCAGTCCAACGTCTCCGGATACATTCCGCGCTTTTCGTTCGGCGGCGTCCCCAGCGCTCCCAATGTGAGTTACGATAACCGCCTGCTCACCGGCGGCACGGACTTCACCTTCAACTTCAACGACAACCTCACCATCACCAGGGGCAGGCATACCATCAAGCTGGGCGGCGACGTCTACCGCATTCGCGAGTACGAAGGCGAACAGAGCATTTTCTCGGGGACCTTCGACTTCGGCAGGAACACCCTGAACCCGCTCGATACCAACTACGCATTCTCCAATGCGGCGCTGGGCGTCTTCAACAGCTACAGCGAATCCAATACCCGTTACGGAGCGAACATGCGCCAGAGCCTGGTCGAGTGGTTCGCCCAGGACAGTTGGAAAGTATCCAAGCGGCTCAACATCGATTACGGAATCCGCTGGACTTGGGCAGGCGAGATGCATCCGAACAATCCCGGCCAGCAGTCCGTGTTCATGCGGAGCCTCTACACCGCCGGCCAGGCTCCTCCGCTCTACACTCCGGTTACGCAGAACGGGGTCAAGTATGCGCAAAATCCCGTAACCGGCGCGCTGCTTCCCTCCCCATATGTGGGCCTCTTCGTCCCCGGGGTTGGAAATCCGGCGCCGGGCGCAGCCACCTACGGCGACAAGAACGTGCCCGCCGGCTTCGTGAATCAGCCGGGCGTTCTGTGGGGACCGCGCCTCGGTTTTGCGTACGATCTGTTTGGCAACGGTAAGACAGCCATCCGCGGCGGCGCCGCCATCCTCTACAACCCGCGTCTCAGCAAATGGAGCGCCATGGTGAACAACCCGCCGGCGATCTTCACGCCGGTCACCTACTACGGGGACTTGCGCACCTTCATTCAGACTGCCGGCACGCTCTCACCCAGCAATACGCAGGGCTTTAACCTCAATAATAAGACGCCGGATAACTACAACATCACTTTCGGCGTGCAGCAGAATATGGGTCACTCCATCCTGGTGGACGCCTCTTACGCCGGCGTTTTCGGCCAGCATATTCCTCAAACGCTGGGGATCAACACCGTTCCCTACGGCACCCATTTTCTGCCGCAGTACACCGGGGGCGTGACGGATAATTTCTTCCGTCCTTTTCCCGGCTACAACAACGTAAACTGGACCGACAACGCTTACAACTCCAACTACCATGCGCTCCTGCTCACCATCAACCGGCGCTTCGCCAACAACCTGCAGTTCGGTTTCACTTACACCTTCTCGAAGTTTATGGACTACACCGGTATTCCGATCTACCGTCCACTGCGCACCTGGAGCTATGGTTTCGACGGTTCGGATCAGACCCACAACGCAGTCCTGAATCTCACTTACGCACTACCCATGGCGAGCCGGCTGGTCAACGGCAACAAGCTGGTGAAGTTCGCCTTCGACGACTGGATGCTCAGTGGGATTGCGCAGTGGGTCAGCGGTACGGCCGCGGGGATAGGCTTCAGCACCGTTCAGGGCACCGACCTCACCGGCGGCGGCGATGGCCAGCGCGTCAACGTGGTTGGCAACCCGAACGCCAACGGGTCCACTTTCTTCGCATGGTTCAACCCGGCTGCGTTCGCCGTGCCGGGTAAGGGCGACTTCGGCAACGCGGCCAAGAACAACGTCCGCAATCCCGGTGTCAACAACGTCGACCTGGCTCTCTCCAAGCGCTTTCCGGTGAAGAGCGAAAAGCGTTACTTCCAGTTTCGCTGGGAAGCGTATAACGTCTTCAACCACACGCAGTACTCGGGCATCAATACCGGCGCGCGTTTCGATCTGACGAACGGCGCACAGGTGAACACACTTTTCGGACAGGTCAGTTCCACCCGCACGCCGCGCGTGATGCAGGGTTCGCTGCGATTTACGTTCTAAGGTCTTGTCATGAGACAACCTTCTCACCGCTCCTTTTGGTCGCGGCTCAGTAACGCACCTCTTACCGAGCCGCGGCCGTACTCGCGTTTGGCGAGCGAGGGAGCGGTCCGCGGTTGCCGCATATGGGAATCGAGAGATCGATGAAGATTACGAGAAGAACCGCCGTGCGGCTCCTGGCGGGAGCCCCCGCCCTGATTCTGCCGCGCAAGACCGCCGCGCAGGGTGCGCTGCCCGAAATCCAAAAGGGCCCGTTCGACGGGACCGCCGAATCGCTGAAGCAGTACCGCATCCCCGAATGGTTCCGCGATGCCAAGTTGGGCATGTGGGCTCACTGGGGACCTCAATCCGCCGCCGAGAACGGCGACTGGTACGCGCGCAATATCTACATTCCCACCCAGGCCCAGTATAAGGACCACGCCGCCACTTACGGCCACCCCTCCAAGTTCGGACACAAAGATATCTGCCGTCTCTGGAAGGGCGATAAGTTCGACCCCGACCACCTGATGTCGCTCTACAAGAAGGCCGGCGCCAGGTACTTCATGAGCATGGGCGTGCATCACGACAATTTCGACCTGTGGAACTCCAAACACCAGCCCCGCTGGAACTCCGTGGCCACCGGCCCCAAGAAAGACATCGTGGGATTGTGGAAGAAGGCCGCGCAGAAGGCCGGCCTGAAGTTCGCCGTCAGTGAACACCTCTCGAACAGCTACAACTGGTTGGCCGTCTCGCATGGCGCGGACAAGGATGGTCCCATGGCCGGCGTTCCTTACGACGGCAACGATCCCCAATACGCCGACCTCTATCACCCCTTCGGGCCACTCGGCCCGACGCCCCCTGGCGCCATGAGCCGTGAAGTGCCCGACTCCTGGAAGCGGCAGTATTTCCTGCGCATCAAAGACCTCATCGACAACTATCAGCCGGACTTGCTCTATACCGATGGCGGCATACCCTTCGGCGACACCGGGTACAAACTGGTCTCGCATTTCTACAATGTCACTGCCAGGCTGCACGGCGGAAAAGTAGAAGGCGTCTACACCAGCAAGCGGCGCAACGACTGCGAGGAGGGCGCCTGCGCTCTCGATATCGAGCGCGGCGTCGCCAACCAGATCATGCCCAACCCCTGGCAGACCGACACTTGCATCGGCAACTGGCACTACAAGCGCGGCGTCAAATATAAAACGCCCAAGGTGGTCATCGATCTGCTCTGCGACATCGTGAGCCGCAACGGCAACCTGATGCTCAACGTTCCCCTGCCCAACAGCGGCGAACCCGATGCCGAGGAGCTCCACGTCGTCGAAGAGATTACGCAGTGGATGGCGGTGAACAGCGAAGGCATCTACGGCACGCGTCCCTGGAAGACCTTCGGCGCGGGGCCCGGCATGGATTCGGCCGCGGGCGCCGGCATGAATGAGCGGAACCGCAAAGACCTCACCGCGCAGGACGTCCGCTTCACCACAAAAAACGGCAATCTGTACGCGTTCCTCATGGGCTGGCCAGGAAAAGAGGCGGTGGTTCCCGCGCTGGCCCTCGGCGGCAAGAATAACGTCGGCTCAATCAAGAATGTGGAATTGCTCGGTCACAAAGGCAAGGTCAAATTCACGCAGGATGCCACCGCACTTAGAGTAGAGTTACCCGCCGAGAAGCCCAGCGACCACGCCGTAACTCTCAAGATCGCCGGCGCGTAGTGGGTGTCAAACCGTTGCCCGGTAAAAGCGCACGTTTCGCGGGACCGGAGGCTCGCGTGGCTAGCGGGTCCAAGCACCAACGCGCCACGCTCAATCGCCTTCCGCCTCTACGTCTGGCTTTCTTTCTGACCGTGCTCCTGGCCGGCTTTTCCCTGATTCCCTGGGTGAGAGCCAACCCCCGGCTGGCCGGCTCTCTCTGGGGAGCCGCGGGGGCGCTGCTCCTGTTTTTATTACTGCTGCGCCGCCGGGCCGCCCTCGCGGGACGGGTGCTGCGCTATGACGTCGTCCCCAGACCGGTGCACTATGTTCAACTCAGCATGCATACCAGCATCTATCTCTACTGGGGATGGTACTGGCGCGAGGTCTACCACTACGCTCCGCTCATCGTCGCGCAGATTGTATTTGTCTACGTGCTCGACATGCTGGTGTGCTGGTGGCGCCGGGACACTTGGATTCTCGGCTTCGGCCCTTTTCCCATCGTCTTGAGCACCAATCTGTTTTTGTGGTTCAAGGACGATTGGTTCTTCCTGCAGTTCCTGCTGGTGTCCACCGGTGTGCTGTGCAAGGCGTTCATCACGTGGAACCGCGATGGCCGCCGTGCCCACATCTTCAACCCTTCGGCCATCGCCCTGGCCATCTTTTCGGCCGGACTCCTCATCACTCACAGCACGCACATCACCTGGGGCGAGGAAGTGGCTGTCAGCCTCGGCCGCCCACCGCACATTTACCTCGAGATCTTCGCGGTGGGCCTGGTCGTCCAGTCTTTGTTCTCGGTAACTCTCGTCACCCTCTCCGCGGCCGCGGCGCTGGTCGCGATGAATCTCGTGTACACCGGTTCCACCGGCCTCTACCAGTTTGTCGACTCCAGCATCCCGATCGCCGTCTTCCTGGGCCTGCACCTGCTGGTCACCGACCCGGCCACCTCGCCGCGCAGAAATCTCGGCAAGGTGCTCTTCGGCGGGATGTACGGCGCCGGAGTGTTTGGCCTTTACTCGGCGCTGGGCTGGCTCGGCGTTCCCACGTTCTATGACAAGCTGCTCTGCGTGCCGCCGCTCAACCTGATCGTTCAGCCGCTGGACCGGGCCAGTGCCGCTCTGGAGGCGCGGTTCCATCGACTGAAGTTCCGTCCACTGGATTGGATCTCGGGGTGGAGTCCGCGCCAAGCCAATTTCGCCCACATGGCGGTATGGATTTCGCTGTTCGCCGTCTTGACCGGCACTGGCTTTCTGGGCAGCCGCCACCCCGGCAGCAACCCCGAGTTTTGGCGCAAGGCCTGCGAGGAAGGCCGCGGGAGCGCCTGCCAGACCTGGATCCGCAACATGAATGTGACGTGCCGGCACGGGTCGGGCGGCGCCTGCTTCACGCTCGGAGCCGTGTGGAACGAGGGGCTCCGCGTCCCGCGGGACCCGTCCGAAGCGGGGAAGGACTTCGGCCGCG
>JBGPKH010000535.1:0-6387 GCA_041485845.1 Bryobacteraceae bacterium
CCGCTCCGCACCAGGCGAAGCCAAAACGGGTGGGGCCGGTACAACGCTATTCAACTTCTTCTTCATGAGGATTTCCTTCTCCGCCCACTACAGTAAACTCCGACCGGGAAGGCGTCTCACTGATCTTGGCACAGAGGGCAACGCCCATTGCCAGCCACTTACGATCATAAAGATCATAGACATCAGCTGAAATGGCCGGATTAGGGCATCGATTCTCCCGGGCTTACAATGGCTCGTCGAGAGGCGAGACGGCTATTGGTTGGCCGACTGGTTGCAGTCGCGTGCCAGGGTCTAATCCAGTCGCCGCCTGAATCCCTCCTCCCATCCGAACTCGCCCGGTGGCACGGTCTTGCATTCTTGCTGCCACACCTTCTATTACGGGAGTTCCCGCAGGAATTTCATAAATATAAAGTTCCGAGACTGGGTTTCCCAACCCACCACCTTCGTAACGACGAACGAGTCCGAATTCCTCTCTGATCGCGGCCTGTCCTCTGGCGGCAACTTCCGTGGCGAAGCTTCGTGCCGCAGCTGCATCGCGAAACAGTTGGATATAAAACGCGCCGTCTGCCCCGAGACGCACCGCATATTCCGGACCTTCGGTGACGCGAAATACTCCTCTTTCTTGAAACCCAGAAACGACGGCACCCGGTGACGGGTCACCCCAGAGGAATCTTCCGCCCACCCCGGTGGCCGCTGGCAGCGAACTAGTGTGGACAGGAATGTTGCGTGCAGGCCAATCGGCTGCCACTTCGGCTGGCATCCGGGCAAGAGGACTACCGGAGGCGATCCTCAGCAGTGCTCGATTAATTAATTCGAACTCCATGACAGAATAAGCAACCTCCCCAGCTCGATCAAGGGCTGTTTGGCTGTCTTGGTGGATGAGTTCTCTTCGTAACTGCCGCGACAGTTGATCCGATGCTGATTCATACGCCATAGCATAGGCGGGGAACCTCATTCTTGCGCGTTCTTGCTGAAAGTGCGGATGGGACAGGTTCAATTCGTACTGCTGGCTGCCCCGGAGAAGCCGGTCTAGAGGGCCACCAGGCACGGGGAACCACGTGCGAGGGGGGCCAGCCTCCCGGAGCAATCCCTGGAACAAGAAACTCCGCAAGTTCGAAACTAAATCGGGTTTATCGAGGAAGATATGGAGAGTTTCTGTCAAGGTTAACTCTCTTCGGGCAGCGGCCCTTGCCCTGCCGATCTCATAATCGAGCATCGCATCGGCGACGGCCATCTCTACATAGAATCTAGTTCTCTGATGTTCTTCGATGGTTCCATGGTACTCATTACGGAGAAACTGGTCGAAGGTGGGGACGAAATCGGCAACCTGCATAAAGAAGGGAGTATTTGAATTGAAGAGAAATAGCACCCGATTACGAAGCCGCATAAGCCGAATTGCCCGGAGGTATCTTAGGTAAGCATCTCTCATTTGTTTATCTCCGTTCAATCTCCGTTAATGAAAGACCGAGGGCCGACTCACGTACGCCTGCGCCGATAGAAGCAGTCCCAGCAATCGAATGTACAACCCGCGGCGCGGACATAGCTGCGAGTAAGCGCTATCCCAATAACTCCGAAAGGAACAATACCTCAACCTTCCCGGTACCGTTTGGCGCATGCATCTCCTGCCTCGGGTTGACCCTGGATGGATTCTGCACCGGCGCGCCGGGAAGAACAATCGCATGATCATGTGATTCGCGTGTCAAAAGTCGCATGATCATGCGATAGCGCCGAGCCCCGAGGCTTCTGCTAGCCTGAACGGTCGTGCAGGATCTTCTCCGCGTCGCCATAGTAGAAGACGATTCGCGATTTCGGCAGAGCCTGGAGGAACTTCTCAGGTTGTCGCCGGGATTCGAACTCGCTGGCAGCTTCCCTTCCGCCCGCTTGATGCGGGACGAGCTCGAGCGCCTGGCGCGGACCGGCGTGCGTCCGGACTGGAGCATGGTGCTGATGGACCTCGATCTTCCCGGTACTTCCGGCATCGAAGCCACCCGTCAGATCAAACGAGATCTTCCGCATCTGCCGGTAGTGATCCTGACCGTGTTCGAAGAGCCGGCCACCATCCTGGAAGCCATCACCGCCGGCGCCGACGGGTACCTGGTGAAACGTACCCCCGTGCGCGATCTGCTGTCGCAGCTCCGCGCTATTGCCTCCGGCGGCGCTCCGTTAACCCCCGGGGTGGCTCGCACCATCCTGTCTTTCATTCGCAACGGCTCCCGCTCACCCGCGGGCTCGGGAGAGCCGGCGCATCTCGACCTCACCGCACGCGAACAGGAGGTTCTACGGCTGCTCGTCCAGGGCCTCGCCTATAAGGACGTCGCGCAATCTCTGGGCATCAGCCTGGATACCGCGCGCAGCCACGTGCGGGCCATTTACTCCAAGCTTCAGGTACACGGGGTAGCGGCCGCAGTGGCCCGCGCGATCCGCGACAAGCTGGTTTGAACCAAAATTGCGCCGCGGGCCGTTAAATCTGGGACACTGAAACCGTGGCGCATTGTATCTCGCGTGTTCTGGCCGGATTCCTGATGCTGGTCCTGGCGGCGCCGGGGGCCAACCGGCGTCCCAGCACCACCAGGCCGGCCCCGCCCAAGGCTACGGCTTCGCATTTGACGAAGGCGTCTCCCGCCGTGCGCCGCTGGCTGAAGACCATGACCCTGCGCGACGAGGCAGCGCAACTGGTATTCATCGCCTTCCACGGCGAATCGCCGAACACGCGCTCGCGGGACTACCGCAAGTTCGTGCGCCTGATCCGCGAGACCAAGGTCGGCGGCCTGGTGCTGAACAACATTTCGAACGGACGCGTGGTGCAGAAGGCGGAGCCCTATGCGGTGGCGGCTTTTCTGAACCGCTTGCAGCGCCTGGCCACGGTTCCCCTGATGGTGGGCGGCGATTTCGAGCGTGGCGCTTCCATGCGGGTGGCCGGCACCACGGTGTTCCCCCACGCCATGGCGTTCGGGGCCACGGGAGATCCGGCGTATTCGAAATATGAAGGCGAGGTGACGGCGCGCGAAGCCCGCGCGCTGGGCGTGCAGTGGGTCTACTACCCGGTAGCGGATGTCAACAACAACCCCGATAACCCGATCATCAACATCCGCTCCTTCGGCGAGAATCCGCAGGACGTGGCGGCGCAGGTGAAGGCCTTCATCGACGGGGCGCACGCGGACAAGAAAAATTACGTGCTGGCCACCGCCAAGCACTTCCCGGGGCATGGCGATACGGCGGTGGATACGCACATGAACCTGGCGACCATCCCGGCGGACCGCGACCGGCTGGAGCGCCTCGAGCTGGTGCCGTTCAAGGCGGCCATAGAGGCGGGCGCGGATGCCATCATGACGGCGCACATCGCGGTGCCGGCGATCGCGCCGCCGGATCTGCCCGCCACGCTTTCCCCGGCGATCCTCACGGACCTTTTGCGGAAGCAACTGGGGTTCCGCGGCCTGGTGATCACGGACGCGCTGGAGATGGGCGGCATCGCCCGGGGCTTTACTTCGGGCGAGGCCTGCGTGCGGGCGCTGGAGGCGGGCGCCGATACGCTGCTCATGCCGGCCGACCCGGATGCCGCGATCAAGGCGGTGATTGCCGCCGTGCAGAGCGGCCGATTGAGCCGGCAGCGCATCCAGGAGAGCGTGGTCAAGATTCTGGCGGCGAAGGAGAAGGTGGGGCTGGACAAGAAGCGGTTCGTGGACCTGGAGGCGATCGGCGACGTGGTGGATTCTCCGGAAGCCAACGAGAAGGCGCAGGAGATTGCCGACCGCGCGGTGACCCTGGTGCGCAACGGCGGCAACCTGGCGCCGCTGGCCGCGCCCGAGCGTGCGTGCTACGTGGTGATGGCGGAGAGCCGCTTCGGGACGGCGGGACAGGTCTTTACGCAGGAAGTCCGCCGGCGGCTTCCCGCGAGCGCCGCGGGGAACGGCATTCCGCAAGCGCCGGTGATTACGCTCGATCCTTCGATGCCGCGGCAGGAGCTGGATGAGGCGATCGGCAAGCTCTCCGGGTGCCAAAGCTATGCGGTGGCTGCGTTCGCGTCGGTGGCGGCGAACCGCGGCGCCGTGGGGCTGGCGGGGGAACTGCCGCACGCCGTCGAAGCTCTGGTTGCGGGGGGCAAGCCCGTGGCGCTGGTCGCCCTGGGCAATCCTTACCTGCTGCGGAATTTTCCGAACGTGACGGCTTATCTCGCGACCTTCAGCACGGTGCCCCCCTCGGAAGTTGCGGCGGTGCGGGCGCTATTCGGAGAGATCCCCATTCGCGGGCGTCTGCCGGTGTCGATCCCCGGCCTCGCGAACTACAAGGATGGCTTGCAGGTGCAGGCGACGCGGCCGCTGCATATCAGTGGACCGACGCAATAGTCGCGCTATACTTGTGGGTCCATGGGGCTCACGCTTCCTCCACCTGGAGTGGAAATCATCCTGCTAACCTTGGTCCTAGGGGCGGCAGTATACGATGTGCGGTATCGGCGGATACCCAACTGGCTAACGGCCAGCGGGGTGCTGGCCGGCTTGGCGATGAACACCTTTCTCTACCAGGGCTGGCCCGGGCTGCGGCTTTCCCTGGTGGGGTTCGGGATTGCCTTCGCCGTGAATTTCGTGATGTACCTGCTGCACTTCCGGGGCGCGGGCGATGTGAAGCTGATGGCGGCCATCGGGGCCATGGTGGGTTGGCAGGACTGGTTCGCGATCTTCCTGTTCAGCGCGATCATTGGCGGCGTGATTTCTTTGATTCTCGTGGTGGTGAAGAAGCGGGCGATGAAAACGTTCTGGAACGTGGGATTCATGCTGAACGAAATGAAGAGCGGGCGGGCGGCGTACCTGAAGCGGGAAGAACTGGACGTGAAGAGCGAGAAGGCGCTGCGCCTGCCCGCGGGCGCGGTGATCGCGATCGGAGTGCTCTTCTTTCTGGCGGTGAGCGCGCACTACACCGGGTGAGTCCGGGCGTGCGAGGCACATGCAAGCTGCATTCTTTTCCGGCAACCAAACGATCCACATAGGCCCCGGCGTGGCGGCGCCGCCCGGGCCGCGCCAGGCGCAGATCCGCGTGGCCTGCCGCGGAATCTGCGGGACCGATCTGCACCTGTTCCATGGCGCGATGGCCCATCGGCTGCGCCTGCCGCACGTCGTGGGGCATGAGATGCCGGGCGTCGTCGAAGCGGTGGGCGCGGCTGTCGCAGGCTGGCAGACGGGCGGCCGCGTGACCGTGCCGCCTCTCGATCCTTCGGGCGATTGCCCTGCGTGCCGTGCCGGGCGCCGCCACATCTGCCATCGCCTGAAGTTCATCGGGATCGACACTCCGGGCGGCGTCGTGTTCGGAGTGAAACTTTGAGCATTCTGGAACAATTCAAGTTAGACGGAAAGACGGCCCTGGTGACCGGCGCCCGGCGCGGCATCGGCAAGGCGATGGCGGTGGCGCTGGCGGAGGCCGGCGCGGATATCGTGGGGATGAGCGCGAATCTCGAGCCCAGCGGCAGCGAAGTGAGCCAGGAGGTGGAGGCCAACGGCAGCCGCTTCTGGGGCTATGCCTGCGACCTCGGCGATCGCCAGGCGCTGAACGCGTTCATAGCCAAGGTGAAGTGCGAGTGTCCTCCCATCGACGTCCTGGTCAACAATGCCGGCATGGTTCTGCGCAAACCGGCGGCGGAGCATCCCGACGAGTATTGGGACAAGATCGTCGAAGTGAACTTGAACGCGCAGTTCGTGCTGGCGCGCGAGTTCGGGCGCGACATGCTCGAGCGCGGGTCGGGGAAGATCATTTTCACGGCGTCGCTGCTGAGCTTCCAGGGAGGCATCACGGTGCCCGGGTATGCGGCGGCCAAGGGCGGGGTGGCGCAATTGACCAAGGCGCTGGCCAACGAATGGGCCGGGCGCAACGTGCAGGTGAACGCCATCGCGCCGGGGTACATTACGACGGACAATACCACGGCGCTGCGCAACGACCCGTTGCGGTATCCGGCGATTCTGTCGCGGATTCCGGCGGGACGCTGGGGCGATCCACGGGATCTCGCGGGCGCGGTGGTGTTCCTGGCGTCGCCGGCAGCGGACTACGTGAGCGGGACGGTGTTGACGGTGGACGGGGGTTGGATGGGGCGGTAGGGACAGGGGGCGAATCAGCGTTAACTTAAGGCATTCTCGCCGGAGCTGAGCGCCGAATCGAGGTGCAACTGGACTTCCCCGAACGTATCTCGGGATCTTGGAAATGCAGCCACTTGGCCGGCAAGCCGATACGGACACTTGATGGCGAAATCGGTAAACACTGCGGCGTTTTGCAGGAGTCATCCGCGCCTCGTGCCGATGAACACGCAATCTGGGATACTTTGCGATCCCGCAAGCCTGGTTCTCTACGGGCGATGCCAAGCCAGTTCGAGACCTCATGCGCGATCTAGAAAGGGTGAATCGCGGC
>JBGPKH010000536.1:0-6377 GCA_041485845.1 Bryobacteraceae bacterium
GCCGGTGCGGCTCCGTCGCCGGGTCGAGTTTCCTCAACCCCGCCACAAAGCACCCCTCGTAGGCCAGCTCCCCCGCCCGGTAGTGATCCGGATGCCGCGCCTCCCAGTACGGCAGAATCACCACCCGCGGCTGGAGCTCGCGGATCCGCATCGCCAGCGTCATGCGCGCGGTGATGGTGTTTTCCAGGCGCGCATCCGGCATGTGCTGGTTGTCGCGCCACACCAGCAGCATGTGGCGCGCGGCCTCCTGCGATTCGGCAATGCGCTGCTCGGGCGTGCCGCGCGTGCCCATGTCGCCGGCCGTCAGGTCCAGCACGCCGGTGCGATACCCCATCTCGGCCATGCGGATGAGCGTGCCGCCGCAGGTCTGCTCCACGTCGTCGGGATGCGCGGCGATAGCCAGAACGTCGAGGTTCATGCGCGCGCCGCCAGTTTCTTGAGAAATTCTTTCATATCCACTTTGTACTTGAAGGCCTTCACGCCATCGATGGCGATCACCGGCACTTCGTCATTGTACCGGCGGCGCAGCTCCGGATCGGCATCGATATCGAATTCTTCGTAATCGAAAGCGGCGCGCCGCCGAGCCTGTTGGATCACCCGCTTGGCATCCTCGCACAGGCAACATCCGGCGCGCGTGTAGAGCGTGACCAACTGCTTCACGGGCCGGATCATCGCCAGTAGAGATCGCGGCGGCGCGTGAAGCGCTCGCGCGTGCCCAGCGCCCGGATCAGGACGATACCCGCGACAAATCCGCCCACGTGCGCGAAGAACGCGGTGCCGCCCTGGGATGCCTGGGTGTAGCCGATGCTGCCCACGCCGCTCAGAAGCTGGATCGCGAACCAGTAGATCAACATCAGCCATGCCGGAACTTCAAACGTGTAGATGAAGAAAAAGATGAAGGCGAAGGTCAGGATTCGCGACCGCGGAAACTTGATCAGGTACGCGCCCATCACTCCCGCGATGGCGCCGCTCGCTCCCACCATGGGTACCCGCGAGAAAGGGCCGATGAGCATCTGCCCCAGAGCCGCGGCCGCCCCGCACAGAAGATAGAACACCAGAAACTTGGCGTGGCCCAGAATGTCCTCGATGTTGTCCCCGAAGATCCACAGGAACCACATGTTGCCCAGCACGTGCATCCAGCCGCCGTGAACGAACATCGACGTGAGCACGTTTTCGATGCGGAAGTGGCCGGGCGTGAACCCGTACATCGCGATGAAGGCGTTCAGCGAGTAATCGTCCAGCGAGAACTCCCGCAGGAAGACCAGGAGGTTGATCGCGATCAGCACCACCGTGACCACCGGCCGGGAATAGCTCGGCTGCGTGTCGCGTAACGGGAACATCTAGTTGCCGGAGTCCTCGGCCGCGCGGGCTGCGATCTCCGGGTGTGCCCGTCTTTCGGCCCGCGCCATCAGGACGCGAACCTCTTCGAGGCCGCGGATTCCGCCGCGGGCTCCCAGCGCCGTGCAGTTCAGGGCCGCCATCGCATTGGAGAATTCGAGCGCGTCGGGCATCGTCATTCCCTGCAAAACAGCATAGCAGAACGCCCCGTGAAACACGTCTCCGGCGCCCGTCGTGTCCAGGCAATTCACCACAAAAGCCGGTGAATAGTGATATCGTCCACACTCGCGGGCCAGCGAGCCGTGGGCGCCCAGTGTCATGGCCGCGACCTTCATGCCGTATTCCTCCTGGATGGTTGCGAGCGCGCGAAACGGGTCGCCCACGCCGGTCCAGGCGGTGGGAAATTCGGAGCTCGCCACCAGGTAATCGATGTTCGGCAGCACCCGGTCGAAGCCCTGATAGATGGTATCGACGTCGGCCGTCACCGGGATGCCGTGGCTGCGCGCGAGCGAGGCGGCGCGCGCCGCGGCCGCCGTGTCGTAGCCGTCCACGTGCAGCATCCGCGCGCCCGCGATCTGCTCGGACGTGATGCGCTCCGGGTCGATGCGCAGGCAATCGTCGTGACGCCAGAGCACCGTGCGCTCGCCGGTCGAGCGGTCGATGATGATGTAGGCCGATTGATTCGCACAATTCCGGCAAAGCTGCACGTCGTCGAGATTGACGCCGGTGCCGCGCAGGCTGTCCATCTGGATGCGGCCGCGCTCGTCGTCCCCGATGGCGCCGATGTACTTGACGCGCAGCCCCAGCCGGGCACAGGCGACCATCGCGCTGGCCACCTGGCCCCCCGGCGACAACATTTCTTCCTGAAAAGGCACCTTGCCCGCGTAGGCCGGGAAGTGCGGAACGATCAGTAAGGTGTCGGTGGCGTTCAGGCCAACGCCCACGACGTCGAATTGTGGCATTCAAGACTATTGTAGGGGCCGGCGCGTACCGCACCAACCCGCCTGGCGCCAGCCCTCGTTTCCCTCTGCCACCTCGGCGTTCTCAGGTTTTGACTTTGTCTTACTCGGCGGCTCGGCGTCTCGGCGGTGAAAATCCCGCTACCGGAAATTCTCCACCATCATCAAATCCGTCTGACTCTGGTCCACCCGCGGAAACAATACATACTTCCCGTCCGGCGACACCGAAAACAGATGACCCTGCCCGAATTCGACGTTCTTGAGCGCCAGCACGGTCGAGCTCTTCTTCGTCGCGAAATCGTAGAACGCGATCACCCACGACCGCATGCTCCGCTGGAACTCCGCGTAATAGGCGCCCTTCTTGGTAAGCTGAAGGGTCGTCACCCACATCAGGTCGTGCTCCGGGATAATCGCCTCCTCCGCTTCCCCGCCCTCCACCGGGACCCGCCAGAAACTGCGCCGCATGCGGTAGTACACGTACTTCCCGTCCACCGACTCCACGGGCTGCGCTCCTCCCGCGAACTCCTTCGTCAAAGCCTCCGGACTCCCGCCGTTCGCCGCCGCTTTCCAGATCTGGCCGCGCGAATCGAAGTAGATCCTCTTGCCGTCGTGCGACCACGAAGCGTTCCCGCTTTGCAGCGCCAGGCGCGTGGGCTTGGGCGCGTGGGCCACGGCGGCCACGCTGTACAGGTCGAAACCGCGATCGCCCCGCGAATCGTAGAGCATCGTCTTGCCGTCGGGCGACCACCGCAGCCGGCCGATCGACGGCCCGTTGAGGTGCGTCACCTGCACGCGATTTCCGCCGTCCGCGTCGCACACCCAGATCTCGTCCGTGCCGGTCTGCTCCGAAATGTCCGCGATCTTCTTGCCGTCGGGCGAATACGCCGGCGAAATCTCGCGCGCCGACGAGCGAATCAGCGGGCGCTCGTCGGCCGTCGCGCCGTCCGAGCCCGGCCCGAGCGTCGCCCGCCAGATCGCCGATACCGAGGGGCTGTCGGCATACGCCAGATGGTATCCCGCGCGCGCCACCACCGGGTCCTTCGCCTGCCTGCCGGCGATGGGAAGCTCCCGCGGGCTGCCGCCATAGGCCGGCAAGCGCCACAGCCGCCATCCACCCACCCGGCTCGAAGAGTAGACCAGGTCGTGCCCGTCCGCCGTCCACGAGAGGCCGCGGATGCCGCGATCGTCAAACGTCAGCCGTCGCGGCGAAGCCCCCGAGAGATCGCAGAGGTAAACGTCGGCGGCGTCCGCCCCCGTGCTCCGGACGAATGCCAGCGTGCCGCCGTCCGGGGAAATCGCTGGACTGGAGTCGCCTTCGGACCCCTCGGGCGGATTGGTAATGCGCGTCACCTTGCCGGAATCGATCGTGACCACCGCCAGTCCCGGCGCCTTATCGCCGCTCTGAACCACCACCAGCGCCCCGCCGTCCTTGGTCCAGGTAACCGCCGGCAGGGGCTGCGATTCGTCGCCCGCCGCCGGGAACTCCGCCACCTTGCGCTCCGCCCCGCCGCCCACCGGCGTCACCAGGTATTGCGCGCGCCCCTCGCCGGCCCGCAGGAACGCGATCTTCGTGCCGTCGGGTGACCACGCCGGGCTGACGTCGTTCGCCGCGCCCTCGGTCAACTGCCGCGGCGTGTCTTTGACCACCGTGCGCACAAAAATGTGGAAGGCGTCGATCTTGGCGGCGCCGCGCGCGCTGTATGCCACGCGCTGTCCATCCTCCGAAAAGGCGGGATACGCTTTCGTGCCGGGCTCGCTCGAGAACGGCACGCGCTTCTGCTCCACGGCCGGCCCGGTCGCGAGCCGTCCCAAGAGCGTCACCACCCCGCCGACCGAGCAGAGCGCCAGAGCCAGCAAAACCGCCGGACGGCGCATGAACTTGCCAGATGACATATATTTCGTATTATCGCAGCACTCGCCCCAGCCAGCCCTCCACAATCGCGCGACCCTGGGATGGCACACGATGGCCGCCGTCGATCAGGTGGAACTCCTGGTCCATTACCCGAAGACGCAATCTCGCGGGATATTGTTCCGTGACCGCGGGAGGATAATATTCGTCTTCGCGCCGCGCGATGTGCAGCACCGCGGCGGTCACCGGCTGATAGCTGCCCGTCTCCCAATCCCCCGGAAGCCCCCCGCACACCCCCACCACCCCGCGGACCGCGTCCGGGAACGTCCCCGCGAACCGGTAGTTCAGCGAAACCGGCTGCGAGAATCCAGCCAGGATGCGCCTCTGCGGAGGGATGCCCTGTTCACGGCCGGCCTCGTTCAACACGTGCAGCACCATGTCGTGATGCAGCCGGATGGAGGACGCCGCGTGGCGGTTGGTGTTCCATCCGTAACCCACCTGCAACGTTTTTTCGTCGAGGAAAAACTGATTGGGCCCCTGGAGCGAAGCGATGATATGCCGCGGGCCGAACAACTTGCGCGTGAGGTGCAGCATCGCTTCGGGAGTCTGCCCGAAACCGTGCAGCGTCACCACCAGTGCGGTCCCCGAATCCTCCGCCTCCGGTAACTGCAGCAGATAATGGCAATCGAGGCGTGCGGAGAAGCCGCCATGCCGTACATCGTCGCTCATTCGAAACTGTTGTATCACGTTGGCTGATCCTACTGAGCCGGTAGAGTAATTTAACAGCCGCCGCTGACCGGCCAGCCATGCTCCCGTGCCCACTAGTCCGGTGCGACTCTAGCCGTAATCGGTCGTAATCGTAGCGTTGATGCGGGGGCCATGGCTGTGCAAACGCTACGGATCGCTGAACAAACGTAACCGGAATTACCGGAACCGGCGTCCCGGCGGAAACATCTCCGCCGCCGAGACGTCATAAAGAAATGATGGGATTCGTGTGCAGGTGGACTGGTACGCTTTCGACCATCGCGATCCTTGGCGGCCTGGCTCTTCCGGCGCGGGCTTCCGAAGCCGATGCCCTCGCCATCTCGGCGCGCATTCAGGCGCGGCATATGCCGTTCGGCGCCATTACCGATCCGGTCTACGCCTCGCCTGCCAGCGACCAGATCGTGGGCTACACCCGTTGCGGCGATTCGGCTCTGTGGACCGGCGCATACCTGGCGGCCGAGGCCTTCCGGTACAAAGTCACACAATCCGCCGGCGCTCTCAGCAACGTCAAAACGGCGCTGGCGGGTCTCAAGCTGCTCGCCGATGTGACCGGTGATAACCGGCTGGCGCGATGTACGCTGCCCGCTAACTCTCCCTACGCCGCCGGAATCCAAAACGAAGAGGCGCGTAACACCATCCGCCAGAATCCGCCCCTGATTTGGGTGGATAATACGTCGCGCGATCAAATAGTGGGCGCTTTCTTCGGGCTCGGCGCAGCGTTCGACGTGGTGGACGACGCCTCGGTCAAGAGCGCGATCAGCGACCTCGCAACGCGCCTCATCGGGTACATCTCGCGGCACCAGTGGTCGCCCAACGATGACATTTCGAGCACGTTCCAATTGCGTCCGGAAGAACTGCAGATGCTGCTCCAGGTGGCTCGCCATGTCAATCCTTCCAATACAGTCAGCGGCCCCTTCCTCGTGGCGCCGGTGGACGCGGCCGTGCGGGTGGATGTCCAGAGCAACCAGTCCTATTTCAAGTTCAACCTGGATTACATGACCTTCTACAACCTGCTCCGGCTGCAGAATAACAGCGATAACCAGGGAGCTTACAGGATTCTGCGCAACTACACGGCATCGCACCAGAATGCCTTCTTCGACGTGATCGATCGGGCGCTCCAGGGCGCGAATGCGTCCCGGGACAGCGAGATCGGCGCCCTGCTTGACCAGTGGCTGCAAAGGCCCAATCGCGACCCGTCGGTCGACTTGACGAAGACCGTTCAGGTTTGCGGCCGCGAAGCCTGCCAGCCCGTACCGGTTCCCCAGCGGCCGCCCACCGATTTCCTCTGGCAGCGCGATCCCTTCCAGCTTGCCGGCGGCGGCTTCGGAACCATCGAGGGCGCCGGGATCGACTACATTCTGCCGTACTGGATGGGCCGCTATTACGGGGTGATCGCCGGCAGCACGGTGCATTCCGCCGCCGCGCCAAGCAGTGCCGTCGCGCCGAATTCGCTGGCTTCGCTGTAC
>JBGPKH010000537.1:0-6362 GCA_041485845.1 Bryobacteraceae bacterium
ACCGGAGGTACGAACGGTTTTTCGATATAGTGCCAACCGTAATTAAGAACCAGCAAAGCGCCGCCCGGGTAACCGGACATCAGCATGACACGCATTTGGGGGCGCCGCTCCTTGAGCTTTTTGGCGAGGTTGGGGCCGGACACGCTCCTCATCCTCACATCGCTAAGCAGCAGGTCGATGGTCCCGGGAAACTCCGCTTCGAGCCGAATCGCCTGTTTCGCGCTGCTCGCCGGAATCACCGTGAAGTTGGCATCCTCCAGAATCTGCTTGACGAGCTTGAGAAGGGCCGAGTGGTCTTCAACAAGAAGAATGGTTTCGAGAGTTCCCCCGAAAGGTAGAGCCATAAACAAACTGACCTGGAACAGCTAGTCTTAGAATATCCGGAAAGCCGTTCTACGACTGTATCGAATTGCTCACTGCCGCCAAATAGGAGCCCACCGGAAGTCCGGAAAGCCGCAACGCCGTGGCGGAAGAACACTTCCCCTCACCGCGTACCGTCCTCCCATCAGCACACCATCCCGCCCCTGCGTCCTATAGACCCGTGCAACATGAACAGTGCAAAATCTGGCCTCCCGGGTACTTTCGGCATCCACTTCGGGTTGCGAACGGTCCTTCCGAACGCCAAACGTCCCGCTCCGAACCCCGAACGCCTGGAACCAGGTCGTGGAGTTCGGTTCCTTTCCTAACGCTGAGCACCGTCCCGGAAAGGTGTCTGGAGCTGTCGATCCGACTTGGCGCGGGACGGCCGGGCGGTACCGGACCAGGGCAATCGTGTCGCTGGGAACAATCCAGGAAGCGTTCTTGTGAGCGGCGATACCAGACTTGCCCTCGTGACACCGGGCGATTGCGCTCGATGGATGACCTCTCACCAACGACATGTTTCCGACGATCATGCTGGTCCGTGGCGTGCAATAAAGGCGGCGCGATGCCAGTTCGACTACTTCCACACCAAAACACTGTGAGACCCGGAGCAGTTCTACAATCCGATCCCCTGGTTTGTCTCGCCAAGAGCGGTGTCGGCAGGAGAATTGCCGAATACTCCAAGACCGAAATCATTTTCTGCCAGGCCACCACGGCGGACGCCGTCTTTTACATCCTGGAGCTGACAGTCCTTCTGAGGGTGGTCTCAAGCTCGGGCAAAGAGGCCATCGTCGCCATTCTCGGAGTAGGCGACTTCTTTGGCGAGGGATGCCTGACGGGACAGCCTTTGCGCACGTCAACCGCCGTCGCCATGACCGGCTGTTCTCTCGTGCGGCTGGAAAGACTGAGCGCGCTTCAGTTGATCCGGGACGCGCCATCGGTCTCTGAGTTGTTCCTCGCCTATCTACTCTCACGAAATATGAAGATGGAAGAAGATTTGGTTGATCAGCTCTTCAATACCAGTGAGAAGCGGTTGGCCCGTTTGCTTCTCCATCTGGCCAAGTTCCACGGGGAAGACAAGCCGGAGGCAGTGATTCCGAAAATTAGTCAGGAGACGCTGGCTGAGATGGTTGGCGCCACTCGCTCCAGGGTCAGCCTTTTCATGAACAAGTTCCGCAGAATGGGCCTTATCGACTATATCGATCGCACGGACATATTGAAGGTTAGGAGCACCCTACTCAACGTTGTTCTACACGATGGACTGACCCCTCCGCCCAACATCGTGGGCCCGCGTCCGGGCGCCAGGATGGAGGAGTACTCTTCAGTCGGGCAATTGTCGATGTGACCAGCCAAAGCTTCGGGGGGGCGCCATCAACGTGCACACGACGAGTCTATTCCACGTGCGAACCCTGCACAATCGCGCGGACCTGATTATGTATGCCAGCCGAGGGAACCGGAACCGGTTGCCATCCGTGAGAGTGCAGACCGAGCTTCGCCACGTAAGGCGCCTTTGATCGTATCCACCAGGGCTGAAGGTACGAAGGGTTTTTGTATGTAATGCCAACCGTAGTGGTGAACCAGCGAAGCGCCGCCCGGGTAACCCGACATCAGCACCACGCGGATCTGTGGACGCCGCTCCGTGAGTGTTTGCGCCAGCTCTGGTCCAGACATGCCCCTCATCCTGACATCGCTAAGCAGCAGGTCGATGGTCCCCGAACACTCTGCCTCGAGGCGAAGGGCCTCTTTCGCGTTCTTCGCCGGAATCACCGAGAAGTCGGCATCTTCCAGAATCTGCTTGACCAGCTTCAGAAGAGCCAAGTGGTCTTCAACAAGAAGAATGGTTTCGCGAGTTCCCTCAAAACATTGAGCCATAGAACCTCCATCACGTAACCTCGATTTAAGTATACGCAGAGAGCCGGGCCACGGCTGTATCGTATTGTTCACGCCAATGCAGAACAAGAGCCCGCTGGAAGTAAGAAAGCCGCTAAAGCTGCGCGGAAGGAGACTTCTGCCGCGCTGGCTGAGAGATGTAGACCAACCCATCGACGGTTGGGAGGACGCCTGCGACGGGAACGAACCGTGAGAAAGTAGGTGGTGCGGTCCCAGCAACGATGCGGCGTCCGCCGGTGGTTTGGTGACCTGCCCGAACAGTAGAGCGATAGACCAACCTGGAGCAGCCATGTCCCCGACCGCGAGATTCGTTGTCACCGGGGCGCCGCTCGCGGACGCGCGCGGCTTCCGCAAAACCCACATCCTCATCCGCTAGGAGTCCGGAGCCGCTACCCCGTGCGGAACAAGACTTCCACCGCGGGCTTGAAAGACTAGGGCGTAATATCAAAAGCATCCACCCACACCCAGCTCCCACCGGACGCCGCGCCGTGTGTTCCGGCAACCTCAATCGACAACGAGTGGACCCCGCTGACTAAGCCGGTCGCCGTGTACAGTACTGCTTGCGCCTGGGAAGGAGAAGCGTAGGTATCGATAGTGGCTTTCAACACTCCGTCTACGTATACTCGGGCGCTGCCCGACCACTCGTCCCGATACCCGATCCACTTCACCGCGGTGCCGGTGAAGGTCACGGTGGCGCGGGCGTTCGCGTCCGTTGAGAGGCCGGCCGACCCGCCGCTGCTGGGAGCCGTGGTGTTCGTGAACCAGGTGCCTCCGGCATAAACCACAGCGGGGGCGCTCTGCTCTATGCGAATCGGCGTCGAAGTCGTCGTCGTGGTGGTTGACGGGATGGACACATCCAAGGCGTCGACCCAGACCCACGTTCCGCCGGACTTCTTATTGCGTGTCCCCGTGACCACGAGCGTCAGGCTATGACTGGCATTGCTGAGACCGCTTAACGAATAGACCACGGCCTGAGCCAGCGAACTGGCCGAGTACGTGTCCATCGTTCCCTTCAACGCTCCATCCAGATAGACCTGCGCGATGCCCGACCACTGATCGCGGTAGCCGATCCACTGGACGCCCGTTCCGGTGAAGGTGAACTTGGCCTGACTGCCCTTGTCCATTGCCAGAATGGCGGAACCACCGCTGTTGAACGCTCCGTTATTCGAGAACCAGGTCCCCATGAGTTGGACCGCCGGGTTGTTTTGCTCGTAGCGAACCGTGGTTGTGGTTGTGGGAGGAGGCGTGGGAGGAGGAGTCGGTGGCGGCGAAGTGGATGGGCTGCCCACTACGATCAGGTAGACGTCGCCGTATTCAGCCGCATATCCGTCGATCACCTGCAAATCGTAGTCGCTGTTGTAGACCACTCGGCTCCCGTCGCGACTGGTGGACATCCGCGGCTGCCAATTGTAGGTGTCGGTTTGGAACGGGCGGCTGCGGTGATGGGCCAGGCGAAGCACCTGCGAACCGTCGAGCTTGATCTGCAGCAACTCGTTCGTATATGCGACCCATCCACTCGGTGGGGTGGGATTGCCTGGGGCGAAGGTTTCCACATAAACAAAGCCGCTGTTGTCCGGGGCGGAAATATGCACTGCGAGACTCCAATCGAAAGATGCCAGGCAGGTTTGTTGCCCGTCGGCAAGCCGGATCTTCACGATGCCGTTGTTGCAGATCGGCTGCGGATCGTTGGAGTTGGTCCAGACCAGAACTTCATTGCCGTTGGTGTCCAGCGTGACGTCCATGTGTCCGCCGGCCCGGGCGGCCTGTCTCTGGAAATTCATGTTGCTGTCGAACATTTCAATGCCGGTATAGCGCACGGTGCCGGACTGATTCCAGGTGATGGTGACGTTGTTATTAGGTGTGATATACAGACTATCGAAGCCGCGGCCGCCGGTATCGAGCGTTGCAGATTTCGTGTCGGCGCCGATCCGATACACGAAGACGTACCGGCCGTCTCCGGCGAAAACAAAGTGGTCCCCGTCTAGAGAGATGTCGGATTCGCCCTTGCCGCTGATGGCGGAGTATTCGCTGAACGTGTGCAAGATGTTTATGACGCCGCTGGAGATGTCGTAGGTCTTGAACTGGTTGCCGCGAACGTAGTAAATCGTGTGATTATCCTTCCGCGACCACCTCGGTTCGCTGGAGGAGTTGATCTCGAGCGGAAGATCCCGAATATAGACGCCGCTTCCGTCATAGAGTCCGAAGTAGCTTTGGTGCACCAGAAGAATCCTGGAATTGTCGCTGTTGAACGGGCTCATGGTCGAATACTCGTCCGTGATCCACGTCAGGTTGCCGCCGCGGTCGGCGTTGGGCGTGCCCAAGGCGTTCGATATCCGCTTGACCGTCGAGCCGAAGACTGGATCGACATAGGTGCCGCCCACCGCCGGCGGCTGGAAAGTATTGTAGTCGGGCGGAAGCTCCAAGCCTCCGACCGATAACTGCGCAAGAGCTGGCGCCATCGAGCCTATCAACACTAATATCCCCAGGAGCGGGACGGTTCGAATAACTTGCTTTTTCAACGAGGTTCTCCTTTGGGTTTGAAAGATGGCCTTTTTGGGAAGCGAAAGCCGAGCTGATAACGCCGTGTTTTCTAATCCCCGGCGTTAGCCGCCCTCGGACGCTCCGATAAGGTGCGGGCCGTTCGTAAGAGACGGCCGGCCAACTTCTCATCTTTCAGGCAGGCGTCAGCACCGCACTTGCGGGCCGCGCGCGCGAGTTCTTCGACCGGACAGATCAGGATCAGCTTGGATGAGGGACTGGACTGCTTGATGGAAGCGACCACCCGGCAAATCCCGACGCTCACTGGTTTCACGTTCGCCACGATCAGTTCGGGAAGCAGCCGTCCGGCCTGCGGCCCCAGGCTCCCCAAACTGCTTAAAGTGCCTACGACTTCGAACTCGGGCCGGCCACGAAAGAGATGCTTAATGATCCGTGCAAGCGACGGGGAGCTGACTACCAGGATCGTGATTTTGCGCAATTAGCCTTGCCCTTGCCCGCGCAAGGTCTCTCCTCACGTGAGCCGCTGCCGACAGGGCGGCTGCTCTTGTTCCAAGTTAAGGGCAGAGGGGTTGTAGCTCAATTAGGCAGGCACCTTAAGGTCGGGTCAATCGCACCCTAAGGAGAGTTTGTCGAATTTCGACGGCGTGGATCAAACTGCGTGGTGGAAAGGGCGAGCTTTCGCGCAGCGGGAAGGGCTGGAAGCGGCTGAACGGACTACGGCCCCATCGGGTGGCGGTTTTCCGGGAAACCGGCGCCAGGCGACCAAAGGTTGAGGAGGGTGGACCTGGGCAAATCGACCCGGGCGATGGCTGTCGAGCTAACGCGGCGAGCGCATCCGATATCCCGCAACTCGGAGGGACGATGCGTGCAAGCGATGGGTCAAACGCTGCAATGGAGCGTCAACGCCAATAACGGACCGCGGCATCCGAATCGAGACACGTGAAAGCACACAGCACTCCGCTGACTGACCCGGTGATCTCGGTGGACACCAGGAAGAAGGAGTTGGGGGAGCCTTCAAAAGCAGGAGGCGGACCAGTGGTGGCCGGCGGGACGCCGAGTGGCGGGTCCATTGCTGTCCCATGTCCCTATTGCTGTGCCAGTCTGTGTGGTTGGCTTCGTTGACGTCCCGTGATGCTGACGAGGCAAGGTTTTCGCCCGCGAGATCCTGGCGGGATAGGGGAGCCAGGAGCCGGAAGACGTACGCACTCGGCAGCCGCAGCATGACGGGAGCTCGAAACCAGAACAACATTCCCGTTGTGCGCCGTATAACGGCAACTGAACGACTGCCGGCTAAAAGCCCGGCAGCTTGAGCCTGCGACTGACAGTCGCCTGAAGTTCGTGGCGAATGCAATCGTGTGTACCGCGTCCCCACTCTTGGGTACGCATAGTTCGCGGCCGCCAAAAATAGTGCCCGCAGGAGTCCGGACACCCCAGCTTGAGAGTCTGCGCCACGCCCGGACAGCAGCAGAGGTGCTATAACAGCCGCGCAAAAGTCTAGGGACATGAAGAATCTCGACACGACGCCCAGCCCAGAACAGACGTGGTAGGCCGCGGGAACTCAGCAGCGCTGCGCGGCCTGCCTTAACCGGCCGAAGGCCGACAAGTATCGGGTA
>JBGPKH010000538.1:0-6359 GCA_041485845.1 Bryobacteraceae bacterium
ATCATGTCGGTGTTCTTGATGTCGACCCAGCCGTTGGTCATCGCCCCTCTTCCAAAAGTGGCCCCCAAACTGGAGACCGTGGGGCCGTGTCAAACACGGGCCTGGTTTTCCAGGTAGCAGACCCCCAGGCTGCGCATGGTTTTCACGACCAGGTAATTGAACTCGTTGGTGTCGGTGCAGCCGCCGTTCCAGGCGATGCCTTCGCAGCGGTTGACGGTGCGGCCTTGCGCATCCTTATCTATGAAGGTGTCGTCGCGGGTCTTCTTGACGAGGCGGGCGATTTCGTCGATGGCGGTGTCCCAGGCGATGTCTTCCCAGTGGTCCGAGCCGGGGCGGCGGACCTGCGGCTTGAGGAGGCGGCGCTCGTTGACGATGTCCTGCTGGAGGGAGGAGCCCTTGGGGCAGAGGGTGCCGCGGTTGATGGGGTGATCGGGGTCGCCTTCGACGTGGACCACCTGGGGGGTGACGTTCTTGGCCTTGTCGCCGAGGGTGTGGATCAGAATGCCGCAACTCACCGAGCAGTAGGGGCAGGTGGAGCGGGTCTCGGTGGTGCGCGAGATTTTGAGGTCGCGGGCTTGCGCGTAGGCGGGGGCGAGGTCGAAGCCCAGGGCGGACGTGAGGACAGACGCTTTCAGGAAGGTGCGGCGGGTGGGTGTCATGCGGTGGCTCCCTCTCTTTGTGTTTGGACTGCTGACATTACATCCTGTGAGGGGCATGGTGTCAAGGTGTCGGGGGTTGGGAATGGGGGGGCGCATCTGGGGCGGTTTTTTCCAAAGATGCGCCCCCCGGACCGGAGCGAGTGCCCTGACGGGAGACGGCCACCCGCGATTTCACGCAGCCCCCAAGAGAGCCTTCTCGACCGTTTTCGGAAAACGATCGATCGTTCAGAGGGATGGATGGCTCTGGCACACATTGCGCGCCCGAAAATCTTGCCGCCGCCCGGCGCTACCCGCGCCGCCCATCGCTCCACATCACCGAAGAGCGCCCGATCTCGGCGAGCGACCGCGCGCCGCACTGTTTCATCACCAGTAGGAACTCGGCGCGCAGAATGTCGATCACCCGTTCCACGCCGGCTTGGCCGAACGCCGCCAGTCCCCACAGGTACGGACGGCCGATTCCCACGGCCCGCGCGCCCATCGCCAGGGCCTTGAAGACATCTGTGCCCCTGCGGATGCCGCCATCCACCAGCACCGGAATTCGCCCGCGCACCGCCTCCACCACTTCCGGCAGGGATTCGATGGTGGCGCGTCCGCTCTCCGCGGCGCGCCCGCCGTGGTTGGAGACGATGATACCGTCGGCGCCGTGGTCGCAGCACAACAGCGCGTCCTCGCGCGTCTCGATGCCCTTGATCACCAGCTTCATGGGCGTAAGCTTCTTCAATCGGTCGAGGGTCTCCCAGGTGATCGCGGGACCCGCGCCGGCGCCGCCCAAGCCGGTAACGTCGAGCCCCGCGAACATCGGCTTGCGGCGCAGAGAGCCAAGAGCGTCCTGCCCGTGACACGTGCTGCACTGCCGGTCGTCCCGCCGCCGGAAGCGCGCCTGTGTCTCGGTGTTGCGCCCGGCCAGCACGTCGATGGTCCACACCAGCGCGGGACAGCCCGCGGCTTCCGTCCGCTTCACCAGTTTCTCGGTGGCGTCCCATCGCGAGGTCGCATAGAGCTGGTACCAGACCGGCCCTCCGTACTCGCGGTTCACGTCCTCGACGCTGGTCGACGAAACCGTGGAGAGCGCCATCAGGTTGCGCTTGGCCCGCGCCGCCCGCGCCGTCGCCAGTTCCCCGTCGGGATGGAAGCCCCGCTGGCTTCCCGCCGGGCAGAGAAAAATCGGGCTGTCCCACACCGTCCCGAACAGCTCGACCTTGGTATCGGCCTGCCGCACGTCCACGAGGCGGCGCGGCCGCAGTTGGATACGTTGGTAGGCTTCGTGATTGGCCTTGAGGGTGAGGTCGTCGTCCACGCCCGTGGCCATGTAACCGAAGTGCGCGGGCGGCAGCGCTTGGCGCGCGGCCTCCTCGAAATCCATGACGTTAAGAGCATCCTGCGGGCCGGCCAGGTCGGCGGCGGCCCACGCTTCCACGGGCAGCGATGCCAGCAGCGGACTGCCCGCCAGAAATTTCATAAAGCGGCGGCGCCTCATTTGGGCTTACAGTATACATCAGGGAGGGTTCGAGCACGATGAGTTTCCGCTCCAGCTATTTCGGCCTTCTGCTGGCTTTGCCGCTGGCGGCAAGCAGCATTCGCATCATCCAGACCAACAGCGCCGGCGACAACGTCCACATCATCGACCCCGCGACCGACAAGGTGGTGGGCGAGGTGACCGGCATCGAGGTGAACCACGGCGCCGCCGCCGCCCCCGATGGCAGCCGCTACTACTTCAGCAACGAGGCCGAGAGCACGCTCGACGTGGTCGACGCCAAGAGCCTCAAAATCACCCGCCACATCCCGCTCACCGGCCACCCCAACAACGTCGCCATCAGCCGCGACGGCCGGCGCGTGTATGTCGCGATCGTCCAGGCGCCCGGCGCCGTGGATGTCATCGACACGACCTCACTCGAAAAGGTCAAGACCATTCCCCTGAAGGGCGGCGTACACAACACCTACGTCACCCCCGACGACCGGTTTGTGGTGGCCGGCTCCGTCGTCGGGAAGCTCCTGACCATCATCGACCGGGGCACCGAGCAGCCCGTGTGGGATCTGCCCTTCGATAACGGAGTCCGGCCCATGGCCTTCGAACAGAACCCGGACAAGTCCACAAAACGGTTGTTCGTGCAAGTTTCGAACTTGCACGGATTCGCCGTCGTGGACTTCGCCACGCACAAGGAAGTCACGCGCGTGACGCTGCCCGCGCCGCCTCCTGGCAAGCAGCCGGACATCGCCAACACGCCGTCGCACGGCATCGGCGTCAGCCCCGACGGCAAGACGCTGTGGATCGATAGCAGCCTCAACAACAAGGTCTACGCCTACTCGCTTCCCGATCTGAAACTGCTGGGCGGCGTCGATGTCGGACGCACCCCCGACTGGCTGACGTTCACGCCGGACAGCCGCAAAGTCTACGTTTCGAACGCCGGCGCGAATTCCGTATCGGCCATCGACGTGAAAACCATGAAGGAGGTGGCCCGCATCAAGGTGGGCCACGTGCCGAAGCGCAACATCACCGCGGTGCTGCCCTAGCGGCGTGCCGCGGTGAGTTCGCTTGCTAACGCGCGCGCCTCCGATCGGAACCGCGACCATAGGGAGTGGTCTTTGTCACGGGCCCTGGCACCTGATTTCCAGCCCTAGCGTTTGGCGCCGCGAACCCACTCGGCCATCGTTTGCCATTCGGGATCGCTCTGCGAGTCCCAGTGCTTGCCTCCGGAATGGAACTCGTCGCCGCCGGCCTCGGGCGTGAGCGGGTGCGTCAGCAAGCGGCTGGCCTTCGGATCGCCGGGGACCACCAGCCGCCGCACGGAATCGAAGTTGCGCCGCGACTGCTCGTCATTCCAGGAAGTCGCGCCCGGCGACAGCCTCTCCAGGCGAAACGTAGTGCCGGTGGAATGGCAAACGTAGCAGCGCGCGTGCCCCGGGCGCTTGAGCAGCAAGATGGGCTGCACGCGCGTCTTGAAGAACTCGAAATCCAAAGACGCGTTCTGCGCGCTCGCCAGCGCCAAGGGCACAAGAATCGCAACCAATCGAGTCGGCTTCATACGGCATCCCCCTCGTCCTCCGTATTCTACTCGTGGTCATCCGCCCTCGCAACGTGGAGCGCGTGGAGCAGGCGGCGGTCTTGCCGGCTCCCGGCAAAGCCGGCCGGTTCTTCACCAGACTTCCTTAGCGCGCGCGCAAAAATAACTTGACCGGTTCGCCCTGGGACACGCTGCCCCGCCCAGGACCGCGCTCCTCCGCTCGCTCCGCGTTCTCTAACCCGACTGCGAGTCGCGACCGCCAATTCACGCGAATCCGCTTGCTCTCCTCTCCCTGTTTCTTCTCCGCGCAAATCTCCGCGTCTCCGTTTCTCCGCGGTGAGATCTGGTTACTGTCCAGGTTATTCTTCCGTGACGCCTAAGGTCTACCTGCTCGACTCCAATGTCCTCATCGCACTGGCGACGCCCGAACACAGTCTGAACGCGCGCGCGGCGGCGTGGTTCCGCAAGGGGCACCGGTTTGCAACGTGCCCCATCACACAAGGCGCGCTCGTCCGTTTCCACCTGCGCGCCGGTGTGGAGGCGACGGCGGAATCTGCAAAGCTCTTGCTGGGAGCCATTTCCGCCCTCCCCCGGCACGAATTCTGGCCGGACGATGCTTCCTATCTCGACGTGCCAACAACAGGAATCATCGGGCATAGGCAGGTCACTGACGCCTACCTTGTGTTGTTGGCGCGCAAACACGGCGGTTCAGTAGCCACAATGGACCAGGCGCTGGCGGCCGTTCACCTGGGAACCACACTCATCGGGTCCCCTTAGCATCCAAAAACGCGATGTTAAGGTCTTTGCGCCGCACCATGACGTTTTCATGGGAAGAGGGTTCCCGCCGCTTCACCCATCAAATGCACGGATAGATCGCGTCGCACCGTTCAGGACATCAAGGCGCGTAATGCCGGCGCCGATCCGAGCGAACTGCCGGCCCTCATCGACGCTACAGTGAGTGAGGTCCGTGCCGAACGTCGCGCCAAAGGCAAGGCCGGCAAAGCCTGGGGCGTGTGGTGCTGGATACCAACATCCTGGTTTCCGCCCTCCCGATTCAACTGGGGAACCCGGTCGCGATCTATCGCGCCTGGCAGGAAGGACATTTCAGGCTCCTGATCTGCGCAGAGCAGCTTGACGAGCTGAAGGCCACGCTGCACAAGCCCGCGATCCCCGCGCGCATCAAGCCCTACAAGGCTGGCCGCCTGGTCAACGATCTGAAGGACCTTGCCGAGACCATCGGCCCCTTGCCGCGCATCGAGCGCTCTCCGGATCCTACCGACGATTTTCTGCTGGCCCTGTGCCAAGCGGGCAAGGCCGACTACCTGGTAACGGGCGACAAGAGCGGGCTGCTCTCCCTGGGGCGGCGCCAAGGCACGCGAATCGTTTCCCCGAGCGAATTCGTCACGCTGAGGTCGAGCGCAGTTGATTTCAGCCGGTTGGCAGCCGAAGTTTGCCGGTTCGAGTCCTACCTGGGGAGCCAATTATCAATTCTCGAACTCATTGCTATCTCATTGGATTCATTAGAAGGACTTGAGCGATTTGCGCGGCGTTTGTGCCTTTTTTCTTCGACCCCAACCTGGACTCGAACTGCTAACGGATTCATCCGACCGACCAGCATCCCCCAAACGAATCGGTAGTCGTCCGCTTTGAGGGTCAACTTCCGAGTGGCCGACCAACCGGATGGGACGGCCCACGCTACGATCTTCGACGACTCTGGAAAGTGGTGGGCCACCAAACTGGCACCGGCAGTTGTGGAATAATAATCCACGGCGAATCCTGTAGTCTCATAACATGCGTGTGGACTTTCAGGCCGTCACTTTAGCGGCCTACACGCGAAAAGTTGGTCGTGTAGTCAACCAATACGTTCGAAAGGTCACATGTGATGCCACCGGCGAGTATGAGCGGGAAAATATGTATCGTAACGGGCGCGAACAGTGGGATTGGGAAAGAGACGGCGCTCGGCCTGGCCCAGATGGGCGCGCGCGTGGTCATGGTCTGCCGGAACGCAGAAAAAGGGAAAGCGGCGCTGGAGGAGATTCGGCGGGAATCCGGATCTTCGCAGGTTGATCTGCTGATCGCGGACATGTCGTCGCAGGCATCCGTTCGAGCGCTCGCGGAGCAGATCCAGCGGAAATACCCCCGCCTCGACGTGTTGGTCAACAACGCGGGCGGTGCCGCGCTAGCAGGCACGCTTTCCGCGGACGGCATCGAAATGACGCTCGCCACCAATTATCTGGGCGCCGCGCTACTGACGCTTCTCTTGCTCGATCTGTTGAAGGCCAGCGCGCCATCGCGCATCGTTAATGTCTCGTCATCGGAGGCCCAACACGCACGCCTCGACATGAACGATCTCCAGTTCGAGCGGCGGAAATACCGTGGCGTCGCCGCCTACGGACAGTCAAAACTGCTGATGAACGCGTTTACGTTCGAGCTGGCGCGGAGGCTGGCGGGAACGGGAGTCACCGCGAACTGCCTCCACCCAGGCGCAGTAGCCACGAATATCTGGAGCGCCAATCCTGTGCCGCTCATCGTCAAGCTGATCATCCCCGTTGTGAAGCTGTTCATGCTGAATTCAAAAAAGGGCGCCGCGGTGTCCCTGTATCTCGCGACCTCTCCAGAGGTGGCACAAGTCTCCGGAGAATACTTCGTCAAGTCCAAGCCCGCCAAGTCCAATCCTCTTTCGCGGGATCCGAAGTTG